>JABMPE010000546.1 GCA_013203845.1 Rhodopirellula sp. | reverse complement strand
GCTTCGCGGCCCTGCCGTTAACATGCAGGTGCTGGCGACGGCGTACGCTGATTCACAGGTCGGCGGCAGTGGACGCCACGAACCGATGCTCATGACGCTGACTTATGGCAAAGGACGCATCTTTCACACGCCGATGGGGCACGCCGACTATTCGCAGGAGTGCGTCGGTTTTATTGTCAGTCTGCAACGCGGAGCCGAATGGGCGGCCACCGGCAAAGTGACTCAGAAGATTCCTTCCGATTTTCCGACTTCAGAGAAGGAAAGCAGTCGAAAGTTCTGACCCTTGGCTCGTCAGCGTGTTCATCACTCTCAGGCTGATCATGGCCAGCAGAAGGTCCTGTCTCGGTTTCTCAGAAATCATAGAGCGATGGAACGTGCCGATTGACCTGTCGGGACGATGCTGGTTAGGGTGAGGTAATGAGTGAGCCATGTTCCAATCCGGACGCAACGTCGGCTGATCGAGGTTTGAAGAAACTCCATCAACCGTGGTCGCGGTCTGTTCGGATCACAATCGGGCTTATCGTCTACGTCTATTCAATCGGCCCGATGTTCTGGTACTGGTACGAGGCTGAAAATCTGGGGGGAAACTCACTGGTGCGAGTCGTCTATATGCCGCTTCGGTTGCTGTGCGCCATCCCTCCGTTTGAAAACTGGTTGAATAACTACATCAAATGGTGGATTGCATAACGCCAGTAGATTTGTCAATGACTATTACTGCCACCTGATGATCGTTACCAGATTGACGAGTCAAAGGGTGCTGACCTGAATCGGGAGGCGTGCGTCGTTTTCGGGAGTGTTTGTAGATCTGGTGACTGCCCCGGGCTTCAAACCCGGCGAAACCCCTGAAAAGGGGTTTGGTGGGTTCGATTCCCATCCACTCCCGCTTTCCGTTCTCAGCGACTCTCAATGACTCGCTGACAGACTCAAACCCGTTGCCCTGCAACGGGTTTGGTCTTGCGCTGTCGGCAGTTTCTGAAGTCGACTCCGCAGTGTCCGGCGCTTCAATCAGTCTCAACTGAGGTCGACCGGAATCAGGCGGTTGTCCAACCTTTTGTCCAACCTTTTGTCCAACCATGCGCCCAACCATTCTGGATGGCTTGCCGGAATCGTCTGATCCGCTCACCGGATTGTGAGAATTCTGCTCAGGAACGGCTTTGGTATTCGGTTGAGTCGCGGACCAGTTGCCGGCATCCGTCGTACCAGTTGCCCGTAGAGCGACCGAATCCGCTTCCGGTCGGTCAGACTCCGGAACCGGCAACAGCGGCGGCAGGCCATCGACCGCAGCGGCCAGGTCGTAGAGGTTCGCGTGAGTGTAGCGGCCAATCGTCAGCTCGACGGTCGTATGTCGAGCCAGCTTCTGCATGGCTTTCGCCGATGCGCCCGACCGTCCCAGCCGTGAAAGGTATGTGTGGCGCAGCGAGTGAAAATCAGCGGTTCCGTCTTCGGTTCGATAGCAGAGAAACCCGGACCGTTCCCGCGTGTCGAGTTCGTCGTCTGATTCCGCTTGCTTGATCCAGGCCGCTCTCGCTTTTCTCAGGTCGTATTCGATGAGCTTGCAGCCTTCGTGCTGCGCCGCCCACTCACCAGGCCACAATCGAACCGTCGGCGAGAGTTTCGCCAGCCACGGACGCAGCATGGTGACCAGTTCAGGCGGCAGCGGGATCTGGTCGCCACGTCCGGCCTTCTCGTCAGCTGCGTCGATTCGTACGGTCGGGATTCCGACTTCCACGCCCTTCAGATCGAAGTGAGCCGGCGTGAGGCTCGCCAGTTCGCTTGCCCGGAATCCTGTTCCGATGGCGACCGAGTACAACGTGAACCGTTCCCAGCCGGTCAGATGCCGAATTGACCTTTCCCGTTGAGCCGTCGCCAGCAAGTGCTGAATTTCATCCGTCGCCAGTTCGCGACGGACGCGGCGAACATCTTTGGTTTCGTTGCCGCCCTTCAGATGCGACAGGCGGTTGTCGCCGGTCCGTCGATCAGAGACCAGCCACGTGCTGAACTGCTTCACGGCAGTCAGATAGTGATTGACGGTCCGTTGTCCGAGCCCGTCGCGTTTCAGCTTGCCGAGTTCCCGTTGCACGCGACTGGCGGAAATATCCGCGATAAAGCGGAACTTGCAGCCCTCAACGATACGCCGCACGCGAGTTTCGATGAGCTTCCAGTAGTCAGACGATCGGCCAGCATCGCGCAGACTGCCGACGAAATCGTCAATATGCGTCGTCAGCGGGACGGAATGCCAGGCTTCAAACGGATCGACCAGCCCGGCTGATTGCTGCAGCGCCTTCCGCTCCAGTTCGTGGAGCATCTGCCGGGCGATCGTCTTATCAGACGCCAGTCTGATGCGATGCTGAATGCCTTCAGCGTCACGGTAGCGGCCATACCAGGCCTTCGACTTCTCGACCGTCTTGCACGCATCAGGTGTATTCTTCGAACAGCGTTTTCCGTCCGGGTCCACGTATCGGTGGACCGTATTCCGGTAAAGATGAGCCATCGGGGCAACCCCTCTCGAAAACGCCGTGCCGCGGGCCGGTCGTTTCGAGTCGACCGGACACCGCGACACAGCAAAGGTTGTTTCGGCGGATTCTACAGCAGCACGTCAGGATCCGAAGCCCGTTCTGGTTTGTGTGAGCACATTCTTCACGGCTCCCACACACTCACCACGGATTCAGGTTCATGCTGCCTGCTGAATCGCCGTGATCAGATTTGAAAACCGGGCTTCAGTCGAATATCGACTCCAGCGTCTGGCGTTCTTCGGTAAGTCTGACGAACAGGTCGAAACTGATTCGCGCTGTTCTCACTTTCTGCTGCGCGAGACACAGAACGACCTGACAGCCGGCATTGTTTGACGGCTTGCCGATCACGTCTCGACGCACCCCGGCCCGTCGGGTTTGGTCGTGGCTGCATTTGATCGGTCTTCGATGGTCTTTGGCATTCCGTCGCCGCCTTTTCGCGCGTGATGCGAGTATCCGGCGGCGCTTCAATGCCGAGTCGCACGCCACCCCGACCTGTCTTCAATATCAGAATCCGAACGTTTCCAATCTGAACGGCTTCCCTGTTCTTTCTCGTCAGTACCAGCATCGCTTAACCTTCCTAGCGCGGATTATTCATGCGTTTGTGGGAATGGCGTTTCGTGGTTGAGTTTCGATTATGAATGATGGAATCAACCTGGGAGCCGTGGTGATGGCGGAAGGCCCCCTTTCCCCCGAATCGTTTGTGATGGCTGTGTGATT
>JABMPE010000545.1 GCA_013203845.1 Rhodopirellula sp. | reverse complement strand
TTGAACTGCTTGGCAACCATGATGTGGCAGCTCCAACCGACGGGCAATACGATCACGTCCTCGCAGCGGTTTACAGGACGACTCTGGCCGATCACGCTCGGCAATTGCTGGCGGAGGATCGGCGGCGACCGCTGTTTCTGCTCGACGAATCAAACTCACTTCGCATTCACGTGGACGAACTCCGTGCTGTTGATTCAAAGCTCGACTCTCTTCGGAACATGAACACACCAGCGGATTACCATGAAGTTCTCCAACTGGCTGGCCTCAACTGAATCATGACTCAACCAGACGATTCAACCGGGAAGCACGACGTCCGCATGCGAGGATTCCGATCGCGGACGTCCGTCGAGGATGCGCTGCGCTGGATCGACGCGAACGTTTTTCCGCTGAATTCAGAAGCCGTCACACTTGGCGATGCACACGGGCGAGTGCTCGCGTCAGGCATTACCTCGCCGATTGACGTACCTGCATTTGATCGATCGGCCATGGACGGCTTTGCCGTCAAGTCCGCCGAAACGGTCGGAGCTGGCGACTACAACCCGCTGCCGTTTCGAATCGTCGGCGTGTCGATGCCGGGGCAGCCGTTTGAAGGTGTGGTAGAACGCGGTGAAGCCGTTCGAATCATGACGGGGGCACCGATTCCCCACGGAGTCGACGCGGTCGTCCCAGCTGAATACGCGACTGTTCGTGAAGGCTCGGTTGAGATCACAACGACGGTGGCTTCGCTGAAACACATCGGTCGCACGGCTGAAGATGTAGCCGCCGGCGCTACGGTACTCGCAGCCGGCCACAGGCTGCGACCGCAGGATGTGGGGTTGATTGCGTCGCTCGGTCTGCCCGCCGTTTCTGCAGTGCGGCAGCCGCGCGTGCGAATTGTGGTGACAGGGAACGAACTCGCCGAACCCGGTTCTGAGCGCGGTCCTTTTCAGATTTACGAATCGAATTCGCATATTATCGCCGGGCTGGTGCCTCGGGATGATGGAGTCCTGTTTGAGCGAATCCGCTGTCAGGACGATCGAGAATCTATTCTTGCCGCCGTGACGAACCCCGGCGCAGATGTCGTGCTGATTTCCGGAGGTTCCAGTGTCGGCACAGAAGACCACGCTCCCAACATCATTCGGGAAGTCGGCGAACTGCCAATCCACGGCGTTGCGATGCGACCGTCGAGTCCGGCGGGCATTGGCCGGATCGGCGCGACGCTGATTTTCCTGCTGCCTGGCAATCCGGTCTCGTGTCTGTGTGCTTACGACTTCTTCGCGGGACGAGCCATTCGCCGTCTGGCGGGCCGGAATCCCGACTGGCCTCATCGTACTGAAGCCGGAACGCTCAAATCCAAAATCGTTTCGCAGGTTGGACGAGTTGATTACTGCCGCGTCCGAATCAACGATGGCAGGATTGAACCTGTTGCTCTCAGCGGAGCGTCGATCCTGTCCTCGACCACCCGAGCCAACGGCTTTGTGATCGTGCCGTCGGCTCTCGAAGGTTACGCGGCAGGCACGGAGGTCGAAGTGCGGCTGTACTCCTGACCGAACCTGGACCGCACCGACTGTCGAGCAAAAACCTGCTTATTTGATGGGAAGATTTGGAACGGGAGAGTGCAGAGGAAACAGCGAACTCGTTCGAACCAACCACTCTGTTTTCGCTGCTGGCTCCTGTTTCGCGTGTCCCTTTCCTTCATCCAGATTAAGAGACTTACAGACCGAAAGTTTGTTGCGAATGTCTGCCGACGTGCCGGAAATCGACGAACTCGATACTTATTCGTACGAGCTTCCCGAAGAACTCATTGCGAAGGAACCGCCGGAACAACGGGACGGCGCGAAGCTGCTCGTTCTGAATCGTGCCGAACAGACGATCGAACATCGGACAATTCGCGATCTGCCAGGCCTGCTCAAGACGGGCGACCGGCTTGTGCTGAACGATACCCGTGTCGTCCCCGCACGAATCATCGGCTACCGCACGGCGACCGGCGGCAAGTGGGAAGGACTCTTTCTGCGACGCGGTGAAGGCCGGGACTGGCATTTCATCAGTCAGACCCGCGGTCGGTTGCTGTCTGGCGAATCGATCACACTGACTTCGATTCACCATCCCGATGGCACGCCGCCGCTTGAAGTGAAACTCGTCGACCGCGATGCCCACGGTGTGTGGCAAGCACAACCAGAGTCTGACGACGACGCCTTCGAACTGCTGCAGCGTTACGGCACCGTGCCTCTGCCACCGTACATGCACCGTAAAGTGGCGGCGGACTCGGACTGGGATCGCTACCAGACGACGTTTGCAGCAACTCCGGGTTCGGTTGCCGCGCCGACTGCCGGACTGCATTTCACGCCGGAACTTCTGGCCGCGTGCAGCGAACGAGGTGTCGACCAATCGCGAGTCACGCTGCACGTCGGCATGGGAACGTTCCGTCCGATTTCTGTCGAGCGATTGTCTGACCACGACATGCATTCCGAGTGGTGCGAATTAGGTGAAGCCTCGGCACAGCACCTGCGACAAACGAAGGGGAACGGCGGACGCATCGTCTCCGTCGGAACAACTTCCGTTCGGACGCTCGAAACCGCCGCCCGGTCAGGAACCATCAAGCCGTGGTCAGGCGAGACGAGCCTCTTCATCCGACCGCCGTACGAATTCCAGGCGATCGACTGTCTGCTGACCAATTTCCATCTGCCGCAATCCACGTTGCTGGTTCTGGTTTGTGCTTTGGCAGGAACCGACTTTGTCAAAGAGGCGTACCGGATCGCGGTCGAGCATCGATACCGCTTCTTCAGCTATGGCGACGCGATGCTGATCCTGTGAAATGACGGCTCTCGAAGAGCGGATCTGTCAGCTCTGCTGGCCGGCTTCAGCAGCAAGTTTCGCTTCACGCTTTTCTTCGGCGGAGCTTTTTCGCAGGTAGAATGGTTCCAGTTCGAACGGGTCTGCGAACTGCCTGTCCGTGGCAAGACGCTCGGCAATGGCAGCAACATTTCCGGCTCGCGGCGTCCAGAAGTTCTCTGGCAGTTGACACACCGCTGCCGGAAGGTCATCAGCGACCTTCACCAGTCCTGGTCCGGACACGGCGAATTTGGAATTCGCCAGTTCGGTCGCGTCGTCTCGCCACTGCCCACAATCAACGATGTCGATCGGACCGGTCGCTGCCCACCAACCATCCGGCATCCGGTGAAAATCGGATACAAACAGCTGCTCGCGCTGAGCGTCCGAGACGACCTGCAGCCGAGTGATTTCACGAAAATCGTCTCCCGTTACCGCTTCCGCGACGGCCTGCAAGTGTCGACGGCGACGATTGGACAGCCGGTCACGTAGGCCAGTGTTTTGGCGAAGACGATCCCGACTCGCAGCCCGGTAAAACTGCCGGGCCCCTGACTGACAGCGACAATTCCGACATCGGCGGCAGCCAGATGATGAGCCTGCAGCAGCTCCTGAACTTCGCTGATCAGGGTCTGCGCGTGACGCCGACGGGTTTGCTCCAGCTCGCGTTCTTCCAGCAATTCGCCCCCGCATCGCAGCGCGAGTGTGCCGCACATTCCTGAAGTGTCGACGGCAAGGATGACAGGTGACATCGGTTCGGCCAGAACTCTCTCAAAATACGGTCAGACAAGTGGGTTTACAGAGTTGCAATCAAGAGACGCTGGCCTCTATGGTTCCCAGCCTCGCTGAGACCGAAGAAATCGTGGCGACGATTTGCCACTGGATTTTTAATTTGGTCACATTCTGCCCTTGGCCGGGCGGTCCTTTCAGGACAACTTCGACATTCCCACCGCGTCTGGCGACCTTCGCCCAGAGCGGGCTCGCACGTTAGCAGCACGCCGTGATGGCTGCCACACTTCACAACCTGATCCGCGGTTTCGATCTGAAATCGACCGGAAAGTGGTTCCTGCTGGCTTCGCTGGTGGGGGCCGCGTCGGGGCTTGGTGCCGTTATATTTCAGGTACTGGGACAATTCGTCGTCCAGTATTCGCTGGTGTCGGTCGCGGGGTTTGTCCCAGGTGAAGCCAGCGGCGAGCATTCTCTGTTTTCTCACGCCGACCACACTCTTTCGCTGCCGCTACTGGTGGCTGTGATGGGCCTGGGCGGTCTGGTTTCCGGCTTCATCGTTTTCAGGTGGGCACCGGAAGCTGAAGGGCACGGTACCGATGCCGCCATCGATTCTTTTCATCGGGGCCGCGGACTGATCCGCGCTCGAGTTCCCATCATCAAGACGATCACCTCGGCCATCACCATCGGCACGGGAGGCTCGGCTGGTCGTGAAGGCCCGATCGCGCAAATTGGCGCAGGTTTTGGTTCCTACCTCGCAACGAGGCTGCACCTTTCTGATCGAGACCGTCGTATCATGCTGGCAGCCGGAATTGCTGGCGGCGTGGGAGCCATCTTCCGGGCACCACTGGCCGGGGCTATTTTTGCGGGAGAAATTCTGTACAAGGAAGGTGATATCGAATCGGATGTGATCGTTCCAGCGGCGATTTCGTCGATCGTCAGCTACAGCGTTTACAGCCTGTTCATGCCGGCGGACGCGGCGTTTCTGCCACTGTTCGGTAACGGTCTGCACTATCAGATGAAATCGCTGGCCGAGCTGCTGCCGATGGCGTTGATGTCGATCGTGCTGGTTCTGGCTGCCGTTATTTACATCCGGACCTTTTATGGTCTGCACAGGTTTTCAAAGAAGATCACCAGCGTACCGAATTTTGTGAAACCAGCCATCGGAGCGGTTCTGGCTGGACTGGTTGGAGTCGGCCTGCATCTGGCATTTGACCGGGACGGCAGTCAGGCCATGCTCGCCGTGCTGTCAACAGGTTACGGATCACTGCAGACGGCTCTGGAAGATCCGGCAAAACTTGGCATTGGAGCGTTGCTGCTGATCGCTGGCGGAAAGGTACTGACGACCTCGCTGACAATCAGCACCGGCGGATCCGGTGGCGTGTTCGGCCCGTCGATGGTCATCGGTGGTTGTCTTGGTGCGGCGCTCGGTTTGTGGTTTCAGGATCTCTTCGGAATTCAGACTCACCCTGGAGCGTTCGCGATTATTGGCATGGCCGGTTTCTTTGCCGGAGCAGCTCACGCGCCGATCTCGACCATTATTATGGTTTCTGAAATGACCGGCGACTACAAGCTGTTGCTGCCCACGATGTGGGTCTCGACGCTCAGCTTTCTGCTCTGCCGGCGCTGGACTCTGTACGAAAAACAGGTTGCAACGAGGCTGGAATCGCCCGCTCACAAAGGAGATTTCATCGTCGACGTGCTGGAAGGCAATCAGGTGAAAGACGTCTTCCAGAAACGCGACAACTTCCGCCGCGTTCCGGAATCGACCTCGCTCGACGAGATCGTTCACATCCTGGCCGAAACTCACCAGCACTACTTTCCCGTCGTTGATGACCAGGGAAAAATGGTTGGCATCTTTTCCGACGATGATGTTAGAGCGTACCTCTTTGACGAGACCATCTGGCGTCTGGCCGTCGCACGCGACGTGATGACTACCAAACTGGTCAGCGTCTCGCCGAACGACGACCTGAACACGGCGCTGCGACACTTCACAGCCATGAATCTCGACGAATTGCCCGTTCTGGATCCTGATAATCCGGGCGAATTACTGGGCATGCTGACTCGTCGAGAAACCATCGCCTTCTACAACCGGCGAGTGATGGAACATAAGCAGGCAGCTGAGTAGTGACCTAAGCCTGAATTTCGATCAGCATGTCGAGAAGTTCGTTCGGCAGTGTGAACAGTTCGTCAATCTCAGAGGCCAGGCCACCGACAAGCAGACTGATTGCCGACGAGCAGATCGTCGTCCTCGTTGTCCGTAACCGTATCCGCTTCGAAAAACCGTTTTCAAAAACGTGGTCGCCGCCGCACCGAAGCCCACAGCGGCGTCCAGCGACGCAAGGTCCATCGCTATTTCACACACACTCGGACAAAGTTATATGATCACACGGACAGTCGTAATCTTTTCCGGCGGCCTGGATTCGACAACGCTGCTGTACGACCTGAAAGCAGCAGGGCACGCGCTGGCAGCTCTGGCGGTCAACTATGGGCAGCGTCACAGCCGCGAGCTACGCTGCGCACAGGCCATCTGTACCGAAACCGGCATTGAGTTGACGACTCTCGATCTGCCGGGACTGACTCAAATCTTCGGCCACAACAGCCTGTCTGATGCCAGTGTTGCGATTCCTGAAGGCCGCTATCAGCAGGATTCGATGCAGCAGACGACGGTCCCGAATCGAAACATGATTCTGCTGTCGATCGCTGCCGGGTGGGCAATCTCAAATCACTACGAAGCCATCGCGTTCGGAGCACACTCAGGCGAGTACACGCCCTACCCTGACT
>JABMPE010000544.1 GCA_013203845.1 Rhodopirellula sp. | reverse complement strand
CGTGCGATGACGACGAGTGGTCGAATTAAAGCGGGAGTCAAAGCAGGGTCAGTGGGTTCTCGCGGGTGGCCAGCGGCAACGCGACTGGCTTTCCGAGTCGGTGAGACTCGAACACGGAAACAATCATCTCGGTTGCCGCTCGGGCGTCGTACATGCTGCTGAGCGGTTGCCGATTGTTCTCGATCGACGAAAGCAGATCGATGGCTGCTTCGGTGTTACCTCCATCGTGACTGTCGGCGGCGATCGTCTCCGGCTTGCCGACGCCGTTCGACGAGATCGTCTGCCACTGGGAACCGGTCTGCCCCGGAGACCAGCTGGAATCTTCCAGCAGGTAAGCCGTTCGTCCGTAACCCGACTGCAGATGAATCTGGCCTTTCGAGCCAGCGATCGTCAGGCCGAAACGAGTCGGGCTGCCACCGGCTCCGCGCTTCGAGGCGAAGTAACCGCTGATGCCATTCTTAAACCGATAAGTCGCTTGAACGTGATCGCCAGCGAGCGGGCCGATGCCTTCGTTGCCCGGTTTCACGTGCTTCTTTGAAACCGGCTCACCGTTTTCACGAACGGTGGCGAAGCAGGTTTCGACTTCCCCGAACAACATTCCGGCGAGGTCGAGCATGTGAGTTCCCAACACCCAGAGATCTTCTCCGCCACCACGTTTGGAGTCTTCTTTGCCGCGAATGCGAACTTCCAGCACGTCACCAATTCTGCCGTCGCGGATTAAACCTTTGACGACGCGCACGACGGGCGAGTGTCGCGTGTTGTGAGCGACCGCCATTTTCAGGTGCCGCATTTCGCAGGCCTGAATGATCTCGTCCGCTTCTTTCAGAGTCGGGCAGAACGGTTTCTCCATGTAGATGTGGCAGCCGTGTTCGGCACACGCGATCGCCATTTCGTGATGGCGATCGATCCAGCGCTGACAGATCACGACGATATTCGGCTTCTCTTTCGCCAGCATCTCACGGTAATCCGCGTAGCCCGTTTTCGCTCCGCAACGCTTGATGGCTGCGGCGCGTCCGCCTTCGTGCTCGTCGGCAACGGCGACGACTTCGCACGATTCAAGATGCTGCCACGGCCCATCCAGACCGTGTCCGTAATTACCTCGATTCGTGCTACCGATAATCGCGACCCGGTACTTCGCCATCAGTGAAGCCTCCGTCTTTATGTGCCGATCTATTTGCCGATGCAGTACAGATGCTCGTACGTCCGCAACAGAATTTTTCCGTCGACAAGGACCGGCGTGGCGACGGTGAACTCATCTTCCAGCGAGTTCGTCGCGATCACTCTGGCCTTTCCGGAAACGTCAACGACGAACGTCGTGCCGTCTTCACGGGTCACGTAAATATGCGTGCCCGCGAGCGTCGGCGACGAGCTGAAGCCGTTCCGGTTCTTTTCCAGCAGGACTTCGTTGACGATCTTTCCAGATTCCAGGTTAAGCGTTGCCAGGCTGCCTTTGCTGGCTCCGTTGTCACGACAAACGAAAATTCGATTGCCCAGGAACGTGGGGGTCGGGACGTCGGACCCGACTTCCAGAGCCGTCCAGGCAACGTGAGTTTTTGTGACATCGCCACTTCCACCGAGTCGAATGCCGGTTACCGAACCGCCGCGTGCGTAAGGAGCAATCAGCAGATTGCCAGCCAGAACGGGACCGGAAATTGATCGGAAATACTGATGCTGAGTCGGGTTCAGGCCGCCGACTCGCCAGAGTTCTTTGCCCGTAACAGCGTCGTGGCCTGTCGCGTGGTCCGCGCCCAGAACGTAGATGCGTTCCTTACCGTCGACCATTTCGACGACCGGTGTCGAGTAAGCCTGCGCGGCTTCTTCCGGAGCGCCGAGGTTTCTGTCGACCTTCCACGCCGACTTGCCCGAGGCTTTGTCAAACGCGGCGAGGTGCGACGGGCCGGACTGCATCACCGTGATGATGACGTGCGCTTTGGTCAGAATCGGCGATGTGCCCAGGTCCCACCACAGCGTGTCTTCGCCAAACATTTCCTGCACGTTGTGGTGCCATTTCAGATGGCCCTTCAGGTCGACCGCAACCAGGTCGCCGCTCTTGAAGTAGGCAAAGACAAGCTTGCCATCCGTCACGCAGGACGGGTTGCTGCCGCTGGCTTTCTTGTGCTTGCCGGCTTTTTCGGTGCCGACTTCCAGTTCCCAGTTCTGCTTCCCGGAGCGGTTGTAACTGACGAGAACGTTTTTCCCGTCGCGTCCCATCGTCAGCAGAATGTTGTCTTCCCAGACGATAGGAGTCGACGCTCCGCGACCGTCGAGTTTCACTTTCCAGGCGATGTTTTCCGTGGCACTCCAGGAAGTCGGATAGTCACCCGTTGCGGCGACGCCGTTCGACGTGGGGCCTCGCCAGCCTGGCCAGTTGTCCGCCGCTGCAGTGGAGCAGGAAATTGTCGCGCTGACGAGGCCAGCAATCAGTGTAAAACCGGAAAGCATTCGGTTCATCAGGTCGTCACTCCGTGTTTGCAGTTAAGAATTCTGTAGGCAATCGGCCGCCGACGAGTTTTCCAGCCAAAAGCTTTACCCCGTTGGTAAGTTTCCGTCTGCGATCAACCTACGATACTTGTCAAAAGACGATCCGAACAGCGAACGCATTCGGCCAGGTCGATGGGTGTGCGTGTCTCGGCACAATAGCTTGCGTTCGCCATGCGACGGTTTAGGATGCCGGAACTCGGCATTTCCCCCGAAAACTCGGTCGATTCGTTCGGCCAGAACTCTCAGGAGCAGCTTTCAGTGGCTAAGAAGACGATCAAAGACGTAGATGTTTCCGGCAAGCGAGTCCTCGTACGAGTCGACTTTAACGTGCCGCTCGATGATCAGTTGCAGGTGACGGACGACCTCCGTATCCGTATGGCTCTGCCAACGATTAAGTCGGTGCTGGAACGCGGTGGAAGTCTGGTTCTGATGAGCCACCTCTCACGACCGGAAGGCAAGGTGGTGCCGGCGATGAGCCTTAAACCGGCCGCGGCGAAACTGGCCGAACTGCTCGGGCAGGACGTTGCCTTTGCGACGGACACGGTTGGCGACGATGCCAGGGCCAAAGTGGAAACGCTGCAGCCCGGCCAGGTGCTGGTTCTGGAAAACGTTCGCTTCAACCCAGGCGAAGACCGGAAGCAGGATGACAGCGTTAAAGAACCGTTTGCCGCGACGCTGGCAGGTTTCGGAGACGTTTACGT
>JABMPE010000543.1 GCA_013203845.1 Rhodopirellula sp. | reverse complement strand
GTTCCTCATTTCGAAAAAATGCTCTACGACAATGCACAGCTGGTGTCGTTGTATCTCCATGGCTATCAGGTGACCAAGAAACCGTTATACAAACGTGTTGTCGAGGAAACTCTGGAATATGTTGCCCGGGAGATGACCCATTCCGCCGGGGGGTTCTACTCCGCATCCGACGCAGATTCTGAGGGTGTTGAGGGAAAATTCTTCGTTTGGACTCCAACCGAAATAGATGCCGTACTCAACCCAGACGATGCCGAATTGGCCAAGACATTCTGGGGAGTGACTGAAGAAGGTAACTTCGAAGAATCGAACATTCTGCATGTTCCAGTTTCGCTGGAAGACTTCGTAGCCGAGTCGAGTCGTGAACAGGCTGAGCTTCTGGCTGATATCGTAAGAATCCGGGCATTGCTGTACGCGAAGCGATCGAAGCGTATCCCACCCGGAATCGACGACAAGATTCTCACCTCATGGAACGCGATGATGCTGAAAGCGTTCGCCGAAGCCGGGGCAGTTTTGAAGAACGTTGCGTGGATTGCGATTGCTGAGAAGAATGCGCGATTATTGCTTGATCAAGTTCACGATGATAACGGTTTGCTGCTACACACTTGGAAGGCGACCAGTGACACGGAGGGGAACGCCAGAATACTCGGGTATCTGGAAGACCACGCATTTCTGGTTGATGCTTTACTGACGCTGTATGAGGCGACGTTCAACTATTCGTACGTTGACGAGGCTCAGAAGATCGCTGAGCAGATGATTGAGCGTTTCTGGGATCCTGATTGGGAAGTGTTCTACGACACGTCGATGCAACACTCGAAGCTACTGGTTCGACCCCGAGACATACTGGACAACGCCGTGCCCTCAGGTGGTTCCGTGGCCGCAATGGGCCTACAGCGACTGAGCGTCATTACAGGCGATGTTGGTTACGCAGAAAAGGCCGAGGCGTCGATGAAGGCAATGGTCACCCACATGGAGCAAGCTCCCCAGGCAGTCACATCGTGGCTCAGCGCGGTCGATTTCCTCACGTCGAACAGGCAGGAAGTCATATTGATTGGTGATACCTCGGATGGAGCGGGTGAAGAATTGCTCGGTGAGGCAAGATCCCGATATTCACCAAATACAGTTTTCGGCGGTTCGGGCAGCGAACCGGATCCCGATGAGAAGTCTCCGTTACTGATCGGCCGTGCCCAGATAAACGGAAAACCAACGGCGTACGTTTGCGAGAACTACGCCTGCAATTTGCCTGTTACTTCGGCTGCAGAGCTCGCTGATCAGTTGGTCTAGTTCTCGTTTCGTTTCGACGATTCTGTGTCAGACTCGTCGGAGGGCGCGTTGAGCGATTCCTGATCTTCAGCCGCCATCTTTGCAGCACGGGCGTCAGATATCCGGTCAACTCGTTCTCTTACGACGGCCAACGCTACACCGGCGAAAGTTCCAGCTACACCTACCATGGCGATCAGCGGCCCCGCGGTAGCTCTGCACATCTTAGATTCGAATCCAATCTGTCCCATTCGTGAACGTCAAAACAGCGTTGAATTGTACTGGTGAGTCTGTTCAAGCGGGGTCAGTTGGCGACATCTCTCTGCTCAAATCGCCAGACTGCGACCGCAACGGCGACCAGCGCGATTCCAACAAGCGTGAAGAAATGGACGTAGTTGATGCCATTGAGAATCACGTCGTTGCCGTTGTAGTAGTAGAAAACAGAGATGAAGCGGGCTGGATCGAGAAGATCAACAACCGATAGGAATGTGTCGAGCAAAAAGCCCGTTACGCCCACGATTGCCGCGACTCCTCCGGCCAACCCTTTTCTGCCTGTTGCTGCACCCACGGATAACGCCAGTAGCCCGAGGACGGCGCCCAACATGAAGGTGCTGACCAGTGCTTCCGTCGTTCCGGCGATGGACAGTTCGAACCCGGCGATTAGTGAACCACCGACAGTTCCAATCCACATGGCAGCAACGAGAATCCCGATGCTTGTGAGCAGCGCACCGGATTTCTGCAGCACGATTGTTCTACGGGAGATCGGGTTCGCCATGAGCTGATCAAGCGTGTGAGATTCTTCTTCTCCGGCTATCGCGGCCATACCGGCGATGACTGCAAATACTCCGACCACAAGGGGTGCCATGAAACTGAACATCTCAGCGTTCAGGAATCCTTCAGCGGTGGTGTATGTTTCAGCGTCACCAACCAACGCCTGTAGGGCTTCGGGCAACTGTTCGAGAAAGTCAACGAAGCCGGTAGCGTCACGAATTGTGGGATAGAACAGCGTCACGTACAAACCGATCGCCGCTGCCCCGATCGCGTAATAGAGAATCGACTTCCGGGAGTCTCTTAGAGTCTTCAGATAGATAT
>JABMPE010000542.1 GCA_013203845.1 Rhodopirellula sp. | reverse complement strand
GGGTCCAACACCGAGCAGGAACGTGTCATCAAGCTGGCACAGATCGTGATGTCTCAAGGCCAGACGCTGGTTAATAAACAGAGTCCGGAAAATAAGGGGCCGCTCACCACCGAACAGGTTCAGGAAAACCGTCAACTGTTCGAAACGGCCCGCGAAAAATATATCGAAGCGCAAACGCTGCTGCTGCCGCTGATTGCGGACAACAACCATACCGCGTTTGCGAGCCAGGCTTCGTTTCTGAATGCGCTCTGCTCAGAGCGAATGGAGCAGCCCGAATCCGCCATCAATTATTATCAGCAAACCGCCCGCAAATTTGCCGAGACGGATGAATGGCTGGCTTCACAGCTTCGGATGGCGAGCTTACTGCGTGCTACGGGTCGTGATGAGGAAGCCATTGCCGCCTATCGACAGGTCTTACGAGCCATCGTTCGCCCTCGGGATTTCCGGAATCGATGGTTGACGATCAGCCAGTTCCAGGATGCTGTTCTGCTCGCCTGGAGCGACTGGCTTAAAAATAAGAAGTTCGAACGAGCACTGGCACTGACGCGAGTCATGCCGCCTCTGATTGACCGGGTTCGTGCCCTCGACCTGATGGCACAAACCACTCGGCAGTGGGCGGTGACCGCACAGGCCAGGGTCGACGCGGCGACGTTCGACGCCAGACGGAAGTTGCTGCCCGAAGCTCAAAAACGCTGGACGGAAAGCGGTCAATCGTACGCCGCTTTGGCAGTCGCCATTGCGACAGAATCCGAATATCCCGAATCCGTGTGGACCAGTGCCGAACATTACGCACGCGGATACGCCTTTAACGACGCGCTGGCTCAGGCAGACGAATTCATCCGTGTCGAACCGCCCAAGGGGGTGCCGAAAGCGTACGTGTTTCGTGGTCGAATGCTGATGAATCTTGGTCGGCTTGATGAAGCATTCAATAGCTTTCGGCATGTCGAACTGAATTCGCCGACCGATCCATCGGTATTCGAAGCCAGCTATCGATTGGGGCTTTGCCAGCTGGAAATGAATCGAATGGAAGATGCCGAGCGGACCTGGCGAGCGATGTTGAATTCAGACGACCTCGAGCCAGATGCGAACGAATGGCGGCTTGCGAAGTTTGCACTCGGTCAGTTACTGGCCAGGCAGGCGACCTACGACTTTCGCAAGTCTGTCCCGGTGGAAGGTGTCAAACCCACTCAAGAGCAATTGATTCGAAAACAGATCGCGTATGACCGGTGGAAAGAAGCAATCAGGCATCTTGATGAATACCTCGAACGATACCCCAATACCGATGAACGAATTTCAGCCCGATATCTTCTGGCGAAGTCGCTTCAATCGTCGGCGGTGGAGATCCGGGAAACGCTCTCAGACTCGATGCCGGCCAACGCCCGGAAAGAGCTGTTCCTTGAGCTGTCGCAGACTTTAGACCGTGCCGGGGATGAATACCGGGCGCTGCAACAGGAGCTGCAGGCTTTACAGGTGACCGGGATGCTCGACGAGTATGGCCAGGAATTGTACCGCAACACGTTCATGGACATTCCACAGACGCAGTTTGAACAGGAACGCTACGCCGATGCTTTGACAGGTTTTCGTACTGTTACCAGTCGTTTTGCCGACCATGTGTCAGCACTGCCGGCATACGTTCAAATGGCCAGATGCTATTCGCGACTTGAGAAACCGATGGAAGCTCGACGGCAGCTCGAACAGGCGCGAGTCGTCATCGGTAGACTTCCTGATGAGGCTTTTGATTCGCCGTCGACGGGGCAGACTCGCGAGCGGTGGAATGAATGGATCGACTGGGCCCGCAAAGTTTACGACCGTCAGTACGCTCAGATGACAGACTCGTTCTGAAGACAGCGACCTCTGTGAAACCGGGAAGAACTCATCATCAACGCCAGTCTGAATCGAGATGGAAATCCTCTTTCAGCCATGACAACACCGACATCACAACTTGAATCCAATCAGCAGCCTGACCTGCTTGACGTACTCCAGCGGCGGCGCGAGTACTGTCGCGCGATGCTGGAACTTTCGCGCCGTCAGGCGGGCCTGATTGACGACGGAAACTTTACGGACCTACTGCAGTTAATTGCTCAGAAGCAGCGAGTCCTGGAACACCTTGCAGAACTCGGTCGTTCATTCGGCGGAATTGTGGAGTTCTGGAAGTCGGTACGAGACCAACTGGCGGTCGATCTTCGGACTCGCTGCCAGTCGGCCATCGACGACGCCGAGTCACTGCTGTCCGAATCGATGGTTCTGGAAAAACAGGGCACTGCGGCGCTCAGTCAACGCCGCGACGAAACTCAGGGTCGACTGAAAGAGATTGGCGAAGCGTCCAGCGGATTGTCAGGAAGAGGAAAAGGAAGTGCACCCCGCCCCAGATTTCTGGACGTCAGTCGTTAAGCAGCGTGTTCAGAATAACTTCCCGAATTAAACCACGGAGACACAGAGGCACGGAGACACGGAGTTGATCGGAAGATGGTTTTCCTCGGTGTCACTGAGCCTCTGTAATGAGTTTTCCATGACGAATTTCGGAAAGTTGTTTCGACCACGTTCCTGACGGTGGGATGCACGTCTCAAAGGGAGTTAACGAAAAGTGATCAATTCCTTCGTTCAGCCAGCAACGGTGCCTTTGCTCAAGCAGGTGGCTCAGTTCAATGAGCGGCGTCAGCAGGTGCTCGCAGCCAATATTGCCAAAATTGACACCCCCGATTACAAGACTCGGGATCTTCCGGTCGAAGCCTTTCAGGAAGCGATGAAAAAGGCTGTCCGGCAGCTCAAGTCTCCCTCTCTTGGCCCCTCTCAACACATTTCCCCGCTGCTCCCCATCGAACTCCCTTCCTCTCTGATGACTCGGGAACCGGCTGTTGACGACCTGTTCACCGAGGAGCTTTTTCGCTCTCAGCAACTCCCCTCAAACTCACTAGGTCTGCAGGACAACGGCAAACGCAACATCGAGCACGAAGTCATGGAAATGACTCAAACTCTGATGATGCAGAGCTATGCCATGCAGATGATGACTTCTCAATACGCCCTTCTCGAAGCGGTAATCTCAGGGCAGGCGTAGTCTGACCAGTATCGGCACGCGTGTCTCGAAGAGCTGATAAATTCCCCATAAAACCAGTGCTGTAAAGTCTGCGAAAGTCGCACCGGACAAGGAGGTCCGCGACATGCTTCGTGCTCTCGACATCAGTCGTAGCGCTCTCGTCGCCCAGCGCGAGCGTATGAATATCATTGCCGGCAACATTGCCAACGTGAACACGACCAGAAACGCAAAGGGCGAACCGGAAGCCTTCCAGCGCCGCTACGTCGAGTTCTTCTCGGAAAGTACGCACGGCAAAAAAAATGTCGAGAGCGAAGTTGGGTTTCGAGTGCATGTCGATCAGTCGACCGGCCCGCGACTCGTGCATGACCCCGGACATCCTGACGCGGATCCGGAAACCGGCTATGTCGCCTTTCCCGAGATCAATCTGGTGAACGAATTCGCCGACGCGGTCCTTGCCAGCCGTGCCTACGAAGCCAACACCTCAGCCATTCAGATGACCCGCCAGATGGCCGAACAGACTTTGCGACTGCTGCAGTAGAAGACTGGTGCAGCAGGCGTCTGCCGAACCGGCAACGATGAATCGGAAACTTTCACTCTCAAAAACTTCTGACGGAGTCTTCAGATGTCACAGATCAACGGACTCGGGACGCCACTGGGCCTCTCCGACCCTCTGTTTCTGATGAAGACACTGTCGTCCAATTCGACTGGCGATGTCAGTGGACCGTCCTTTCAGAATCTGATGTTCAAATCGATAAGCGAAGTGGCCGGTCTCCAGCATTCGGCTCAAACAACAATCGGAGACAGTCTGTCCGGTGGTGATGTCACCATGGCTGAATCGGTCATCGCGGTCCGTGAAGCAGAACTGGCGACCAAACTGATGCTGCAGGTTCAAAGGAAACTCGTCGACGCCTGGAAAGAATTGAAGAACATGCAGATGTAGGAACCACACCTCGCAATTCCCGTGTCTGAAAACCTTACTCTTAATCTAATCAGCGTGATCAATGGTCGAACTCATCAGCAAAATCCGCGTTCAGTTGAATGCTCTGTTTGGCGACATGCAGCCGCACCAGAAGTTGACTCTGGCGGCGCTGGGACTGATGGTCATGGTCCCGTTCGGCATTTTGATTTTTGGCGGGGATGAAGGCGGGACAACGCCTTTGCAGTACGGCGCCGCATTCGACAGTGAGATCCGGGCACAGGCCGAGCAGGCCCTGCTGGACCGCGGCTTCAACGATTTCCAGACTGTCGGAGGTCGAATTCTGGTGCCATCTTCCAAAGTGGACGAATACAACGGCGCGCTGATGGCAGCAGGAATCAGTTCGCCGCACGCTTACGACGAACTGGAGTCAGCACTCAAACAGGTCAACCCGTTCACGCCGCAGAGTCAGTTTGCGGCGTTGATGGAATTGCAGCTGTCCAGGAAGATTCGTGCAAATCTCAGAGCAATCGATGGCATCAGAGACGCTCAGGTCATCTGGTCGCGACCGGAAGGTCGATCACGCTGGTCCAAAACCGGCGGCGTGAAAGCGTCGGTTCATGTGACTCCCGATGGCGGTCGAGAACTTCCTCGGCGACTGGTAGAGTCCTTGCGGAATTCCGTCGCCACGATGGTGCCGGATCTGGAACGCGACAACGTCGTCGTGATTGACCGTTCGACCGGTCAGTCATGGTCGGGCAACGATCCGGACGATCCTTTCAACAACCGGCTGGAAGAAATGAAACGCAGCCGTGTGCAGTTTCATCAGGCGAGAATTCAGAAAGCCTTGAACGAAATCGTTCCGAACGCTGTCGTCGCTGTGAATGTCGAGTTTGACAATGTGATGTCGATTCGGGAACGCACTCAGCAAATCGATAAAGGCGTCGAGCTGACGACAATTCTGGAAACGGAATCATCGAGCAGTAACGAGGGTCCGGCAGCCGGAACGCCGGGCACAGCATCGAATCAGCCTCGAAGTCTGGCTTCGTCCTCCGCGCAGCAGACGTCGTCGACAGATAAGAATGAGCGCACGAAATCATTCTCGGCGCCGTCAATGACGATTTCGGAAACGGAGCGAACTCCGCTCAATGAAAAATCATTGCAGGTCGCCGTGTCAATTCCGGAAGGCTACATCGAGCAGCTTGTATTGCGTGACGGAGTGCCTCTGGGAACCACTGAGCAGGAAAAGGCTGCGTTTACGGCCGCCTTCGAAGAAGAAAAGAAGAGCTTCACAAGCACGGTCACTGCCATCGTCACGAAGTTGATCCCACCGAATTCTCCAGATGGGTCGGTTGTCGTGGAGACGCATCGACGGATCGAGCAGGATGTTCCGCAGCTCGAACTGCCCTTCACGGACATGCTGAAAGACTTTATTTCCACGTGGGGCAGCAGTATCGCTTTAACGCTGTTCGGGATCTGGGCCTTGATGCTTTTGAAGAAGAGTATGCCGGTTTCAGAAATGGCTTCGTCCACCGCGGCCCTCGACAAACTGTCAAGCACGGTGACGACTGTTGCGGCGGAGGCTGCTGCGGCGGAGTTGGCCGAAAAGGAAGCCGCCCGTGTGGAAACAACATCACAATTCAGAACCGACCGCGATACTTTGGAAATGGCCGTAGAAAATGACCCGGCTGGTGCTGCGGCCATCATTTCTAAATGGCTGCAGAACGCCTGACGTTTTCCATCCTGAGTTTAATTGCTTGAAATGAAACGCGTTGATGAACGACCTGAAGAGAGCTGCAATCGTCCTGCTGACCCTCGATAAGCCAAAGGCTGCTCGGGTCCTGAATTATTTGCCAAAGGATCTGATGGAACTGGTGTCGTTGGAAATTGCGAGGACCGATGATGTGACGAAGGCCGAACAGGAAGAGGCCATCGAGAAGTTTCGAGAGGCCATTGACTCACGCACCGTGATCGAACGTGGAAGTCTCGATCTTGCCTGCGAACTGCTGGCTCAATCAGTGGGCGAAGATGAAGCAAACGGGATTATCAAGAACATTAGAGAGTCGTTGAAAAGTGTGCCGTTCGGATTTCTACACAAATTCCGAGCGGAAGATGTCCTGAGCTTTATCAGCGACGAGCAGCCGCAGACGATTGCCTTGATCATGTCCAATCTGCCGACCAGTCTGGCTGCCGAAATTCTGAAAGAACTGCCTCCTGACAAGCAGCTCGACGTCGTTCGACGAGTGGCCGGTATGGAGCAAACATCGCCGGAATTCGTCGAAATGGTTGAGGCGAGTTTGAGGCAACGGATGGTCTCGCTTTTTGGTCAGAAATCGGATCAGGTGGGCGGTGTTCCACTTGTTGCTCAGATTCTTAACGTCGCCGATCGAACCACCACCAGGAATCTTCTGGACACGATGGGGCAGGAGTCGCAGGAACTGGTCGACGAGATTCAACGATTGATGTTTGTCTTCGATGACATCGCCAAGCTGGATGACAAGAGCGTCCAGGCCTTGCTTAAAGAAGTCGACAACGGCCAATGGGCGATGGCGCTCAAGGGGGCGTCTCCTGAAATTCGAGGGAAGATTCTCGGAAACCTGTCGAAGCGTGCGGCCCAAAATCTGGAAGAGGAAATGGGATATCTCGGGCCGGCACGGGTCAGCGATGTCGAAGCCGTTCAGCAGCAGATTGTCGACACCGTACGACGTCTGGAAGATGCCGGAACCATCACTGTGTTGAGTGGTGACGGTGATCAATTTGTGAGCTAAGTAGTCTGCTACTCGTTCTGTACTGACCTTCGTTTTGTTCTCTGACGCGTCTGATTTCGATGTCAACTTCTCCACGCATCATGAAACGACACACGGCTACCGGAGTGCCGTCTCATGTCGCGTTTAATTTTGAGGACATTCAAAGCCGCTGCGACACCTACAAGGCTCAGGTCAGCAACGAATGTCGCGAACTGATTCTGAATGCGACCCGGGAAGCCGAAGTGATTCGAAAGAAGGCTCAGGCCGAAGGGCACAGCGAAGGCTATCGAAACGGACTTAAACAGGCCGAAACCGAGATCGCTCAGCGAAGCCAGCAACTTGCCGATGAAATGGTAGAGCAACGACTGAGCACGGTGCTGCCCGCCGTTTCGCAGTTGCTCGATGAAATCGTGACGGCCAGAAGTCAGTGCCAGGCGGAATGGGAACACGAACTCGTTGACCTCTCGACCAGCATTGCCAGAAAGCTGATCAAGCGAACGTTTCAGGCGACACCGGAAGCGATGATCAGTGTCGTTCAAAATGCAGTGCAACTCGCGGTCGGCAAGACCTCTCTGGAGCTGAGACTCAACCCGGTCGATCTGGAAGCTCTCGGTGATCGAGTTCGAGTCGCCGTTCAGGAAAGTGGGCGAGGCATCGAAATCAAACTGCTTGGTGACGACAACGTTTCGGCTGGCGGGTGCGTCGTCGTTACGGAACACGGCGAGATTGATGCTCAACTCGAGACCATGCTGGCAAGAATTACGGAAGAGCTACTGGAAGGTATTCAGGACTAATGGTCTGTTAACGCGACGACCTCGCAAGCAGCAACTTCGCAAGAAATAGATTCAGGTCGGCTCATTTCTGGCGACCATTTCAACACAACAGGTCTGGTTTTCAACATGCGGCGATCTCAGCAAATTCGGCAGATGCTCGCTCCGCGGATTGTTGGAAGCACCAGCCGCATTGCTGGTCTGGCCGCCGCCGTTCATGACTTTCCCGCGCCGCTCGGCGCTCGCTGCAGAATTCATCGCGAGGGAGAGCAGAGCATCGAGGCGGAAGTGGTCGGGTTTACCGACGACGAAACGCTCGTGCTTCCCTTTGGCGACCTGCGCGGTATCCGGCGCGGAAATGCCGTTGAGATGACCTGTTCGGTTCCGTCGGTGCGAGTCGGTGCTGAACTGCTGGGGCGAGTGATCAATGCCCGCGGCCAGTTTGTGGATGGCAAGGCTGCGGCTGTGCTGACTCAACGGATCAGTCTTTACGGAGAGCCCGTTTCGGCGTTGAAACGGCCGCGAATCGAGCAGCCGCTGGCGACAGGTCTGCGTGTGATTGACGGTTTGACTACCTGCGGCCTCGGGCAGCGACTGGGCATCTTTGCGGGGAGTGGCGTCGGGAAGAGTGTGTTGTTGGGACAGATGGCTCGCGGTAGTTCAGCGGATGTCAACGTCGTGGTCCTGGTTGGTGAACGAGGTCGCGAAGTTCGAGAGTTCGTGGAGAAGGAACTCGGCGAAGAAGGTCTGCGGCGCAGCGTTGTTGTCGTGGCCACCAGCGACGAGCCGGCACTTATGAGAATTCGTGCGGCATGGCTGGGAACGGCGATCGCGGACTACTTCCGTGGAGCAGGCCAGCACGTTCTGTTGATGATGGACAGCGTCACGCGTTTCGCGATGGCTCAGCGGGAAATCGGACTCGCTGCGGGAGAACCTCCGGCCACGAGGGGTTACCCTCCGAGCGTTTTTTCGATCCTTCCAAAGCTGCTTGAGCGGAGCGGTCTTACCGATAAAGGAAGTATTACCGGTTTTTACACCGTGCTGGTCGAGGGCGATGACACGAACGAGCCGGTCTCTGACACGGTGCGAGGGATCCTGGATGGACACCTCGTTCTGTCGCGAAAACTGGCTCACGAAAACCACTGGCCGGCCATCGACTCACTGGCCAGCATCAGCCGATCGATGAACGACGTTGTCACTGCAGAACACACAGAATCAGCGGCATTGTTGCGGAGAGTGCTCGCCGCCTGGAGAGAATCTCAGGATCTGGTTTCGATCGGAGCTTACCGAGAAGGAACAAATCCGCTGGTCGATATTGCGTTGCGACTGTCTGAACCGATTCGGCAGTTTCTGACTCAGGGGCAACTGGAGAACTCAACGTTCGAACAAACTCAGCAGGCTCTGGTGGGGCTGGCACAAGCGGCAATGCAACTTCTGGAGAATCCGCAATCGGGAACTTCACGATCCTCGGTACCGATTCAGCAACGCGTTTCTTAGCACGGAGGCGAACGCTGAAGCATGAAACCTTTTCGACTCGACAAGGTGCTCGACTATCGAAAACACCTTCGCCTTGATGCACGTAATGCTCTGGCGGCGGCGATCGCTGACGAGCAGACGTTGATCAAACATCAGGAAAGAATTGAACGACAGAAGGACCAGCAGATGGAAGAGCTGGCTACTTTGGCGCGGTCACAGGTCGTCAACGTCGAAGCGGCTGCCCGGCGCCGATATTTTTCTGGACAGCTCGACATCCAGTTGATGATGGTGGCAGAACAACTCAGGCAGGCAAGGCATGTCGTCGACCAGCAACGGATGCTGCTGGTGAAGGCTGACCAGGAAGTGAAAGCTCTGGAACGTCTGCGCGAGAAGCATTTCGAAGAAGAAACGTCACAACTGCAGCGCCGCACGGAAATCGAACTCAGCGAGCAGTGGCAATCGTCCAACTGGAGCTGGTAACTGGTCCTGAAAAACAGGGCCACCGCAGGGAAGCGGAACTATGGCAAAACTTGCACTGACAGGATTATCGGTAATCGCCGTTCTCACCGTTTTGGCCGAAGGTTTGGCGGGTGGGCTGCTCTGGTCGCAGGGGCGTCTGAATCCGGAAGCGATCCGCGAGATCCGGGTCATTCTTGCGGATCCGGCAGCGCTGACTGAAGAGCAGCAGCTCGCGAAAAAAGAGACGCTGGTCCTGAGTGTCGAGGACGTGGCTCAAACACGCGCCAAAGCGATTCTTCATCTGGAAGAACGGGAAAGCGAACTCGCAATATTCAATGGTCTGGTCGCTGATCGGCGAAAGATCATTCTGACCGAGCAGGAAAACCTGCTGGTTGGTCGTGAACGATTCGAGAAGGAACAGAAAGATCGTCAGGCCAGACTTGCGGCGAAGGGAATTGAGAAGTCGATCGCTGTGCTGCAGGCATCTGACACGGCATTGGCCGTCGCACAACTGACGGAGCTGTCGCTGGAAGAAAACATTCTGCTGATGGAAGAGATGCCTGAGAAAACCATCGCCAAACTGCTGGCGGCGTTTGCCGAGGGGAAACCCGACCAGGTGCAGCGAGGTCAGCAGATCTTCCAGGCGATTACTCGCGGAGAATCAGCGAAAGCGACGAAGGAGGTACAGAAATGATTCCGGAGTTTATTACCGGCAAACCATCCGCGAATCGGAATGCTTCGGATGCATTGCCCTCTACCGAATCGACTTCGACTGATCAGCGGTTGAACAATGCCGCCTTCCGGAAAGCGTTGCAGCAGCGACAGACGACAGCATCAGGCAACAGCTCAGTGTCCCGTGACGCCGCCAGGGCTGCTGATAATCCACAGCCAGCAAGTCGAAACGAACCGACCGTGGCGAATGCCACTGGCACAGTCGATTCGGTTGCACGCAGGGCGTCGACCAGTGACTCCAAGACACCTCAGGCCAGGAATGATCGATCTACCGGGCTGGTTCGTCGTATTGATCCGGCTGAGCTATCAAGTGCAGACGCCGTTGCAGACACCGTTGCATCGCCGTTGTCGAACAACGACACGGTCCCTGACGCTGCAGACGGGCAGGTTTCCGAGGCGATCGTTTCACGCTTCATCGCAGCGGATGACCTGGACTTCGGGACGCTGCCCTCGCTGGTCCGCCTGTCGCTTGACGACGTGGTTGTTGATTCGCTGCCCAGTGATATCGTTCCCGTTGACGCGACAGGGGACGGGGCGAATGCTGATGGCACGCCTTCACAAACAGTCTCGTCGATCAATGTTGTACCCCGGAAACCATCGACGGGCCAGGTCCCGTGTTGAATGACGTGCTGATTCCGGAGAGCGAGGCAGCTGGACGTGACGCTCGTTTTACGTCCACCGAGCCGTTCCTGATCGCCAGCATTCCGGTTAATGCCGAAGCTGTTCATGTCAGTACTTCGTTTGAACATGACGACCTGATGTCGTATCCGACGCTGCCCTCACTTCGACCAGACCGGGTGTCGACGGTGCAGGTCGCGTCGCAGATTGCCACCGGATCGGACGTCCCGAATTCACAGCGAGTCGAGAATGCCGCGTATGAAGGCCTTGCCGGCAGCGCGATTTCCGCAGCGGTCGACAATTTGCCGGACACTATGGAAGCGGTGGATGTTCCATCAGACAGCTCCGTGGCTGGTGATGCCGCAACACAACTTCCGAGTGACTTTCCCTTACCGGGCGACGTTTCGAATTCTGACACTGTCCCACTGATACTTCCGTCGCTCGCGAATGGGGTCAAGCGGAGAACCGAAGCGAATCGGGAAACTGGTAAGCTCGCATCCGCAATATCGCAAGGCCCCGATTCCGCACAGTTGGCGATCCGGGATTCTTCCTTCAGGAGTCAGGATGTCGCCGCGGTGTCTGGCGCCATTCCGTCGGCTGTTCGTTCAGAAGCTGGCTCGGGATCTGGAAGTTCATCAACGGTGCAGGAACAGGGCCCCAGTCTGTCACCGGTACAACCTAAGCCAACGCCCGGCAGGATCGTACCCGAGTCAGCAATTCGCGATTCGCAATCATCGAATGCCGCGGTCGTGCCGTCGCCTGCCGTCGTTCCAGAAGCGACCAGGCCGGGTGACGATCAACAGAACGCTCAGGTCCCGTTCTCTGAAGCAGTCACCGTGGAAGCCAGAATTTCTCAGAACAGACCGCAGGACGAATCGTCTCAAGCTGACACGGTAACCCCAGGCTCGATTGATACGAGTTCACTGCCGGGCGACGCGAACACTCCGGTGTCTGAGCCAGTCGAAACCACTGGTGGTTTCGCTTCAGAGCCGCCGCAACAGGTTTCACCGCAGGTTCAGGAATTCGCGAATGCCCGGACGCGACCGCAGCCTTCGTCTTCAGCAGAAAAACAGAGTGACGCTGACCGTGTTGCGTTGAAGACGGAGCCCGCAGTCCTGGTGGATGATCCGAGAGATTCGACGGCAGATCGTCGCGAGGGTGAGTCCTCAGAACAGCGGCAAGATTCTCCTCTGGTTCCGCAGCAGGCGAGTACGATCGTCGTCGACGTCGGAGCCGCCGCCATCGCTGACAGACCGCCGGTCGTTCCTGAGCGAGCAGCAACGATTCTGGATGATGCTGTACCCATTCAGACGGATCTGCAATCGCAGTCGGTCCGCTCAGTTTCGACGCCGAATAATCAAGCCCGTGTGCGAGATCATGTTCCACAGGCGTTATCAGATTTCCCGGAAGTCACGCCGATCGAGGCACGCACAGAAAATACTGCCGATGTCGTGTCAGCAGAAAATCCAGCCAGCCGAGTCGCGCCGCAGAAGGCTCAGTCGCTGACGCCAGGACCGGTTCGAGCGGATGCCGTGTTGGACTTACTGGTTGACCCAACGGACAATTCACCTTCACGAGGAATCGATTCCAGTAACGCGTCGGTTTCAGCCATTGCTGTCGAAACCGGTTCCGCTGATATCGCGGCAGGGACGAGTTCTCCTGGACCAGCAGTCCCCGCTTCCACAACGACGTCGAGTGGTGTCGGGAAAACGGACTCGGTTCGAGCACCTGCCGTCCCGATGGAGATTCAGGATGCGGTGTCTGCGATTCAGGACGCCACCAGCGGCGACAGTCATATTCGGGTTCGTCTGAACCCTCGCGAGCTGGGCCACATGCTGGTCGACGTTTCGCGAATAAACGGTGTCATCGTGGCTCGTCTGGAAGTGGAGTCAGCTGCCGCGCGAGTCGCTGTACTGGATACTCTACCGCACCTTCAACATGCGCTGACGCACTCGGGAGCGTCTGTCGATCGTATTGACGTTGTGCTGACAGAATCGCGGGCCGAGTCCGGTCGCCAGGAAAGCAATCAGTCTCAGCCGAGAGACCAGCAGCAGTCACGACATGACCGGCAGTCTTCCGATCAACGACAGGCTCGTGACGAACAGAACCAGCATCGTCAGAACCAGCAACGGCAGGATGAGCGCCGACGGAACCAGAGCGGCACGGATGCTTTCTCCGGGAATTCTCCCGACAGCGAACCGTTGGACGAGCTTGACGTCAAGTTATGACGATCCGACTCGCAGCAGGACTCCAATTCTGCCGTCCGTCGAAAATTGAAACAGCGATCAGAAGGAGACCGACATGAGTGCTATTTCTTCCGGGCTTACAGCTGCTGCTTCCAAAACCGCCGATCCCGGCAAAACAGGTTTCAACTCGCTGACGGCGAACGACTTTCTGACGCTGCTGATCGCCCAGTTGAAGAATCAGGATCCGACTGAGCCGACCAAGAATGCCGAGATTCTGAATCAGCTTGCCACGATGCAGGGGCTGACCTCGAATCTTGAACTCAGTGATACGCTCAAGCAGGTGGCATCGTCGCTCGCGAAAAGCGATGCCGATTTCGGACAGAAACTTTCGGTTGGCGCGTCCTACATTGGGCAGACGGTAACTCTTGACGATTCGTCAGTCGGCATCGTCGACCGAGCGTTCCTCTCGGGCGGCGAAACCTTCGTCGGTATCAACGGAACGGACTTCCCAATCAGTCGGGTCGTCTCGGTGAACAGTGCTCAGTCGTACGTCGGCCAGCTGGTCGCTGCGGACATTGGCAACGGAGCAACGGAACTCGGAACTGTGCGAGGTGTCGTGAATCGCAACGGAAAAGATTCTCTGCTGTTTGAAACGGTGGATAACTCCGGAGCGGTTACGACGTCTGAAATCGATGCCGCCAGTGTGAAAAACGTGCTGTCCCTTCAGCAGCTTGAAGGTAAACAGGTTCAAGCGGTGACGACAGATGGACAGCCTCTCAACGGCATTGGGATCGTTGCTTCGGAAGATGGCGGTGCGCCTCAACTGCTGGTGCAAGGGGTAGCCGTAACACTTGACCGGATCGTTGGCATTGCTCTGAACTGACAGCGAATTCGGAGTGAAACTTTACTCCGAGCGTCGTTGTCGGCAGACTGAGAATCTGATTCCGCGTGGCAACGGAGAGTCGGATGACGGTTCGAAAAAAATCAATGATGGACGATGCCCAGGCCAGCGGTTGTGCGGGCTTTCAAAACGTGTCGGCGGTGACGAGACGTTCTGCCTTGCGAGCGGGAAGCGCCTTCGGACTCGGTCTGACGCTGCCTGAGTTACTGCGTCGTCAGGCAAACGGTGAGGCGTCCGGCGGGAGCTTTGGCAAAGCCCGCGGCGTGATTATGCTCTATCTGCACGGTGGTCATCCGCAGCAGGAGACGTTCGATCCAAAACCGGATGGCCCGTCAGCGGTGAAGGGCGAATTCGGCGCGATCTCGACCAGCCTGCCCGGCGTGCGGTTTTCCGAACTGCTGCCGCGATCCGCGACGATCGCCGACCAGCTGGTGATTATTCGTTCGATGTCGCACGACAATCCGAATCACGTCACGGCGAGTCTTCCGGCTGGCACAGGGCACCGGCATCCACCTGGCACACCGCAGACTGACTTCCCGCCCGCAGCGACGGACTTTCCGGCGTTCGGAGCGGTCGTGGATCACCTGCGGCCTCATCAAGCCAGCAGCCTGCCTTCGTGGGTTCGGCTGGGCCCGCTCATGCGACGCAGCAACGGCACGACTCTACACGGTCAGTTGCCGGGGTTTCTCGGAGGGAAACACGGTCACTTCGCCGTCGACCAGAAACTGCTGAAAGACGACGTCCGTATCGAAGCCATTGAACCGTCGACCGAATTGACGGCCAGCCGGGTTGGTTCGCGGCAGTCGCTGTTGCGGGAAATCGACGATCAGCGACGAGCGATCGACAGGTCTGCATCAGCGGCGAATCTCGACGAGTTCTACCAGCAGGCGTTTTCGCTCCTCAGTTCTTCGGCGACCCGTCAGGCGTTCGACCTCGCCGCCGAACCGCGAGCACTTCGAGACACCTACGGCTGGACCGAGTTCGGGCAACGCTGCGTGCTGGCTCGGCGCCTGATCGAAGCTGGCGTGCCGATGGTCAACGTCAGCTACTGCCACACGCCGAGCGGTTCCTGGGACACGCACAGCGGCAATTTCAAGAAGATGAAAGAATCGCTGGCTCCCACGCTCGACGCGGCCCTGCACGGCTTGTTCACAGACCTGAAAGAACGAGGTCTGCTCGACGAAGTGCTGGTTGTCGTCAACGCGGAGTTCGGTCGGACTCCCACCATCAACAAAAACGCCGGTCGTGACCACTGGCCCTGGGTGTACTCGCTGGCTCTCGCCGGTGCAGGAGTCCGTCCCGGTACCATCTTCGGAGCCTCTGACAACTCAGCCGCCTACCCTGCCGAGTCACCTCGCAATCAGGCCGACTTCGCCGCCACGCTCTACCACCTGCTGGGCATCCCGGCCGACACCGTCCTGCACGACCAGACCGACCGGCCGCATCGACTCATCATCGGACAGCCAGTCCGTGCGATCCTCGCGTAATTCGGCGACACTTAGAAACGCGCCGAGCATTACTTCACTAAAATCGAGTCATGGTAAGTCGTAGGCTGGAACAAGCTCCACGCAGTTCCGGCATTTCAGG
>JABMPE010000541.1 GCA_013203845.1 Rhodopirellula sp. | reverse complement strand
ATCATGGACCGTCGTGAGTTTTTGAAGAATTCATCGTCAACGGCAGTCGCGGCGACGGTCGTTCTGGCAGGGCATCAGGTCGCCAAAGCCGAGGCCAGTGAGAGAATCCGAGTGGGTGTCGTTGGCGGTGGTGGAAGAGCTTTCTCGCTCAATTGCACATTCGCCTCGAATCCGAACGCCGAGATCGTTGCGATCGCCGATCTCGATTCCGGGCGGCGCGACAAAGCGATTGCCGAAGTCACCAAACGCCAGGGCACAAAGCCCGCTGCCGAGAAAGATTTCCGACGACTGATCGATGACTACAAACTCGACGCCCTGGTTGTCGGCACGCCGGATCACTGGCATGCGATTCCAACAATTATGGCCTGCCAGGCGGGACTCGATGTCTACGTTGAGAAACCCGATGGTCACAACATTGTCGAAGGGCAGACGATGGTGGCGGCGTTGAAAAAGCACAAACGCGTGGTGCAGATGGGTTCGCAGCACCGTTCGACGGAACGAATCAAGTCAGCTCTGGAGTTCATTCGAACGGGAGCACTCGGGCGTTGCATGGTCGCCAAAGCATGGGAAAGCAGTAAGCAGGGGCCGATCGGTTTTCCACCAGATGGCGATCCGCCTCCAGGCATTGATTACGACTTCTGGCTGGGAGCGGCTCCGAAACGACCGTTTAATCCCAACCGGTTTCACGGGCGGTGGCGATGGTTCTACGACTACGGAACCGGCGATCTCGGCAACGACGGAGTCCATCGGCTCGACATGGCCATCGCGGCGTTGTCAGCAGCATGCGAAGCTCAAGGAGATCCACTGCCAGGCCTCCCACGAAAGATTCAGGCCTCTGGCGGCAAGTGGTATTTCGACGATGCTCAGGAATTTCCCGACACGTTGCAGGTCAACTACGAATATCACTCGGGCGAGCATCGCAAACTGCTGACCTACGAAATGCGCATCTGGGCTCCGTACGCGTTCCATCAGAATTCCGAAGGCGCGGCGGTGTACGGCGACAAGGGTTACATCGTGATTGGCAACACTGGCTGGAGTGCCTACACGGCCCGAAACAAACTGATCAAAGAAGTGAAGGGTGACAGTTTCGAAGGTCCGCACGTGCAGAACTTCATCGACTGCATCAAGTCGCGAGACAAACCCGCGTGCGACCTCGAAACGGTCGGACACCCGGCATCGGTCCTGTGCCACGCCGGCAACATCGCGGCCCGAGTCGGGCGACAACTGATCCTCGATCCGAAGACTGAAACGTTCGAGAATGACGCCGAAGCCAACGCTCTGCGGACACGACCGGAATATCGCAAGCCGTGGGTGCTGCCGGAAGTGTGACAAAGGCCTTCACGTCGAGTACCGCTCTCGGCTTTCGTTGGGGAAACTGTTTTATGTCCAGCATAATTCTGACAGACGACGGATTCGCCATCTGCTCGGATCAAGGTGTGCAGACGAATGTTCGCTGGGATGACGTGGTTGAGATCATTGCCTTCAAAGTCGATTTACTGACGTCTGACAGAATATTACTGGGATTCCGCGTAGATGATTCCGGCGATTACTACCAAGTCGATGAAGAGTGGCCGAACTACAAGAACCTGGTCAACGAAGTTGAGTCACGATTTGATGTTCAGCCAGATTGGTGGAGGACTGTTGCGTTCCCTGCATTTGCAACAAACTTGACAACGCTGTGGGGAGAGTCCTGCCCCGGGGACGATTAGTTTCGACACCTTTCGGGGTCGGTTACGCGCGCCGGAATACCGTCACTAACAATGGTGGGCTGAGGTCTGTCCCAGCAGAAAGCAAACTGTTATGCGAGATGTCCTGCTCATTGTTTTTTTTCTGACGTCCTGTTTCCTGAGTGATGGACTGCCTGCTGCTGAGTTGGTATCTGAACCCGTTGAGGGCCAACCGCTCGCCGCGAATGTTCGGCGGCTGGTCGATGCTTTGAAGTTTCTCGGTCAGCCGTTGTCGGAATCAGTAACTGGGAAACTCACGACGGCGCAGAAGGAACGTGATGCGAAAACGATTCAGAAGCTGCTCGACCCGCTCGTTGTCGCGGTCGTTTCGCTGAATCCTGAAGTTCGAGTGAAGGTCGAACGCGGCCCTGGCAGTGCAACCATTCAACAAGGCGGATTTACTCCGCTGCTGGTCAAAGTGATTAATCACAGCACGGTTGCCAATGAGTTGCGGGTTCGCAGCCCTCAAGCTGGGCCGGTGTATTCAGGCGTTGCCGAATCGACGCTTCAGCGACAGGATCAGACGGAACTCAATGATGGAGAGAATCCAAACGGTACAAATGATCGCTTCCTTGCCGTGGAAATGTTTCAGCGCCCGCCGATGTCGCGACAGCTCAGCGGGCTGGAAGTGGAGTATGCGATCGTCCTGGTTTACTCCAGCGAGTCCGGCAAGCGGGAAGCGACGCTGGAGTTCGACGTCGGAGCTGGCACTCAAGACATTGGCTTTCGCGGTGAAGTGCCGGTCCTGTTTGACGTCAAGCCCGCGGTGCCGGTCAAGCTGGCGATTTACGACGTCGACGGTCAGCCCACCGTCGGTCGGCTGATCATTCGTGACAAGTCCGGTCGGATCTACCCGTCACAGGCGAAGCGGCTGGCTCCCGATTTCTTCTTTCAGCCGCAGATTTATCGGAAGCATGGCGACGTCGTGCTGCTGCCGCCAGGCGAGTTTGACGTCGAGTTTTCACGCGGGCCGGAATACTACGTTCAACAGAAGAAGATCACGGTTATCGGTAAAGACGATCCGCCGGTCGCTCTGCGCCTGAATCGCTGGGTGGACCCGATGACGAGCGGATTCTACTGCGGCGACCATCACATTCACGGAGCGGGCTGTTCGCATTACGATTCGCCAACGAAGGGCGTCAGTCCGCAGGACATGTTTCTTCAGGTGAAGGGCGAAGGTTTGAACGTTGGCTGCGTCCTGACGTGGGGACCGTGTTTCGACTTTCAACGGGACTACTTCAGCCCGGAGGCCGATGCCGTCAGCGAAACATCGACGCTGCTGAAGTACGACCTCGAAATCAGCGGCTTCGGCTCGGCGGCGTTGGGGCACGTCTGCCTGCTCAATCTGAATGATCAGACCTATCCAGGTTCGGAAGGCACCAAAGATCGCGGCTGGCCAACCTGGACCGTTCCGGTTCTGAAGTGGTGTAAAGGGCAGGGGGGCGTCACTGGTTATCCGCATTCGGCGCTACAGGTGAACCCCGGCTACGAAGGCAAGCGGCTACTTGAGACGTACGACGCTGACGCCGACGAAGGTCTGAGCGAAGATGAAGTGAAGACTGCGTTGATGCCCGAGCCATTCGCAAAGATCGACACCGACGGTAACAGGCAACTGTCGTTTGCAGAACTCTCCCGCAGCGTCGAACGTGCCGCCAACGAACTTCCCAACACCGCGATCCCATTCATGAATGGTGGCGGAGCACTGGAAATCTGCGTCAGTACGGCTGAAGGAGTTTGCGATTTCATCAGCGCGATGGATACCGCTCGAATTCCGGAATGGAATACGTGGTACCACCTGATGAACTGCGGATTCCCATTGAAGCTGAGCGGTGAGACTGACTTTCCCTGCATGAGCAGTCGTCGTGTGGGGCAAGGCCGCGTCTATGTGCAGCTTGGCAAAGTCGATCGCGTCGACTTTGGCGACTGGTGCAACGGCATCGCTGCCGGGAAGTCGTACGTGTCGGACGGCTTCGCTCATGCACTGGACTTTTCAGTCGACAGCCAACGTCCCGGGTTCGGCGATGTGAACTTGTCGACGCGCGGAAACGTCACCGTGAAGGCAACCGTGGCCTTTGCGCCGGCTACGCCAATCGGAGTTGCTTATGGAAACGTCATGCCTTCGGTCGGGCGAAGAATCGTTGGCGATACGGTGAATCTGCACGCTCCGCGGTCAATGAGTTATGTCAGTGGCGGCAAGCGGAAAGTCGAAATCGTCGTCAACGGCGAAGCCGTCGCGTCTGTTGATGTACCTGCCGACGGGGTGCCGCACGAAGTCGTGTTTCCTGTCGAGATTCAAAAAAGCAGCTGGGTTGCACTTCGGCACTTTCCGCAGCTTCATACCAACCCGGTGAATGTGATCGTCGACGAAAAACCGATTCGAGCGGCAGCCGACAGTGCTCGCTGGTGTCTCGAAGTCATCGACCAACTCTGGAAGTTTCGCAGCAAACACATTTCCGACAAAGAACGCCCCGCCGCCCGTGCCGTTTACGATCGAGCTGAAGCGAAGTTTCGAAAGATCGCGCTGGAAGCGGCGACTTCCACCAGCAGTGAGTCAGGCCAACGCTCTGATTGATACAATCTGAGAAACGCCCGCCCGAATCAGAACCTGAGATAGCCAAACATGAATTGCGCAAACACGATTTCCAGGCAGACATCCCGACGCGAGATGTTGCAGGTCGGCGGCCTCGGTCTGATGGGAGTGACGTTGCCTCGACTTCTTCACGCTGAAGAAAGCCGAAGTGCAAACGGCCTCAATGCTTCCGCGGATGCCTGTATCGTGATCTTTTTAAACGGAGGACCATCCCATCTCGATATGTGGGATATGAAGCCGGACGAGAGCGAAGGGATTCGCGGCGAGTTCAAGCCAATCGCCACATCGCTGCCCGGCTATCAGATGTCGGAGCACCTTCCCCGCATGGCGCAGCTGGCGCATCGTTCGACGATTGTTCGTTCGATGCACCACGGGGTGAACAACGCTCACGCCGCTGCGGTTTACGCCGCGATGACCGGTCATGATCGAGGCGAAATCGGTGGCGGCGCAAAGCAGACCGACTATCCGACGCTTGGCTCTGTCGCCAGTATGCTGCGACCGCCGAAACAGAATGCAGTTTCGCACGTTGTGCTGCCGTACATCACGAAGGAAGGTGCGAAAGGACCACCTCAGCCGGGATTTTTCGCGGGCTTCATGGGGCGTCGTTACGATCCTTTGTTTGTATTGAAAGATCCCAACGCCGCCGATTTTTCGATTCCCGAACTGACGTTGCAGACGGGTGTTTCCGCAGAACGTTTACAGGCTCGTCGCGATCTTTTTGACGGACTGGACAGGCGGGTTTCTACACAGCTCGAATTCAAAGCGATGACCGGTCTGCAAAGCCGCGCGATCGACCTCTTGACGTCGCCGGCTGCTCAGGAAGCATTTCAGATTTCGTCGGAGCCGGATTCGTTGCGGGACTCTTACGGACGAAACATTTACGGACAAAGTCTGCTGCTGGCTCGTCGTCTGCTGGAAGCCGGCACGCGTCTGGTCACGCTGTCGTGGGCGCCCGATGCGAATGCCACATGGGACACTCACGGCAGCAACTTTGTCAAACTGAAAGACACATTACTTCCGCAACTCGATGCGAGTGTGGCCAGCCTGGTCGGAGATCTCGCTGACCGCGGTATGCTCGAACGCACGGTAGTCGCGATCATGGGCGACTTTGGACGAACCCCGAAGGTCAACGGCAACAATGGCGGACGCGACCACTGGAACTATTGCTACAGCCTGCAACTCATCGATGGCGGATTTCGTGAAGGTCTGATTTATGGATCGAGCGATAAGACCGGTGCGTTTCCGGCTCGCGACGCTTTGATTCCCGGCGACATTGTCTCGTCGATCTACCATTGCCTGGGGATTCGACACGACAGTTTCATTCCCGACCAGTTGAACCGTCCGCATCGTCTGGTTCCTACTGGTGAAGTCGTCAACGATCTGCTGATCTGAAGCGGACTTCGGTCTACTTGTTCAGAATCAGTTTGCCGGCTCTCGTGATTCGCAGGCGATAAGTGTCGTTGCCGTGCCGAATCAGGATTTCGTCGCGACCGCCGAAGAGTCGATCGGTTGAGATCGTGCCGTCCGTCCCGCCTGTGTCGTCCGTCCGGTTCGTCTGGCCTGTTTTGTCGCGGTCGTTGCGTGAAGTGCTGTCGCCGCCGCTGTCGTTGTCAGTCATGGGTATTGGTCGGTTTCTGAATCCTTGTTGTTTTCGAAAACACTCGGTACGTGCTCTTGCAGTCTTCGTGTATCTAGCTAAAGTAATGAGATTGAATCTCAATGTCAATTTATCAAGTGCTTAAACGGGCACTTCAGTGTGACGCAACTAACTGTCTCCCAATACCTTGTAATAATTTGGATGACTGCCAGATGAGCCGGAACTCACAAATGCTGCAGCTTCTTCGACAAGCGGTGAAACAGGGGGATGTCGATCGAGTGACGCGACTGGCTCAGCAGAAACTCAACCGGGCACCAGATGACGGGCGACTTCATGAGGAGATCGGGCTGGTTTTTCGTCAGATCAATCAGTTGTCGCGAGCGCAGGAGTTGCTCGAACTGGCTCAACTCATGGTCCCGCTCAGGCCGGAAGCGGAGCTGGCGCTGGCCGAATGCTACCTCGATTCCAACAGTCCGGATCTGGCCGTCGGATTGCTGGAGAATGTGGGCACGCGAAAGTCCGTCGCCACGCGAACGCTGCTCCGGGTTGCTGCCGCTCTGGAACGACTTGGTCAATTCCGGTCGGCCTGGCAGGTCTGTCGTCGGGCCGTCGCTGAGTCGCCGGATGAAGCACAGGCGTGGTTTGATCTGAGCTTCTATATGGGACGGCTGCGATTTCCGTTTTCGAAGATTGAGTCGGTAGCACGCCGAGCGATTGATCTGGCGCCGGACAATGTTGCGTTCCGCGTTTCTTTGGCTTCAGTGTTGTCGCGACTCGATCGACAGGCAGATGCTCATCAGTTGATCCGCAATCTGGGCGTGGCCGAGCTGAAACAGATCTGCTGCTCCAGTTGCATCGAGAGTCTTCGGTCGCTGTTCGAGTCCGCGGGCGACTGGCGTGGCGTCTGTCTCTGCAACGAGCAGCTGGTTCTGCGGAGTCTGGAAGGCGACTCGAAGTGCTGCGGTGAATCGAATGGCTGACCATTTTCAATAGCCGACATTTTTCAACGACCCAGTAGAACAGACAGACCAATGGAAGTTTTTCGAATTCTTATTCTGCATCTGGCGGTCTTTGCTGTTGCCGGTGCAGTGGTGTCTGTCAGCCGACTGGCGGCCCGAGTCACCCGAGCGATTCGGCTGGCCGGGGAATGCAGTCAACTGAAGACACCGAAACCGAGGCGTCCAGTGTTCGCCGGCGAGCGTCCTGCCCTTTTACGCAGAGGACAGGGGGCCGCCGGCAGTTTTTCCAACGGAGCCAACGAAGCCTCTGAATGGCCTGGTCAAATCTCAGTTTGACCGAGTCATCCCTTGAGGACGGTGAGTCACCGTCCCCGCCGCAGCCAGCCATCAGCCAGCATCACGCCAGCCATTAGCCAGCCACGACGGTTACATGCTGTGACGCCTTTGTGCGTTCGCAGCAGTTACCTCTCAGTTTTTCTGAGCTGATGAAAGGAAGGTGTCCTATGAGACGCCGCGCTGGATTTACATTGATTGAACTGCTGGTGGTGATCGCGATCATCGCGATTCTGGTGGGGTTGCTGCTACCCGCCGTGCAACAGGCGCGAGAAGCCGCCAGACGCTCGCAGTGCAAAAACAATCTCAAGCAGATTGGTCTGGCCATGCACAATTATCATGATGTGTATGGTCAGTTCCCCAATGCGAACGCGAACAGCACGCTCAGCGGAGGCAGTGCGTTCACGTCGATTCTCTCGATGATCGACCAGGCGTCGGCGTTCGGCGAGTACGACTTCAATCGCTCGAGCAGCGACCCCTATAACCAGCAGGTTGTCGGGCAACAGTTGCCGTTTTACCTCTGTCCTTCGGGAACCATGCGCCGGCAGGTTCCCAGTTGCGACAGCGATTCCGGTCGAGCACCGGGGCACTATGCGGTTTGCATTGGAAGCAGAGATTACAACCCGTACTGGTCGTATTACGGCGACCCCAAACCGGTTCTCAACGGTGCGATTGTCTACACCGACTCGACGGTCGGACGGACACGGCTGGCCAGCTTCACTGATGGATCGAGCAGTACGCTGATGGTCGGCGAGTCCGCTTACAACCTGCCGGACTACGTGTTTTCATCGGGCAGCTGCGCCGGTCAGTCTCGGTACTCGTTCACTTACTGGTCGAATCCGTATCCGATTTCGACGGGCTTCAGCACGGCTCATTCGCTGAATCCACATGACTATCCGGACGACGGGATCTTTGATCCGGGCTGGGTGCAATCGTTTCGCAGCGAGCACATCGGCGGCGTGGGTTTCACCTTTGCCGACGGTTCCGTCCATTTCATTTCAGAAAACATTGACGCCAGTCTGCTGGACGCTCTGGCCACACGTGACGGAGAGGAAGTGATCAATGGTAACTATTGATCGATTTCAGACTCTGGTTAGAACATTCAGAACGGCGACCGGCTGCGTTATTTCACGGCCCGTTCTACCGCCGGAACATTCTGGTCACAGGCTGCCGAATTCTTCCCGGTTTGCCCTCTGGTTGCTGTTGATACTGTCGAGTGTCGCCGCTGGTTGTGGCACTGACTGCGAGCGGCCACGAGCGTCGGTGGAGGGAACGGTGACTCTCGACGGAACCCCTCTGACGAAAGGGACAGTGCGTTTCATTCCGATCAACGACACGTCCGGTCCGAAATCTTCGGTGACCGTGGTCGACGGACAATTCGCCGTCGATGCAGGGTTCGGCCCTGTTGTCGGAGAGCATCGTGTTGAAATTGAATCCACCGACGACGGCGGTTTTCCTCTGGACGATGAATCCGCTTTCGAGCGACTGCAGGAATCCGGCATACAGCAGATTGACGTCGTCCGTGTGCCGAGCATCTACAACGAGCACAGCACACTGACGGCGGAAGTAGGAGCCGGAAAACTCAACGAATTCACGTTCGTTCTGACGACTCCCGAAAAGCAGGGACGTCGTACCGCTGACAGAATTCGTAACCGATGAGCAGCCAGTGTTCATTCGCGGCAGACAATTCCAGAGTTATAGCGCAGCAGTCTTTAACACGGGAATCACAGATTCGGTGACGTTCCTTCCTGTCCGCTCGGCTGGCGGTGGAGCCGGATGGAAATGTCTTTTTTCGTTTTCACTGCATCAACTTTCACCACATTAACGTCAACACTCGCCACTCGACGGCGCACTTTTCCCCCTGGAGGTACCACTACGATGAGACGCAATACGATGAGACACAGCATTCTTCTGATGACACTGGTTATGTTATCCCCGGCGATCGCTCGGGCACATTTCCTGTGGCTGGTCATCGAGCCTGCTATCGAACCTGCCCGTGTTCAGGTTTACTTCGGTGAAGCTGCAGAACCTGACGATCCTGATCTGCTTGACCGGGTGGTGAAGGCAGAAGTGTGGTCTGCGGGCGGACGTGGCAAGCTTCAACCACTGGTGTTGAAGAAAAATGAAGAGTCTCTGACAGCGGCGCTGACGGATCGCACTCAGCAGAACCCCGCGATTCTCAAGTATACTTACGGAGTCGTTACGCGAGGCGACTCGACTTTTCTGTTGAACTATTATGCCAAGACCTATCCGTTTTCACTGCCCGGCACATGGCAGGAGATCCACGATGCTGAACGGCTGCCGCTGGAGATTTCTCCAACGCGAGATGGCAACAGCACCGTCCTGCGTGTGTCGTGGAAGGGTGAAGGGGCTCCAGGTTGTGGAGTCGTAATTGCCGGGCCGGGCATCGACGGCAAGCTGGAAGGTTCGACGGATGAAGCCGGTGATTTTCGCTGTGAGTTGCCTGAAGCTGGCACCTACTCGATTCGAGCACGCCTGATCGAAGACCAGACCGGAAAATTCGAGGACAAGGAATACTCAACCATCCGTCACTACTCGACGCTGACTCTTCACAATGTTCCGTCAGAATTTCAGAGTGCAAAGCACAAGCTCCCGGAACTCCCACAGGGAATCACGAGCTTTGGCGGGGCGATCGTTGGCGACACGTTTTATGTCTACGGAGGCAACTACGGATCCGCCCACGAATACACCAACGAAGAACAGTCCAACGATCTGTGGGCTCTGAATCTTGCTGCTGGATCAGAGTGGAAAAAAGCTTCTACAGGTCCGCGTCTGCAGGGACTGGCGATGGTGGCTCATGACGGCCTGCTGTACCGCGTGGGTGGTTTCACGGCGATGAATCAAGAAGGGGAAGAGCAGGATCTGCAATCGCAGGCCAGTGTCGCACAGTTCAATCCAAAGACCAGTGTCTGGAAAGAACTGCCTTCGCTGCCGGAACCACGATCGTCACACGACGCAGCCGTTCTCGGCGACACTCTGTACGTCGCTGGCGGCTGGGATATGCCGGGAGCCGGTAAAGATCGCGTCTGGCATCAGACTGCCTGGACACTCGATCTTAGCTAGGACGACTCACAGTGGAAGGCGATTGCGGTTCCACCTTTCCAGCGGCGGGCACTTTCGCTGGCCGCCTGGAACGGCAAACTGTTCTGCATTGGTGGCATGCAGATAGAAGGCGGTCCGACCACGCAGGCGAACGTTTACGATCCCGCCACGGATGCCTGGTCGGACGCTCCTTCGCTGCTGGGTACGTCGATGGACGGCTTTGGGAATTCTTCATTCGCCTGTCACGGGGCACTGTATGTCTCGACGATTTCCGGCTCGCTGCAACGACTGTCGGCTGATGGCAAATGCTGGAACTTTGTCGGACAACTCGATCATCCACGATTCTTTCACCGAATGCTGCCGTGGAAGGATTCGAGTCTGGTCGCTGTTGGTGGCGGTAATATGTCAGTTGGCAAGGTGACAGAAGTGGATTTGATTCCGGTTCGGAATTGATCACTGGCTCGTCAAAAATTGTGCTGGCGTGGTGAGATGACCGGTCAAACCAGGCCGGCACACTTCTTACTCTGTTTACTCAGTATCCGGTCAGCCCGATGCATCTGGCGACCCAGTGCTCTATGCCGCTGCTGATTCGACGCTGATTTTTCGGCGGGGAGATCGCCTGTTTGCGATCAGGCAATGATCTGTAATGTAAATGCTGCGTCGTTGTGGTCTGAATCTGCTCTGATGCCTGGACATGGCAGAGGCCGTCAAGCAATCTGTATGCTCTACGAGCAAGCCAGACATTCATTGCCAGTACGGAATTTTCCATGTTCAGTTCACAACTCGCGAGACGAGCGTTTCTCGGTCACTCTTCACAGGGACTTGGTGCTTTCGCGCTGGCTTCGATGCTGGGGGATTCGGTGGCCCAGGCGGCGACGCCGAAACAACAGGATGATCGCTGGACCGGTGCCATCGAGAAACTACATTTTCCGCAGAAGGCAAAGCGGGTGAT
>JABMPE010000540.1 GCA_013203845.1 Rhodopirellula sp. | reverse complement strand
GCGCTGTTGTGTACCGCTTCGTTGCTCGCGAGTCTGGCAGTCAGCCAGGAACTCTCGTATGGGAAATTCAGATTGGGGATGAACTTTCTGAAGCCCGCGTTCTCGCGACTCCTCCATTCCTTGCTGTTGAGTCCGGCTCGTTCGGGCTCGACGAAAAGGCGTCTCTGCCCCGACGCCCCAAAGTTCAATGGATTACGCCATTCTGGAACGTGACAAAACATAAGATTCGCATCTACGAAGCGATCGTCGACGCTCAAGGGAATCCGACCCAGAATCCAGACGGTTCCTACCAGTTCGACTCTTCAAAAGAGGCAGATGACTCTGCCGTGCGGTTCGTCGAGCCTGGAGACGATCCAAATCGCGGACACCAGTTCTCTGGCCTGAATCCCGACAGCTTCTACGTCGTTCAAATTACGACAACCGGGGAGACGACCGTTGTAGAAGAGTTTCTAATAAAGACTGAAGGCCAGGAATCCCCCAAGTTCATCGAAGTTGAAGACAAAACCTTGGTGTCATTCAAGGCCGTCTGGGACAGAGTTAGCTGGAACGTACAAAGTTACCGGGTTGTTCTAAACGAAGTCCTGGAAGACGGCACGAAAGTCGCCATTACCAGGCCAGAATTTGAGGTCGGGCCAGGCAACGGTGAAGGCCAGTCCGAACTCGTGATAGATGGGCTCCGATCGGGCGGAAATTACGAATTCACAGTTGAGGCCTATAGCGCCGCTGAAGACCCAGATACCGGCAAAGAAGTCGGCTGGATCCCTAATGAGAATGTAAAATCTGTTGAACTCCAGGCACCGGCCGATTTGCAAATTACCGGGCTGCGTCTCGTCAATGCGTTTACCAGGAAGCTTGAAGTCGAATGGGATCCGCTGCAATTTGATGCCAGAACGCTTTTTGTGCAGATACGGGAAGAGGGCATCGGTGAATACGAAGACATCGAAGTTGTCAACGTCAGCAACACAAGCAAGCTGATCGAAAACCTTAAGATCAACACTTCGTACGAGCTGCGAATGAAGGCGGTGGTCGCAGCGTCCAATAATCCTCCGACTGTTATTGATGTTGATATTCCAACCGATCTAACTGCGACTCCGCCACTCGTTGAAAAAACCGTCTGGACAATTGACTCGGTCGACCCAAAACACCAGTCGGTAAAAGTGACCGTACCGCGAATTACTGAGGCAACGCATTTCGAAGTGCGTGTCTTTGCAGACGCCGATTTATCGCAGCAAGTCGCCACGAGTGGCCGAATCAAGAAAGATGAATCAGGCCCGAACACGATTAAAGTAGAGGGCTTGTCGTCCAATCAAACGTATTATGCCGTTGCCTATGCCTATGAGCAGACTCAGCAGATTGCCGAGTCCGCCGCTGAGGAATTTACCACGCTTCAGACGGAGGCCCCTACCGCGGGTATTTCAGTCGGAGCAACCGACAGGCACAAATTCGTCGTATCGATGAGCCATCCGTCACCGAATGAGATCAGCTCTCTGGCTGTAGAAATTACACCGGACGATGGTGTGACATGGTATCGCGCGGGAAAACTGGTCGACAGTACGGTAGTCAAGGCCAGCGATCTCGAGACGACTCGTCTGCAATTTGAAGTAACGCATTACAAGCCGCTGAATGACAGCGGTGACTTTATACGCGTAAAAGCTGGTGTAACTTATCGGGCTCGGGTGGTTGCGACCTATCCTGATGGCTCACCTGTGCCCAGCGAAACCACCGGCCCGGCCCAAACTGCACCGCTGGTGGCACCGACAATTACCGATGCCGTGCCTGACTTCAAGTCGATTAGCGTGACATTCAGTCACACAGACCCACTCGGCGGAGTTGAGCATTTCAAACTCCGCTACACAACAGATGATCCGGCTGTCAGCGGCGAAAGCACAAACTGGATTCCTGTTGATGGTACGTTGAGTACGAATGCCCCGAGTGGAACTATTAACGGACTTGACCCGGGCACGACGTATTTCGTTCAGGTCCGTGCGGTTTATGCAGAGAAATTGTTGGGCGACAACTACGTCAACGAATTCGAAGCGGCTGATGCAGTTGTGGGCCCACGAACAACATCGCAGATTTCGCCGCCAACAGAAGTTGTCTTCGGTCAAGTTGAGCGAGGGAGCGTGCGAATTAACTGGCAGTCTCCGGCATCTACGGATTTTCACTCATATAACGTCACCCTCTCGCTCGACGGCGGCGTCAACTGGCGATCGGTAGAGAATGGTAGTGGGACAAGTGGTCTTGGGATCGACAAGTCGAAAACCTCGTTTGTTGTATCCCGTTACAAGAAAAACGATGGCTCATTTACAAGTCTTGAGGCGGAAACTGACTACCTGATTCGTGTCGCCGCTGTTTACTTCAACGACAATCAGAAAGCATTCTCTAATGAAAATGGGCATCCAGTCCAAACTGCCGGGTTTGTTTCGCCTCACGATCTTGCGGTTAGTGCGATTGGGCTCGATCAACTCACCGTCTCGTGGAAACACGACGACCTGGGAGGCGTTGACTCTTTCCGCATTCGACTCACCACTGATGACTTATCGGTCATTTCACCCGAGAACGCGAACTGGTCGAAGGTCATCGACAACATCGGAAAAGCACAAGAAAGCAAGGTCGTCACTGGCCTGACCCCAGGTACTCGCTACTACGTCCAGGTGCGAGCCGTCTACGGTACCAGTCCACTCAAGACCGGCGATGCAGTCACTGGGCCACATCAGACCAATCCGGCACCTCCTGCCAGCGGCTTAGACCATACAGACGTTAGGCAGCAACAGATTGACCTTAAGTGGAACGCACTTGGATGGACTCCCGAGTCTCAGTTTATCGAAGTTCGTATTGGCTCAGGAGACTGGTTCCGGCCAGACGGCGGTGGTGTCCAGGTCGGCCTGAAACAGAATACCATTACCGGGTTGACACCAGCCACGGCCTACCAGATTCGTCATGTTGCGACTTACACGAGTGCCCTCGGACAGGAAGTGCGGGTCGAAAGTGCCTCGATTACGAGAACTACGCTTGCCTATTCGTGGTCTCCCAATCTGTTAGTGGACGGCGTTACGCATAACTCCGCAACGGCCAACTGGGGGCAATTGACCAACGGTGGTCCGGACGGGTATATCATCCGGGTCTATCGAAATGGTGCGTTGGTTCAAGAGAAGAACGTCAGCCTTGGCTCTGGCCGTAGAAGCAGCAGTGTTGGCGGTTTGGCCGCGTTTACGCCGTACGAGATGGAAGTTGTTGCAGTAAAAGGCAGCACCGTTCTCGCCACAACACCGCGAGCCCCATTCAAGACGACAGTTGCGCCCTCGCCGCCAACTGGCGTCACTTTGTCTCGAGCCGACTGGCGACAGCTGCAGGTGCAGTGGACCGCACCTGCTGGCAACTTTGATAGCTATGTCGTTCGTCTCTACAACGCAACGACGAACCAAGTCGAAGCGACAAGGTCTCCGGACAAGACAGCAAGGTCCGTGAACATTGGCAGCTTGGCTATCGATCAATCGTATTATGCGATCGTCGTTGCCAAAACCGATGGAGCAGAAACGCCATCTGCCCAGTCAGCCTTGGTGTCTACATATGCCCGAGAAACACCAGTGAATCTCGGCGTCTCACAAACTGACAATAGGCTCTTCTTTACCTGGAACCATTTTGCGCCCATTGATGCACCTCTCGCGTATCGAATTGAACGCCTCGGGGGACAAGGGAACTGGCAACCGGTCAAAGGCGGAATAAATCCGAATTTCAACGGAACATCGCAAGCGTTCAATATTCTTCGCGGTGAAGCCAATAGTACTTTGAACAAGAATCAGCAATACGAGTTTCGTGTCGTAGCCGTGTACAACGAGAACGAACTGCCGTCGGCAGCCAAGTCCTTCACTGTCACCTAAGTATGTTCAATAGTGGAAATGCGACTGTTTGTTGTTCGCACGTAGTCACTCGCATCATTCGTGGCGCCTAACTGGATGTCACACGTTTTCCGATAAGTATGACTCAGACCGATTCGGCATGGAGAAATATAATGGTATTTAGTCACTGGCTTCTTTCCCTCGCACAACGTAATCGCAGGAATCGACTGATACGGAATCGAGTGCTCCAGAGAGCGATCCAGCCAGCCATATGTCGAACATCGGAGGCCTTGGAATCACGCACCCTGCTGACGTCGGCAGCCGTGTCTCTGCAGTTGCAGGAACTTGCGGGGGACACTACTCCCGGAGTGATCACTGTAGGCGAAGAGTTTGACGTCCACTTTCACGTAGAAGATACCGTTAATACCCAGGCCGTGTTCTCCGGCTATGCTGATGTGGAGTTTGATGCTTCATATTTTGAAGTCGTCGGAGACTTGACGTATGACACTGACTATTCCGCGGGCCAGACCGGGACAACTGACAATGAGACTGGGCTGATTGATGAACTGGGGGCATCCGCCCTCAGTTTCACGCCACCGAATGAAACGCAGATTGCCAGCATCAGATTCAGAGCGAAGCAATCAGGAACAAGCATCATCTCGACGAATGTGGGTGAAGCCGGTTTGTCGGAAATAACATCCTTTGATGCTGGCCTCAGCGGCGATCTCAGAAATGATACGACTTATGGTTCGCTATCCGTAGTCGTCGCGGGATCCGAGCCATCTGTGGAATTGAGTGTCTCGCCCACCAGCATTGCCGAAGCTGCAGGGGCAGCCACCGTGACCGCGACACTGTCGGAGACGTCAACTCAGGACGTAACGGTCGATCTGGCATTTTCGGGAACTGCCACACTGTCGTCCGACTATATGCGGACAGGAACACAAATCGTGATTCCGGCTGGCTCCACCAGCGGGACGGTGACGGTCACTGCGGTGCAGGACTCACTCGATGAAGCTGACGAAACGATCGTCGTGGATATCAGCTCCGTGACAAATGGCACCGAATTGGGCACTCAGCAAGTCACCACAACAATTACCGACGACGACGTGGCTCCGAGTGTGACACTCGGCATCTCGCCAGCCACAATCGCCGAGGCTACTGGTTCGGCCACACTGACGGCGACTTTGTCGGCAGTTTCAGGCAACGATGTTACCGTCAATCTGGCATTTTCAGGCATTGCCACACTGACGGACGACTATACACGGACTGGAACACAAATCGTGATTCCAGCCGGACAGACAGCCGGTTCTGTCACTGTGACCTCGGTGCAGGATTCGCTGGATGAAGCCGACGAAATGATCGTCGTGGATATCAACTCCGTGACGAATGGTATCGAGTCCGGCACGCAGCAAGTCACAACAACGATCATTGATGACGACGATCCGGTCGGGATCGACCAACCGGTACTGCATTACACATTCGATACCGACGCCACCGATTCCAGCGTGAGCGGCTTGAATGGCACCATCACAGGCTCACCGGTGTTCGAGACGGTCGCCGGAGCTGGAGTCGTCACGTTCAATAATCCAGCCGGAAGTTCGGTGGCCACCGAGTATGTGACGATTCCTGATAACAGCATTCTTCAATCGCTCGCCGACCAGTCGTTCACGGTTGCGATCCGTTACCTTTCCACGGACGCAGCACAGACAAATGGTCGATTGTTCGGCAATGGCAATGGTGGCGCGAACACGTCGGGGATAGCGCACACCTATAATCGTGGCGTCTCAGCCAGCTCAGCCACGTTTTTGAGTGATGGTACACGAGGGTTCGATTCGTTCCCCGATGCCGATGGCAACGCCGCCGCCATCACAACCGATGGAGAATTTCACTGGGCAGTGACGACTGTTGATCGAGCCAACGGACTGGCCAAAACGTATGTGGACGATGTGTTGATCAGTGCTGTCTCGATTGTCGATCTTCAAACCGTGTCATTCAACGGGATCAGCATCGGTCGACATTCGTCCGATCCGAAGTTCGGAGCCCGCGGTACAAGTGTCGATGATTTCAGGATTTACGATCAAGCACTTTCGCCAGCAGAAGTCCTCGAACTGGTCGCGGGCGTTGGGCTCGACTTTGGAGATGCCCCCGTTCCCTATCCGACGGCGAACGATTCAGAATTTGCTGAATTTACAGAGTTCGCTGATACACCAACTCAAGTCGCCGGAACGCTCGACGGGGTGCCTTTTACTATCACAATTAACAGTCCGTCGAACGGGTATCACTTCTTTGGCTCAACCTTCGATAACTCCTCTGATTCTTTTAGTGACCCCGCAGTCTTCACGCCCGCATCGACTGACCTTGACTCGCTGGAAATCAGAAAGAACCAGTCGTCTCTGTCTGACACGACGCTCGTTATCGAGTTCGCTGAACCTGTTGTTGATCCGACGTTGCTCCTGCTTAGTTTTGAAGACTACTTGTGGGATTTTTCCGCGACGGCCGCCACGCCTCAATTCCTCAGTGGAAACGATCAGTTTCAGGTGGTTGGAAGCATCGTTCGCGATGTGACGGGAAGCAACGCGGATGGGACAGCATCGGGGTCTGTTCGGTTTAACGGAACGTTCACAAGTATCACAGCCGAGCTACGGTCGACGTCAGCTGACGCTGACCTTGGTCAAATCCAGATTTATGGACGCGCCGCAGCCATCGCTGCAGATGATGGAGCCGCGCACGTGGCTGTTGGTCCAACACTTGGTGCCACGCGAGACTCAGAGCCCAACGGTATCCCGTCCCAATTGGCCGACAGCGATGGCGCCGACGAAGACGGTGTGACGTTCGGTGTCATCGTTCCCGAGCCTGCGGCGTCATACTCACTTGACGGCAGCGCTGTAGATGCATCGGGATCGGCGGACGGGGTTCTCACCGGGGACGCCTCATTTGTGACGCTGCCAGACGGTCGGCAGGCTTTGTCGACCAGTTCCGGCAGTTATGTGGCAATCCCAGAAGCCGATGCATTCAAGCCTGGCAACAGCAGCTTCTCCGCTTCGCTACAGTTTCGTTTGGAGCAGGAACAATTCGGGCTGACTTTCGCCCCATTACTTACGATACAGGGGGGGGACTTTAGCGAGGGGGCTATACTTTCGGTCTCGAAAGCAACAGTGTTTGGCGACGTTCTTGCTCTAAGTCTGCACGATGGTTCTGCATCGCAGGTGATTCGATTTGACTCGAATGTGAGCCTTCTAGACGCTTGGCACGACGTTTCATACACCGTTGACCGAACCGCTGGACTTGTTTCGCTTTATCTGGACGGACATTTAGTCGCTGCTGAGGCCTTGACTGTGGGAAGCATTGATCCCTCACAGGATCTGCTTCTGGGCCAGTACGACTTTGGATTTGCGAGGAACGGGCTACCGAGATTTGTGGGCGGCCAGGGACTCCTACTGGATGATGTTCGGATCTTCGACGATGCACTGTCAGCTGCCCAGGTCGCGACACTTGCCGGAACGAACACCGTTGCCCCCGGATCGATCAGGGTCGGCGACTTGGGATCCATTGTGACGGTGAATGTGCAGAACGCCCCTAGCGCGGATTATTCAGAGTTTCGGGATCTGAATGGCCTTCGGGTGCGTCTAAGTGATCGTTAGCGATCAACTTAGGCGGCAACCTGGAGGCCCGATATGAAATCACAGACTGTCTGGCAG
>JABMPE010000539.1 GCA_013203845.1 Rhodopirellula sp. | reverse complement strand
GCCTACGCCTGTTCCAGTGGCACTGCCGCAATTCACTGCGCTGTGGCAGCTTTGAATCCGGAACCCGGCGACGAAATCATCACGACGCCGATCACCGACATGGGCGCGCTGACTCCGATCCTTTATCAGGGAGCCATTCCCGTCTTCGCCGACGTCGATCCGAAAACGTACAACGTCACCGCTAAAACGATTGAAGCACGGATCAGTGACAGAACAAAGGCAATCGTCGTCACGCACCTGTTCGGCAACCCGTGCGACATGCAGGCGATCATGGAACTCGCCCACGCTCACAATCTGCCCGTGATTGAAGACTGCGCCCAGTCATTCCTGACGAGCTACAACGATGCCTACGTCGGCACGCTCGGCACTATCGGCTGCTTCAGTCTGCAGCAGGGCAAACACATCACGACCGGCGAAGGCGGAGTCGTCGTGACCGATGATGAACAACTCGCCCGTCGCATGTTCCTCTTCATCAACAAGGCATGGGGCTACGGCGACGCCAACGCGGACCACTACTTCATCGCTCCGAATTATCGCATGAGCGAACTGCAGGGCGCTGTCGCTCTGGCTCAGCTGCAGAAGTTGAATGGAGTCGTCAGCAGCCGCGTACGCACAGCCGCAGCCATGACCAGTGAGCTGCGAGGACTGGCCGGAATCGAAACTCCGGCAGTCACTCACGGAGCCGTACATACCTACTGGAAGTATTGCCTGCGAGTTGACGCGTCCGTCATTGAAGGTGGTGCCGTCGGGCTGGGAGCAAAGCTCCGCGAAAAAGGCATCGCCTGTGCACCGCGTTACATCCAGAAGCCGGCTTTTGCCTGTCAGGTTTTCCGCGAGCAGGTCACGTTTGGTGAGAGCCGCTGGCCATTTACGCTGGCCCGTCCTGAAGCCGTTGACTACGACCAGTCGCTCTTCCCCGGCACCTACGAAGCACTCCGTGACGTGCTGGTTCTGCCGTGGAACGAACTCTACACCCAGGAGCACGTTGACTACTTCGCCAGCGCCGTCCGCTCTGCAGTGGCAGAGTTGACAAAAGCGACGGCTACTGCGGTGACATCCGCAGCAGGCAACTAAGCCTCAACATGAAACGTCTCGCGTCAGAGTGGCGAGTCGCCGAGGAAACACAAAACCTCGGCGGCTCGCACGCGTCTATGGATCTCCTGCCTTTTCGTGAATCATCCCACGGATCATTCACGAAACGTCACCCTGACGCTCTTAAAAAATCTTTGCCGAAAACGCCCATCATGCTGCTCCTTATTCGCTATCTGATCATTGCCGGAACGATCCTGCTGGGAGCGGTCAGTTCGGTGCTGGGTAGCGACGTGCACATCGAATATCTCGGGCATATTTCGGTGCCCAAAGTGCCGTACGACGACAAGGCCTACAGTGAAGGTCGACACTTCGGCTACTCGCGAGGCACGTTCTGCTACATTCCGGAACGCGATTCATTCCTGATGATCGGGCATCCGTATTCGCAGAAGTTTGCCGAACTGTCGAATCCCGGACCTGGCAAGCGAGCAAAAATCGTCAGGGACTTCTTTGACCCGACGCAGGGGGCTCACGCCAAACAGGAACGGGAAACCGATTCGCAGATTTACCTGCAGGCGCTGCTTTACGATCGAGGCCGCATCTACCTGTCGGGCGAGAAGTGGTACAACGTCACGGGAACTCACATCCGAACGCACGGTTCGTTCTCGACAAACTTCGACAACCCGGAGTTTTCCGGTTGGTGGCGCATCGGCGATCGATCCGGGCAGGTCACCGGTTATTACATGGCGAAGATTCCCGACCCGTATGTTGAAAACGGAAACTGGCTGCTGACCGGCGGCAGCGTTTCGTGGCGAGGCGGCAGCAGTGCCGGACCGTGCGCGATAATCGCGAATCCAGACGGAGCCGTCGCCGGTGCCAAGGTGCCTTCGTCAGAACTGCTCGTTTATCGAGCTAACCATGACGCTGAACGGGACATCGATTTCAGCAACCCGCTGCACAAAGGCGTGTCCAGGTTCCCCGGCAGCGTCGAGGGCTGGATGGGCAACAACAATGTGGGCGGAGCCGCCGTCCTTGGCAATCGGCTGATCTTCTTCGGACGTCAAGGGAAAGGATACGACTTCTACGGTCAGCCGGAAGATTACACGCGGCTGACATCCGGCCTGGAAGACCCATACGGTGGCAAGGGCTACAAATGCGGCCCGTTCGAAGCCGTCATGTGGATTTACAATCTCGACGCATTGCAGCAGGGCGATCGCTCGGTCGTACGAATGACCTTCCCCTGGGCCATCAATCCGCGAGGCCATTGCGACCTCCGCAACGCCAGCGTGCATGACGACACGCTTTACATCTGCGAAGCGACCGGAGAAATGTTCGGCGACGAACCCCTTCCCGTAATCCACGTCCTGCGAATCCGCTGATTCGTTTCCCGAATCCGATTCGTTTGCCGGAGCCGAATGATCACCGTTCAATCCAGCGTCAGTGATTGCCTGTCGTGCTGTTTGCCGGTTTAATCATGAGACGGCGTTAAGCGACCAATGCTGAATCAGCTCGGCAAACGGCAGAACAGGCACAGTGCGATGACATCCATTTCAAGGCGACGGTTTCTGCGCGGACTCGGCGGTACTGCTCTGGCCCTGCCATGGCTGGAGAGCCTCAGCATGGCTGCCCCGTCGCCATCCGTGGCGCAGCGGATGGCACATTTCTACGTGCCCATTGGCGTGGTGCGACGCGGGTTCTTTCCTGGCGAGGCCCACGACGTCATTCCCAAAGGGAATCTCGGCAACGTCATGGCGTCGCTCGGTAAGCAGGATCCAAATTTCAGTGTCAGGCCGCTCGATCAACTCACCCCCACGATGCAGCCGCTGGAAAAGTTCAAGAGCAAAATCAATCTGATCACCGGGATGGATCGGACTTTTCAGCAAGGCACCGACGTCCACGCGCAGTGCGCATCGTGTTACCTGAGTAGTGCCGAACCCTACACGGTCAAAGGCACCGCCTGGCCACTCGATCGGACGCTCGACCATCTGGTCGCTGACCACGTCGGAAAAACGACGCCGTTCCGGACGCTCGAATTCAGTTGTAACAGCCATCGGGATAACAAGGAGTCGATCTACTTTGACAACATTTCGTGGTACGGCACCGGACATCTCGCCCCGTCCATCCGCGATCCCCGCAAGATGTACGACCGACTGTTTTCGACTCAGGAAGTCGATCGCTACCGCGACGTCACCAGTCTTGTGCTCGAAGATGCCCGGTCGCTGACAAAGGACCTGGGCTACACCGACCGACAGAAGTTCGCCGAGTATTTCGATTCCATCCGCACCATCGAAATGCAGATGGATCGGCTTGAAACCATGAAAGCCGAACTCGCGAAAGTCGACTTCGAAGAACCAACCGAAGCCTGGCTGCCACGCGGTGAATACATTCGCCTGATGGGCGACCTGATGGTGGTCGCGTTGCAGACTGGCCTCACCAACGTGGCGACGTTCATGGTTGGTCCCGAGCGTTGGGACACGCCCTACATGTTCGAAAGTCTGTTTGACAAGCCGCGCAGCCATCACGGAATGTCGCACAATCAGACAAAGATGATCGACGACCTGCTGAAGGTGGATCGCTTTCACATGGAGCAGTACGTCTACCTGCTGGAGAAGATGGACAGGATCGAGCAATCGGATGGGACGTCGTTGCTCGACAACACGCTCTTCACGTATGGCTCCGGGTTGGGCGACGGTTCCACGCACCAGTACAACGACCTGCCCATCATCGTGGCCGGTGGTGGGAAACTTGTGCAATCCGGACAGCACATCAACATGCCGGAAGGCACGCCGCTGGCGAATCTGTGGCTGACGCAGGCTCGTCTGATGGGCGTCGAGACGAACCGATTTGCCGAAAGCAGCGGAACCATCGACCAGATACTTGCAGAGCGATGACGCCCACCGCGATCCTCGGTCAACAACTTGCAGAAGAGACGATCACCATGAAGATGCTCCATGTTGCCACCATTCTCGCCTGCTTCGTCGGAACCGTTTCGGCAGCCGATCGACCAAACATTCTGCTGTTCACCGCCGACGATCTGCACGCCGAATCGCTGGGCGTTTACGGCGGCAGACCAGACGGTCTCACTCCGAATCTTGACGCGTTCGCTGCCGAGAGCCTGCTGTTTAATCGGGCTCACGTAAACGTCGCGATCTGTGCGCCGTGTCGAGCGGTCATCGCCACGGGACGTTACAGCCATCGATCCGGAGCGATGGGATTCATGCCGGCACGGGAAGACGTTCCCGATATCGTGACCACGCTGAAGGCTGCGGGTTACCACACCGGGATACTCGGAAAAGTTGGGCACTCAACGCCGAAAAAATCGATGGAGTGGGATTACCACTTTGATCAGAAAGATCTCGGAAACGGCCGCAATCCCGACATCTACTACCAGCGCAGTCAGGTGTTCCTGAAAGAAAGCCGGGCCGCGAAGAAGCCCTTCTATTTCATGGTGAATTCGCACGACCCGCATCGACCCTACTGTAACCCTCAGAAACTGACAGCCGGAGCCGCGATGCCTTCCCGGGTTTACAAGCCCGCAGAGGTGACCGTGCCCGGCTTTCTTCCGGACCTGACTGGAGTTCGTGTCGAACTGGCGCCGTATCTGAATTCCACACGCCGCCTGGACGACACCTTGGGCAAAGTGATGCAGGCACTGAAAGAATCCGGCGAGGCTGACAACACGCTCGTCCTGTTCATCACCGACAACGGGATTGCCGTTCCCTTCGCCAAGTGCAATACATGGTTTCACAGCACTCGAAGTCCGCTGCTGGTTCGATGGCCGGGTGTTGTCAAACCGGGAACGCGTGACGACACAAACTTTGTGTCGGTCGTCGATTTCTTCCCCACGTTCATGGACGTCACCGGAACGGAAGGCCCCAGTGGACTGGACGGTCGATCGTTTCTGTCCCTGCTGAAAGGGCAGCCTCAGGCAGGACGCGATCAGGTCTTCACCCAGATCGACTCCAAAGCGGGTGGAGACTCCGTCCCAATGCGTTGTGTCCAGAACGAAAACTTCGGCTACATCTACAACCCGTTCAGCGACGGCAAATTCTGGTATCGCAATAACAACGAAGGCTTATCGATGGCGGCGATGAATCAAGCTGGAAAGACAGACCCGGCCATTCAGGCGAGAGTGGATCTCTTTCGTTATCGCGTTCCCGAAGAATTCTACGACCTGAAAAACGATCCGAATTGTCTCCACAACCTGATTGACGATCCGGCTCACGCAGTGGCAGTGAAGATGCTGCAGGACAAGCTGGTCGCACACATGACGAAGACTGACGACCCAATGCTGGACGCGTTTCTGAATCGGAACGACCGAGCCAAAGTCGACGAAGTTCTGACCGCGACCTACGGACCGAAAAAACGTGGACCAGTGACTGGTAAGAAAAAACAGGTCGGCAGCAACAGGAAGTCGGCGAAGCAGTGATGGGTCACGCAACGCTTTTGAAACTCACGATCGTCGGCAGCCAGCGGAACTACTCAACACATTTCTGATTGTTGCCTGCAAGCACTTCTTCCAGTTTTTCCAGCGCATCCCACGCGGCCGGGAAGCCCGCATAGACGGCGACCTGCATGATGGCTTCGCAGATTTCCTCGACACTCGCTCCGTTTCGCAATGCCATCTGCAGGTTGAGCTGCAATGCGTTGTTGCGTCCCAGTGCCGCGAGCACGCAGATACTGCACAGCGAGCGAGTTTTCAAATCGATGCCGTAACGAGTCCAGAAACGCCCTCCAACGACGGAGACAACTTCGGTTTCAAAGTCAGGACAGACCGCTCGAAATCGAGCCGTCAATTGCTCCATGTTTTCTTCACCGACCATTCGGGCAAACTGTGCATAACCTTTCGCGTAATCATCACTCATGACCGCCTGCTCCGTTAAATGTAAATGGCTCGTTTTGCTGTGCCTCGCCAGGCAGCTTCCGGAGAGCTGCTCAGCGTGTGATAATGGTTGACTCCGGGTTATCGTGGTGCTGAAGCACTGGTTGGCATCCTGACTGGATGCCGCATCTGAGTCGAGCAATCACTTTCGGCAAGCCTGTACTTGGAAGTCGTGTGATTACGATTCGCGAAAGAAGGTTGTCGACGTGCTTTCTCGACAAACAACAGGCGCGTCGCATACCAATCGTGCCAGACACCGCCGCGCTGTGAAACCCGATAAACCGCTCTCCGATAACCGAACCGGTCTTTGTCCATCAGGAAGTGAGTCACGACACATGCAACTTCAACCAGTTTCACTGCTGCTGATCCTCGTGTTCACGCTGACTGGAACCGACTCGTTCGCCGAATCACTGTTGGTCGACAACGCGAAACCGGTGGCTGAAATTGTCATTGCCGAGCATCCTCAACGCACCACGCGACTGGCCGCCCACGAACTGCAGACCTATGTCGAGAAAATTTCCGGAGCCAGGTTGAGCATTGTGACGGAGCCGTCTGGCAAAGTTCCGGTCCGTATTTTTGTTGGACAAAGTTCTCACACCGAAAAGCTTGGGATCACGGCGAGTGATCTTCAGGACGGCGATTACGGGATTGTGTCCGGCGACAACTGGCTGGTACTGATTGGCGATGACACGAACTTCACGCCGATCGAACCGTGGCCACGTGGCAACTCGGATATTGCCAGCGGGAAGATGCAGGCCGCGTGGGACAAAATCACCGGAGAACACTGGGGCTACATTCATTCGCAGCTCCACAAGCACTACAGCGGCCCCAATTCACTCTTCGGCACGCCGAATGAGCAAACGGTCGACAAGGACGGCAACGTCAACGTCTGGACGTACGACGAACGAGGTTCGTTCAACGCGGTGTGCGGGTTTCTGCGAGATCTCGGCGTGCGGTGGTACATGCCTGGCGAGGTCGGCGAAATCGTGCCGACCTCGAAGACGATCGCCTTGCCGAAAGTGGACAGGATCGTGCGACCGGATTTTCCCATGCGGATTCTCAACTTCCGCCCTGGTGTCGGCGGCCGCGACGTCATGATGTGGGGCTTCCATTTGGGACTGCGTCATCCGTACGGGAGACAGGCGGCACACGGCATGGATCGAATGACGCAGAACGAATACTACCTGATTAACAAGCCGGAATGGTTCGCCCTCTACGGCGGCAAACGCCACACACAACTCGGGCAACGCTTGAATCAGTTGTGCTATTCCAACGAGGAATTGTTTCACGAAACGGTACGATTTGCTCGGGCTCAGTTCGATCACTTCAACATGGATGCGGTGTCGATCATGCCGCCGGACGGCTACACCGCGATCTGTCAGTGCGAGCTGTGCGCAGGCAAGGACGATCTGACTCGTGGCTCGAGTGGATCGCTCAGTAACTACGTCTGGGACTTTGTGAATCGCGTTGCCCGAGAAGTCCGCAAGTCGCATCCGGGGAAGCTGATCTCCAATTGTGCTTACGGGACCTACACCGATCCACCGACCAATATCGAGAAGCTGGAACCGAACGTGCAGGTCATCATCGTCGGTGGTCGGCGTCCGACTCGGGATACCGCTGAAGAGCGAGCAGAACTCCGCGAACTTCGAGAGGGCTGGGCTCGGAAAACGGATCGCCCGATCGAGTTCTTCGAGAACTATCCATTCACCGGTCGCAATTTCTATCTGCCGGCCTACATCCCGCGAGTGCTGGGCGAAAGCATCAACGAAACGAAGGGGCTTTCACGGGGCGAGGACATCTGGCTGACGCTGGACTTCGGAGAGAACGCCGTTGGTTACAACCACTTCCTCGTGTACTTCACCGCTCGCATGTACTGGGGCGGCAAAGAGCAGGACGCCGTCAAGCTCTTCAACGAATACTGCGACCGTTTCTACGGGCCGGCGGCGGAGAGCATGCGAGCTTTCTTCTCATACTGTGAAAGCAACTGGCGGCAGATGGAAACCGACAGCGAGAAAGCAACAAAGGCGCTGGAGTTGTTTGCGGTCGCGAAAACCACCGCACCTGCCGACACTGTTTACAGTCAGCGGGTCAAACTAATTGACAACTACCTGAACGGTCTTCGTCGCAAGAACATTCAGCTGGCTCAGAAGCGTGGACCAGTTCCGAAGCTGCGACTCGTGGGTGGTGACCCGCTGGAACCAATCGTTGTCGATGGCAGATTCGACGACAAAGCGTGGCGTGAGATTGCGTCCGCTTCGACAGGTACGATGAGCGAACTGCAGACCGGACGACAGCCCACGTACGGCACGTCCATCAAATCAACCTGGCAAGGTGGAAGCCTTTACTTCGCGATCCGGTGCGAAGAGAAACCCGGCGATCCGCTAAACATCGCGACGACGAAAAATGGAGACCAGGCAACGTGGTATGGAGATGTCGTCGAGTTTCTAATCAACACCGACTCGCACAACTACTACCAGATTGCGGTCAATCCATCGGGGGCACTAATCAATCTCGATCGCGCCACGGAAAAAGCGAACTGGTTCAGCTGGGATTCGAAAGCGGAAGTCGCCACGCAGATCGAAGACGACCATTGGACCATTGAGATCCGCATCCCCGTCACAGAAGACGAGAACGACCCGCTGCATCAGGTGATCGGTCGCAAACCCACGCAAAGCCTGCCGTGGTACGTCAACATCTGCCGACAGCGGATTCGGGGCAACGATGTGGAGCTGTCTGCCTTTTCGCCGACGGGAACAAAGGCGTTTCACGAGCCGATGAAGTTCGCTCACTTTTACAAGGGGCTGTCGCACCAGTTCGACGCCGACGAAACGGTTACCGATTTCGTCATCGCGACGAGAAAGGCCGATCGACTCTTCCAGACTCGCCAGACCGAAAAAGCTCTCGCCGCCTATCTTGCCGCCGCGACCGGAAAAGGCGTCACGGAGTTTCAGAAGTCTGACGCGTTCTATCGAGCTGCTCAGTGTGCGCGTGCCTTGAAGAACCACGAACGCGCCGTCGAGTTGGCTGCTGAGATTCCCCTGACTTTCGTCGCGAAGACGACTCAGATGGAGAACCTGCTGGATCAACGCGAGTGGAATGCGATCATCGAAAATTTCGGACAAGAGGATTTTGAGCAGTGGCCGTTCTGGCAAACGGGCGCCGGAGCCTTCGCTCGAGGCCGCGCGTATCATGCTCTCAAAGAGGGCCAGAAGGCTGACGCTGACCTCTCGCGGGCCCTGGAATTCACTGCCGACAGCAGAATTCGACTGAGCATCGGTCGCCTGATCGGAGCCAATCGCGAACTGGTACTGAAAGACGACGAGTCTGCTCTTGAAGCTTACACGCAGATGATCAGACTCGCCGGGTTGAACAACGGCAGCGCCGAGTTTTACTACTGCATCGAAGGGGCCGTACGGGTTCTGATTCGACAACGCCGATTCGACGATGCCGTCAAGCTGCTCGACTCAGTGAATACCACTCGCCTGTCTGGCGTCTGGAAATCAGCCATGCAACTGGCACGCGGCGAAGTTCTGGCAGCAGCGGGTCGGAACAAACCTGCTCTGGAAGCCATTCAATCAGTCATTGATGATAAGTCCGCTTCAAAACCGCAACGGGACCGAGCAATGGTTTTGAAGGACCAGTTAACGAAATGATCGCGGGTGGAAGTCGTTCCAAATGGCGTGACCGCTCAAGTTACACTGATCTCAAGTTACTCTGATGAGGAACCATTTCGATTCGTTAATCCGGTCTTGTGAGCTAACCGTCACGAATCGCAGCTCGACTGTCCCTGTTGTTCGACCCGCCAGTTTTCAGACCAGCCCGATGTTTTAGCCTCCGCGTTTCAAACCACTCCAGCAGAATGCTCTCACGATAATGAAAACTACGTTCACGACTTTCATTTTCCTGGCATCGTTGATCGCTCGGTCTTCATCGTTGCTCGCAGACGATTCGTCGACGTCGCTGCTGTCGGCGTTCAAAGCACATTGCATTAAATGTCACGGCCAGGGTGAGCAGGCAGAGGGCAAAGTTAACCTGCTGACGCTGAAATTAGACGCTGACCTGGGAACTCAACCCGAGTTGCTCGAAAGTCTGATCGAGGTGCTGACTGATCGACAGATGCCACCGGACGACGAGCCGGCTCTTCCGGCCGGACTGCGTGAGCAGATGGTCAAGCAACTTCAGACGCTGCTCGATCAGGCTTTGAAGACGACTGCTTTTGGCATCACTCCGATCCGACGAATGAACCGGTTTCAGTACAACAACGCCGTGGTGGATCTGCTGGAACTGGACCGCGACATTTTTCAGCTCAACGAGCGACTGCTGCGGCGACGTCAGGATTACTTCCGGCCAGAGACCAGGACAATGCCGGCGGAAGTCCGGGTCTCCAGTCGTCCCCTGGCGAAGGACATCGACAATCAGAGGCCGGAAGGCTTCAACGGTGTCGCGGCCTTTCCTCAGGACAAACGCGCCGAGCACGGTTTCGATAATCGAGCCGATCATCTGACGCTTTCGCCGCTGTTGATGGAATCGTTTCTGCAGCTGAGTCAGACCATTGTGGAAAGCCCGGATCTCAATCCCAGGGAATGTCGTAGCTGGGACTGGCTGTTTGCACCTCCCGGCCAGTCGGCCCGCAAAATCTTCGAGGGCAGATATGAGGCAGAGACCGGAGGTCCAATGCAACTGGTGGGCACTCCCAAAGGTCGAGCCGCGACTCAGGGCATGCAGGGATTCGGCAATGAATGGAGTGGCAACGCTCAGTTCTTCTGGCTGTGTCCCGCAAAGGACCTGGAATTGAAACTGTCATTCGCCGTGACCGAGGCTGGCAGCGGCCTGCGTTTCGGATTTACGAAAGCTCCTGACTACGGCACGTTCGAGGTCTATCTGGATGACGAGAAGATCGGCGATCGCGTTGACCTGTTCGACCCGAAAGTGATTCACGCTGACCACGACGTCTCGGTCAGGATCAAGACCGGTCGACACACGCTGCGATTCAGGTGTGTCGGCAGGAACGATCGATCCACAAAACACTTTTTCGGGCTGGATTACCTTGATGTCACCGGGCGCAAGTCACCACCTGAAAAAGCCGAACCGGCAGCGATGGCCGAGAGCGACGCGATCCGGATGCGTCTTGAAAAACTGCTCCGACGCGCGTTTCGTCGACCGGTCGATTCCGCAACGATCGATCGCTTCGCACAGTTTGCCGAACAGCAACTCGAAGCGGGCGCTTCGTTTGAACACACGATGCGAACCATCGTCGGAGCCGTCCTGGGAATGCCGGACTTCCTGTATTCCTACGAAACGAATGACAAGCAAAATCCAGCCAGCGAGGGCTTCGGTCGTCAGCGTGTCAATGACTTCGAACTGGCTCAACGACTGGCCCAATTCTTCTGGAGCAGCATTCCCGACGACTCGCTGCTGGACCTCGCCGAATCGGGCACGCTGAGCGATCCAGAAACGCTCAGTACGCAGATCGATCGAATGATGAACGACGTCCGGTCGAGCCGCTTCTGTGACAATTTTCCCGCTCAGTGGCTGCAACTGGATCGGCTGATTACGTCGATCCCGGATCCGAAAAAGTTCCCCTACTTCTACTACAACGGCTACCGGACCAGTCTCCACATGATGTCTGAACCGTTGCTGCTCTTCGAGACGGTCTACATTGAAGACCGGTCAATTGTGGATCTGCTCGACCCGAAATTCACCTGGGAGAGCGACATGCTACGTCAGAACTACGAGGGACATTCAAAGGGTGGGCACGACGTCCAGGTACAGCTTTTCAAACGTGTTCCGCTGGACAACCCACGCCGTGGTGGTGTGATTACCAACGCCGCGGTGATGACCATGACGTCCACACCCACGCGTACTCAGCCGATCACTCGTGGCGCCTGGGTGAACGAGGTGATCTTCAACGATCCGCCCGAACCGCCACCCGCCGACGTTCCGCCCCTGCCGGAAGTGGACAAGGCCGAGCTGGAGAAACTGACCATTCGCGAACGACTGGCCGTGCATCGCCAACGCGCCGACTGCGCCGGCTGCCACAACGAGATCGACCCGCTCGGTTT
>JABMPE010000538.1 GCA_013203845.1 Rhodopirellula sp. | reverse complement strand
GCGCCACCAGAGCGCCAAAGGCCAGTGCATCAATGCGGCAGAAAGGCATTGTATAAACAGTCACCCAGGATGCCGACTGCAGGACCAGCGACAAACGAAGCAGCGGCGCGCCGACAATCAGGGACAGACATAGTCGCAACAGAGTCTGCGGCCTCATAACGCACACAAACAACGGCCACACGAGATAGAACTGCTCCTCAATGGCGAGCGACCAGGTTACGTTAAGCATTCCATAACCAAAGTGGTTGCCGCGGCTCATGGCAAAGTTGGACAGATAGGTTATGTACCAGCCAATGCTTCCTTCCGTGTTCGAAAGAATCTGGGCCAGGGAACCATCCAACCGCGGAAGTACAAGAAAGGTGAGAAGTACAACGGCGTAGTAGAGCGGGAAGATCCTGAGGACTCGGCGGGCATAGAAATTCCTGTAGTAGTGCGGGCTTCGTTTGGAATCGAGGAGAATCCCGGTAATCAGATAGCCAGAGAGAACAAAGAACAGATCAACTCCCGCCCAACCTAGTTGCAGCACACCACTGACGGCCTTCTCGACAGGGTTTGCTGAGCCGATGATTGTGAAGTGATGACTCATCACCATCAGAATCGCGATTCCACGAACGCCATCCAGTGCAGGAATATGTTCCCGCGAACGGATGGTCTGGTGGTTATCGGCTTCTGGGGTCTGCTGCGATTGACACATGGAAATTCTCTGACATCGTTATCCGGCGGAAGCAGCGTTTCAACAGGCTCCATTTCCGTCTCAGGTTGCGGAACGAATGGCTGAATTCCGAAGAACAGTGACAATGGTTTTCTGGCGTGCTGAATAACGTTGCCATGAGAAACATCAGGCAGTGCGATAACCTCACGAAGCGGTTAGCACTGACTGGGCTGAAGCAGCAGCGAGATCACTTGATTCTGTAACCGGATCTGTCTCCAGATTGTTTGTTTTCAGATTCCTGGTCAGCCACGCCACCAGGTAGAAGGTGGCTGCCAGGATCAGCAGGTTTCTGAATCCGGTCATCATGCTGAAGTACTCGATCAGACCACCGGCCATGGCCCCCAGAAGATTGGAAGCCAGGGCTCGATCAGCACTGCCGGATCGATTCAGACTGACAGCGAAAATGATTCCGCCACAGAACAGTGGCAGGGACACAAGGCTGACGCTCAGGGCAAATCGGACCAGCGGAGAGAGTGACGTGAATTCAGTCACCGGCACCAGGAAACTGACAACCAGCATGACTGCAAGAGCTGGCCACGCGATTGCCGCCAGCCTGTTCTGCCGTCGTTCGCCGGAGATTGCCACCAGCACGGTCGACAGCAGCGCCATGACCAGGACTCCGGCAAAGACGGCGGCATTGACGCTCCAGGTGGATCCCAGATTCACCGCGAGAACGCCCAGACCACGGGTTTCCAGTAGCAGAAAAGCAGCTCCCAGCACAAAGAAATGCGTGCTGAATCCACGCCCGCTGCGGCCCGAAACAACACGGACACTGCCAATTGACGCCACGGCGATCAACGCAATCACAATCAGGTACTCACGGGGCACGACGGGTGACCGTAGATACACAAAGGGCCAGTCATCACGAAGTGTTAAAGTGTTTTCCGGAACAGGATTGCCGGCCCGGATTGAGTCTCCCGCCACGTACGAGATGCCAATGGCCTGAGGCATTGTCAACATGACCGGCGGTTTACCAAAGGCCGCGGCCAGCGTCGCACGCATGCGATCCTGGAACCATTCGGTACCAACTGCGTGGCTGACGACCAGCAGTCCGCCGGGCTTCAGCAGTCCCCGAGCGAGCGAGAATGCTTCTTCCGTGAAAACGAATGAGTCGAGGCGAACATTGCTGCGATGGCTCAACAGAACATGGGAATCGATCAGTCCGAAAACAACCATGTCATATTTCTTCTCAGCGCCTGCCAGAAAGATTCTGGCATCGTTCAGATGAACGGTCACTCGCGGATCCTGATAGGGATGTTCAGGATGCCTGTCACCAAGTCGGCGAATCTCCGGATCGATCTCGACAGCGTCGACCTGTGTCGCGCCGTTGCGTAACGCGCCAGCCACATCATTGCCGGCGCCTGCTCCCAGAACCAGGACTTCTCCCGTCGTTTTCGATAGTTTGAACGGCAGATCATACTGCTGTCGCAACAGGCTTAGTCCAGGATTGTTTTTAACCGCGTCATCGCTGAGGTCCACCGGAGTCTGGTACGAGTCGTCGTTCACTCGAATTGTGAAACCCTGCTCGGGAGTCAGCACCTTGAGGTCTGCTCGTTCCTGTTTGGTCAACGTAGGAAGCCACCACTCCTGGATCACCCCTTTTTCATCATGGACGCGTAACGGTCCCAGTGAGATTTTCTGATAGGGAGACCAAATGGCTCCCCCCGTACTTTGCCACGCGGTAAATGCGGTGAGACAACCGAAAGCAATTCCAGCAGCCACCCAGGATCGAGGCGCCTGCCGTAGGCCGGCAAACGTGAAGCCAGCGGCAATCAACATCCATATCCAGGGAGCCGGTGAGAACAGTGACAGCGCTGAAAACACTCCAATTCCCACGAGACTTCCCACCAGATTTAATCCGTAACGATAGAGTGGGCGAGCCCCGTGCAGCGTGCGTCCAACAGTATGGCCCAGTGGTATGAAACTGATTGCAAGCAACAGAAAGCTGATCGTCAGAAACGGGTACAGCGGAATCTGCAGTCCGTGCGAACGGTATTCCAGAAACAGAAACTCATCGGCACTGGGCAGCACCTGGTAAACCTCGCCCAGCGCGGTCACGCCAACAATTCCATACAACGCCATGGGCGCCGACCAGGACAACCAGATACAGGACGACCACCGGCGTTGGATCATCATGCCAAGGCCGAAACCCAGGAAGGCAGCCAGCAATACGAAGTTCGTAAAGTAGCCGAGAACACGAACCTGGCCAGGGATATACCGAATGATCGTCAATTCAACAAACAGCGTTGCCGCACCAGCCATGGCAATCCACAATGCTGGTGTCTTGGGATTCGATTTAACTGGCTCAAATGAGCTTATCTGTTCATTCATTATTGAGTTTCTCGCTTTCTCGAGGCCACAAACCCCTGTGAATCTTCGTAGTCAATCTGCCAGTCGGAACTTTGACGTATGTATTTCGCCAATTCAGTCTGCAGTGACGTGTCCACCACGATCAGCTCAATACCGTAATCATCAAGCCGCTTTTTCAATCCCGCGTGCGCCCAACTGATGGCGGTGTAATTCTGAAAATGAGTCGCTGGCACCAGATGCACAGAGTTGGTCGTCATCATGACTCTGAGACCAGGTGGTCCTGCCCAGGACAACCAGTCTCCCCACCACTGCGGATTGGCAATTTGTCCTGTTGGCACCGCCTTTCTCAGGTACATCGTGATCCCGAGCGGGGTCTGGTTTCGGAAGAGCTGTTCAGCCGGACGCCGACGACCACCAAGCACAGGCTGACTGATCGGCGAGAAGCTGAACGCCAACCAGACAAACAGCACGACCAATGCCGTTTGAATTCGAGCTCGTCGATCGAGGAGCCTTTGTAACTGTAGCACTCGAGGACTGAGATCCATGCGAGTCAACAGATCGAGCAATCCGGGCATCAGGGAAAGTCCCGCGACGGGAGCATACCAGGTGACCATTCGCTCACGAACGCAGACGCCGATTGTGAAAACGATCAGCAGAAGCCATTCGGAAAGCGTTGGACGGTGTCGACGAAGACTCAAGGTTGCCAGAAACAGGGCCGACGCTCCTGCCACCGCCAGACCGGTGACACTGGTTATCTCCGGCGGTTGCCACTCGCTGATACTTGCCATATTTGGATGCGATCCGAATGTGGCGACGTAGAGTGGCAGCTCAATTCCGTACGGATTTACCAGTGTCGCCACGGATGCAATCAGCAGTAACACCAGTGGCTCGCGTGTTGCTGCCTGAGTTAATAACCGACGTATAGAACGGCTTCGCCACCATTCTTCGACCAAGGCACCAGCGGTCAGGATACCGACCGCGACCAATCCCACGGCAAACGATCCATGCAGATTGACCCAGACGACAAACAGCAGCGCGACCGCTCCACGGATGCCCCAGCGGCGAACCATCGACGTTTCCTGTGCACCAGAGGCAGCGCGGCTAATATTGAATCCCGTCAGGCGAGCCGCCGTCAGAAGTGTCAACAGCACCACGAAGCACAGGCCGCCTAAAAGTTCAGGCCTGATCACCAGGTGTCGATCCCAGCCGATCAACCAGGTGAGAATACTGCCGATGACAGCGAGCCCGACACGCTGCGTCCGCAGCAGAAACAGGATCGCTAACAACAGATAGATCGATATCGAAATGACAGCATAAGCCACCGAAAGTCGCTCAGGTCCTCCGCTGCGTTCCAGCCATCCAAACAGCAACTGCGACAGCCAGGCCGTGTCAATCAGTGGAGTCGATTGCGCCAGTTCGACGAAGGGGTCAACAGCTGGCAGGCGACCGTGGTCCAGCATCCACTGACCATACGCAACATGGCCCCAGATGTCGGTATGCCACAGTGGTATGTAGCTGAAATAGACGAAGAACGCCGCGAACCAGCCGCTGCACAGCACCCATAACCACGAGACGTCAAAACGCGTGGCGGACAATTCGGTTGTTGCTGCTTCCTGCGACATGGTTTCAAAGGGCCTGGGCTGACATCGGCGAAGTGTTCATCGTCCGACTCTACCAATACCTCGAAACCAGTGGTTGAACTCAGTCCGCTGATTCAACACTTCCGGTGAATGTTCACAGAATTACGGACAGAACTGACAGGTAACGTCGCGACAAATCGTTTGTCAGGTCGCTCGTGATTGTCACGTGCGAACGCCGCAATACGTACGACTGAGGAATGCGTCCGAAATAACTTCCTGAATGCATTGAAAACGGCAATTTCCGTCATTCCCGCGCAGGCGGGAAACCAGTTTCCCCTGGGTTCTGGGTTCCCGCCTACGCGGGAATGACATGATTGGAAACCGGGAAGAAACAGGTTTCCTGATTTTCACAGGGCCTGTTCCCACCGGCCGGTAGGAACAGGACTTACCGTTACTTGTGCGTTTTCACTGGCAGGGTGCGACCAGCACACCAGGTCTGTCATTCTCTCCGCCGGTCACACCCTACGAAACTTCCAGTTGTTACCGCACTGTCCTTGAATGTGAAAATGTACTCAGGTGCTGCACTTCAATCGCAGAACTGTTACCTGCCGACGCTTCAATGTGCAGGCAGGTAACAGTGGCAGGCTGGTTTCAGACGAGGTCGATCCATTCCGCGAAGAGGTTAAAGCCGGTGTCGATGTTGAAGTCATTATCGCCGGTTGCCGTTGAGGATTCACTATTCTGACTGGACGAGTTGCTGTCCTGGCTGGTTGGTGAATCATCGTCGGCGATCGTGACAACAAGGTCACTGCCAGCAGCCTGGGCTGGTGCCACGGTCTGTGGATTCTGCAGGAGTTCCGCTCGGAGTGCAGACGCACCGAACAGGCTGTCAACGGCCTGTTGCCCGAAGAAGTAGTTGGCTCCGGCACCACCATCCAGGGAGTCACTCCCCTGTCCGCCAGCCAGCGAGTCGTCACCGTCGTCACCCGCCAGAATGTCGTGTCCTGAATTCCCCTGAAGCACGTCGTCGTCCAGGCCGCCGCTGAGCAGGTCATTCTGGGATCCACCACGGAGCTGGTCGTTTCCGTCACCACCGCTCAGTGCGTCCTTGCCGGCACCGCCATTGAGGATGTCGTTGCCGTCGTTTCCGAGCAGTGTGTCGTTCCCCTGTTGACCCTCCAGGCGGTCGTTGCCCGCTCCGCCAGCCAGAACGTCGTTTCCAGCTCCACCGCTGAGCGTGTCGTCATCCTCATTGCCGACGAGCGTATCGTTGCCGGCGTTGCCCCAGATCATGTCGCGACCGACGCCGCCGTTGATCCGATCGTCGCCCGCCCCGCCGAACAGCATGTCATCCCCGTCGCCGCCGTTTATCGTTTCAGCTCCGAGACCACCCAGCAGCGTGTCATTTCCAGCATCGCCGTTCAGCGTGAGCGATGTCGCCTGGTTGCCACGAATTTCAATCTGATCGTTACCACTGTCGCCGCTGATCGTCAGAGAACCGGCGAACGACTGCGGCACTCCGTCGAGGACGATGTCATCGTCATCGCCGTATCCGTGAACGACGATCGTGTCAAAGTTCAGATCGCCGGACTGATCGAGATCGATGCGGAAGTTGTCGGCTCCTTCGGTGCCATTAATCGTCAGCGTTCGGGTGGCATCGACGGAAATGCGTTCCAGCACCGTGTGATTGGACTGGATCACCAGATACCCATCAAACAGGCTGACATCGACGTGGCCGGCAGTTTCCGGCAATTGGACTGTCAGGTCTGCAGAACCCGTCAACGTCACGGCGTTCACGGAGGCCGGCAGTCGTCGGACTCCAGTTGCAAGAGAGTCGGCCATCAGATCATGCGGATTCGCGACCGGATCAAGATCGCCCTGGCCCAGTGCGTGTCCGAATTCGTGCATCACAACGGTCAGCAGGTCGATGTCATCGACGGCGTGACTGTTGCCACTGGCGACACGTTCCGTTAGTGCTGTCAGTGTGTTGAATTCGCTGCTGTCTTCCGGAGTCGGATCAACGAACCAGCCGTTGCCTGCCCCATTGATGTCAAGCAGCATGACTGAGCCAGTGAGTTGTCCCACCTGAGTTCCCGGCAGATCTGTGATCACTGGAACGATCTGCTGCAGTTGAAGAATCTGGTCGTCGGTGATTTGTCCGCTGGCCGCCCAGGTGTTTATGGCAACGTCAAAGATGGCCGGCAGGTTTTCCATCACGAGATTCGGCTCGGTCGGAACCGGTATCGCCGACGCTTCGGCATCCAGTGTGCCTGCCGCTGAGATGCGAATCGCATCGGCGATGACGAGTTTCCCGGCATCTCCAACCAGTTGCACCGTCACGTTTGTGGTGAATGTGTGTGAAGCAATCAGTTCGTCCCAGTTAACACCGCTGGCAGAGAAGGTGTCAGCAGCTGCCGATGGATCCCTCTTTTGATCTGCAAAGACCGTTGCGACGAGTGTGGCCCCATCCAGAATACGGTATTCCGCCTGCGGTGAAGCGAAGGGATGCTGGCTCCAGGTGGCCGCAATACGGAATGTGCCCGTAGCGGCCACCGTCCATGTCGCGATGTCGGCTCCGTTATAGAAGCTGTAACGCTGGTCGCCCTGGAAGCCACCCTGGCCTGGGCCATAGTTGAACCAGGAATTAGCAGAACCATTGACCGTAGAGAAGCCCGAATCGCCATCGTCAATGATCAACGGTGTGGCGGAATTGACATCGTTGTCGGTAATGGTTCCGGTGCCCGTGTCGGTGGCGACGACGCTGCGAGTTCCAACGACTGTCGTGACCGCCAGTGAAGCGGTGAAGGTCTCCGTTGCCTCAACATCTGTGTCGTTGTTGATCGGGACCGAAACCGTCTTGTTCGCCGTATCCCCAATACCGAAGTTGATGGTCTGTGTGGTGTGAGTAAAGTCACCAGCATCAGTAGTCACGTCGGCAAAGCTGACGTCGACATTGACAGCGATATCGATCGGGTTATTCAAAGAGAGTGTGAAATCGAGTGTGCCATTGGCTTCGTTGACCGAGACATCATTGATGGTGAACGTGGCCGTGTCGTTGTCGGTGATCGTGCCCGTGCCGGTATCAGTCAGATCGACCGTGCGTCCACCCAAAACGGTGGCCGTCGACAGGGAAGCCGTAAACGTTTCGTTCAGCTCAACGATATTGTCATTGCTGATCGCAACGGTCACTGTTTTCGATGTGGTCGTTCCGGCGGCGAACGTGACCGAATCGGTGGCCGAGTCGTAATCGGTTCCGCCGCCTGCGGCGTTTCCGCCGCTGTAGTTGACATCAACAGTAATCGGGATATCCAGCGTCTTGTCGATCGCGACGGTGAACGTTGCCGTTCCGGCAGCCTCGTTGACGGTCACGTCATTGATCGTGATCGTCACGTCGTTGTCTGTGATCGTACCCGTGCCGGTGTCCGTAGTTACGACACTTCGTGGTGCCGGATTAGTGGTGGTGGTGTTGATCGCCAGACTGGCGGTGAACGTTTCAGTTGACTCGCCCATTGTGTCATTCGTAATCGGCACCATCACTGTTTGAGCGGTCGTGGTTCCAGCCGCGAAACTGACAGTCTGCGTCGTGTGCGTGAAGTCTCCCGCGTCCGTCGTGACATCCGCAAAGCTGACATCGACGTCGACATTGATATCCAGCGGCTTATCTAGTGAGACCGTAAATGTCGCATTCCCGGCAGCTTCGTCCACCGTCACATCATTGATCGTAAACGTCGCCGTGTCGTTGTCGGTGATCGTGCCCGTGCCGGTATCCGTCAGCACTTTGGTGCGACCTGTCAGCGGCGTGGCCGCATCCAGAGCCAGCGAGGCGATGAACGTCTCTGTCAGTTCGACCTGATTATCATTAGTGATGGCAACGGTGACTTGCTTAACCGTTGTGCTGTTGGCCGCGAACGTGACCTGGTCCGTAGTGGAGTCGTAGTCTGTTCCGCTGCCCGTCGCCGTACCACCGGCATAGCTGACGTTGACGGTGGCGGCGGTATCGATCGGGTTGCTCAGCGAAACAGTGAATGTCGCGGTGCCAGCATTTTCATTGACCGTGACATCATTGATGGTGAACGTGGCCGTGTCATTGTCGTTGATCGTGCCTGTGCCTGTGTCAGCGGTGACAACGCTGCGTGCGCCCACCGGCGTGGCGGTACTGATGGCCAGGGAAGTGGTGAAGGTTTCTGTCTGCTCCACGATGGTATCATCGGTAAGAGTGATGGACGCCATCCTGGACGTGGTGTCGCCTGCCGGGAAGGTGACAGTCTGTGTGGAGTACACCGGAGTAGAAGCAAAGTCTGTATCTGTCGTTGTGCCATTGGCGAACTTGACAAGAACACTGACCGGAATATTCAGCGCCTTGTCGAGCGAAACAGTAAACGTGGCGGTACCGTCCGCTTCATCAACCGTCACATCATTGATCATGAACGTCGCGGTGTCGTTGTCCGTGATGGTTCCTGTGCCGGTGTCGCTGACGCTGATGCTGCGTGAGGTCGGAT
>JABMPE010000537.1 GCA_013203845.1 Rhodopirellula sp. | reverse complement strand
CTCCACACGTTCTGAAGCCGGAGATGCTTCGGGAATCCAGCTCGGGATCAGCGACGATCGAGTAACGCTCCTTCGTGGTTTCGCAGTTTCGTTCGCTGCGTACGTGAAAAACGATGGCCGCGTATGCAGCAGCCCCAAGCTGCGTGCAGCGCTGATGGCCATCTAGACGGCGTGAAACCTTCGTAGCGACGCTGGACACCGAAACGGTCACAGCTGGAGCGTGAAGCGAGTCGGGTGTTCCACCTTGTCGGAGCGCTTGGGTGAGCTATCCTTCGGTCGAATCCGGTTCTTCCAGCCATCAGTACAAATCTTCTGACATAAAATTATCACGTTATGGCGATTTCTTTTTCCGACTGTGCCGAGAGCATGCAGGTGTTGCACAAGCAGCTCAGCGAGCTGGAGCAGCAGTGCTCAGTTTTGCAGGTCGAGAAGCTCGGCACGTTCGAGTGGTTTCAGTTGCTTGAGCAGAAGCTGCTGCCACAACTGAGTGACGATGCGTTTCTGGTGGCGGCTGTTGTCGGTGGAACAAATATCGGTAAGAGCGTGCTGTTCAATCATCTGGCCGGTTCACGAGCCAGTGCCACCAGCCCGTTGGCTTCGGGGACGAAACACGTCACTTGCCTGACGCCTGAAGGTTTCCGTGACAGGCACGACCTGCAGTCAATCTTTCCGAACTTCGAACTGAAAGAGTGGTCGGATTCGGAGCAGGCGTTGTCTGAGTCGCCCACGGACTGGCTGTTCTGGCGGTCGTGTGAGTCACTTCCGAACAACCTGCTGGTTCTCGATACGCCGGACATCGACAGCGACGCACGTGTTAACTGGGAACGAGCCGACAAGATTCGCCGAACGGCCGACGTTCTCATCGCGGTGCTGACTCAGCAGAAATACAACGACGCCGCTGTCAAAGAATTCTTTCGCCGTGCTGCGGCTGAAGACAAGTTTGTGCTCGTCATCTTCAACCAGGTTCATCTGCCCGATGACGAACCGTACTGGCCGCTGTGGATGAAGACGTTCTGCGACGAGACCGGTATCCAACCGCGGTTTCTGTACCTCGCCCCCCATGATCGTCAGGCGGCTGAGAACAATCAGCTGGAATTCTTCGAACGATTCTGGTCGCCAGTGAAGGCGGATCTTCAGGCAGGTAGCGCCGCTTCAGTGGCTGGATCAGGTTCAGGTTCAGGTTCAGAGGGCGAGTCAAAGTTCGAAGGACAGCAGGTTGGGCGGCGGCTGCGTGAAGATCTTTCGTCGCTGCGTTTCGGTGAGATCAAGCTTCAAACACTTCGCAGCGCTCTGGACCTGGTTCTGAACTCGGATGGAATTCCCGGTTATCTCAGTCGAGTCAGATCGCGAGCGGACGAGTTTCGTTCCGCTGCCGAACTGCTTTCGACTCATAAGCTGGCCGAAATCGATAACTGGCCGATGCTGCGGAATGGTTTAATCGTTGAGAAGATTCGCACGTGGTGGCAGGACCAGCGTGAAGGCTGGTCGGCGAAAGTTCACAATTTTTATAACGGCATCGGCAGCGGCATCACACGCGGCTGGAAACTGATTGACGAGCAGCTCCGAGGTCCGCAGACCGCGCCGCTGGAAGCATATCGCGCTCGCGAGTGGGAAGCGGTTCTGGACGCCGTCGACGACGTGTACGGTCGGCTCAACTGGTTCAAGGAACTCGGGAACCCTCTGCTGCAGCCTCGACTGGAAGCGTTGCTGGGAGCAACTACGCGGCAGCAATTGCTGGACCAGATTCGGAGCGAGCACGAAGCCGCTGATCTGGATACTCAACTGCAGGAACTCGTGAAAGCCGAGCTGAACAACTTTCGCAATGAGAGCCCGGAATGGTACCGGTCATTGCGGCAACTGGACGCCGTGGCGGCTGCGGCTCGACCGGCGGTGTCGATCGCTTTGTTCGTGACGGGGTTCGGACCGGTCGGCAACGCGATGGGACATATCGCGACCGAAACGGCGGTCACGTCGGTTGTTTCCGTGGCGGGAGACGTCGCGGCGGGAGGCGTCACGGCGGCGGTTGGCGAAACCTGGATCAGCAGCACGGCGGCGTCAGGAGCTGCCTGGCTGGAAGCTCGCTTCCGCAGAATTCACGAACAGTTCGTCGCTCAGCGAGCGGCTTGGCTCGCCGATTTGCTGCAGAAGTACCTGCTCGGCTCTCTGCCGGAAGAACTGGCGCTGGCCGCGATGATTCCCGAGTCGTCGACGTTTCAGGAAATCCAACGGTTAACCGAAACGCTTGGCAAAGAAGTGGCGGGTTTCGCATCGGTTAACGCAGGCACTGTCGAGACGGGAATTGAGGAAACGGGGATTGCGGAAACCGCGACGGCGCTCGATACGACATCGGATGATGGGATCGCGACGCAGTCTTCCTGAGATTACAGTCGCGGCAGTCCAGTCAGGATTTTAGATAGCTATGTCTGATTCAGAACTCGCTCAACTCGAATTATTTGCTCAGATCGACGAGCTGGTTCGAAGGCTGCAGCAGTGGTCGCAGGGCGAGTCGCCGTGGGAGCCGCTCAACCAGTCACGTGCGCTCGTGCGACGACTGCTGACTCGGTTGGAGACGTTGCGAATTCGACTGGAAGCACCTCTTGTCGTGGCGACGTTTGGCGGAACCGGCACGGGAAAGAGTTCGCTGGTCAACGCTCTGGTTGGCACCGAATGCACGAAGTCGGGTCGCCAGCGACCGACCACGACGAAACCGGTTCTGATCGCGCAGTCGGGGGCGGAGTTACAGACACTCAACCTGCCGCTGGAGCAGTTCGAGATCGTACGTGTCGAGTCGTCAGTGCTGCGTGACGTGGTGATTCTTGACTGCCCGGACCCGGATACCAGTGAAGAGGAAACGGCCGGCAGCAATCTTGAAATGCTGCGTCGCGTGCTTCCCCATTGCGATGTTCTGCTTTACGCGTCGACTCAGCAGAAATACCGCTCGGCGAGGGTTCTTGACGAACTGGACGTCGCGTCGGCAGGGTGTCGACTGATTTTCGTGCAGACTCACGCCGACACCGACGAAGATATTCGAGGCGACTGGCGAAAGTTGCTGGGCGAACGCTACGAAGTGCCGGATGTCTTCTTTGTCGATTCCGTCACGGCGCTCACCGAACAACAGTCGGGACAGCGCCCGAGCGGTGACTTCGCGAAGCTGCAGGATCTGCTGACGACACGACTCGCGGTCGTGCAGCGAATCCAGATTCGACGTGCCAACCTGCTCGATCTGACATCGGCCACGCTCGCCAAATGTCGAGAACAACTGGGTGAATTCGCCCCGGCTGTCGCGACTTTGGAAGACGCTCTGGTCACACACCGTCAGAAACTGACTCGCGAAATGAGCCGTGAATTGAAGTCGCAACTGGGAGCGTGCAGTCACCTCTGGGAACGACGAATTCTGAGCGAAGTCACGACGCTGTGGGGAACCAGTCCATTCTCGACGCTGCTGCGGGTTTACAGCGGACTGGGTGCGTTGCTGACATCAGCAAGTTTGTATCGTGCTCGCAGCGGTGCTCAGTTGGCACTGATCGGAGCCATGCAGGGAACTCGCTGGCTTACGGCCCGGCAGCGGGAGCGAAGTGCGGAAGGACAGTTTGAAGAACTCGCGACGCTGGGCATCGACCAGAACCTCGTCCGCGAAGCGCGTCTGCTGATCGGCGGACATGTGCTCGACGCTCGACTGGACCCGTCGCTGGTGGATTCCAGACCAGGTGAGGATGCTCGACTGGAGACGGCGCGCTTCGAAACCGGATTCCTCGAAAATGCGAAGCAGCAGATTGACGAGACGATCGAACGGCTCGCCAAACGCAATTCGGGAATATTGGCGCGAGCGTGGTACGAGCTGCTGCTGCTGTCGTTCGTCGGGTTCGTACTTTACCGCGCCGGTCGCAATTTCTTCTGGGACACGGCTCGAGATCCGCTCGTCAAAATTCTGCCCATCGACTTCTACGTGTCAGCCGGGCTCTTCTTCGCCTTGTGGGCGGTGATTCTGGTGATGAGTTTCTGCCGCCGGCTCAAACGCGGACTGGCGAGCGAAATCACGACAATGGCCAGCGAGATGGCCGAGCAGAAACTGACGGGCGGACTGTTCCCGCATCTGGAATCGGCGTTGCAGAGTCTCCACAACGATCGCAGGCGGCTGGATGAAATGACGGAAACGTGTCGACGGCTTCGTGGTGATGTAGCCACGTCGCCGGACCTGGGATCCCCGCGACAGTTAAATGCCGAGACGATAACCGCGGCGTCATAATTGGCGCGTCGTCGTCGGGCTGTGAAAGTCAACCCTCTAAGTCAGCCCGACGAATGTGTGGTGGCGGGAATTGTCCGCAACCGGTTACGCTGCAAAGCTCATTGTTTGATCCAAACACGGAGCTTTCTATGACGTTTGCCGAGTCTTCCAGCGTCGTGACGACAACACCCTCTGGTGGCCTGACCACACTGGATGCCCTTGTGCTGGGGCTTTACCTGGCCGTTATGCTGGCGATGGGTGTCTGGATCGCCCGTAAGAACGCGTCGACGGAAGACTTTTTTCTGGGCGGTCGCGATCTGCCCGCATGGGCCGTTGGGATCAGCCTGATCGCCTCATTGCTCTCAACGATTACTTATCTGGGCATGCCCGGCGAAATGTTTCGCACCGGGATCGGATTTCTGACCCGCCAGCTTGGCCTGCCCCTCGTCCTGCTGATTGTGTGGTATGTCTGGTTGCCCTTCTTCATGAAGCTGAAGTTGACCAGCGCCTACGAGTATCTGGAGCGACGTTTCAATTACTCCACGCGTGCCATTGCGGCGGTGTTCTGCATCTGCCTGTTGCTGGGCTGGATCGCCGTCGTCGTGCTGACCGCCAGCAGCGCCATGGTCGAGATCGCCAATCTGCGGCTCGGCTGGTTCTTCAGCAGCGATCCTGACGACGCCGACATGCATGCCATGATTGTCGGTATCGGACTCTTCTCGATTCTTTACACGACACTCGGCGGCCTGCGCGCGGTTGTCTGGACCGACGTCGTGCAGTTTTTTGTGCTGCTCGGCGGAGCCGTCTTTACCGTCGGCACCGTGGCCTGGACAACCGGGACCGGACCGGGCGACTGGATCACTTTTTCGAGCCAGTATAAACACGAGCAGGTCGAGTGGTTCGACTGGAACGTCGCCAACCGTTCGACGGTTTTCTCAATCGCGATCGGCATGGTCTTCTGGCACGCCTGTACGCATGGGGCCAATCAGGTGGCGCTGCAGCGTTACTTCTCGGTACGTGACGAGGCATCCGCGCGTCGCAGTTTTCTGGTCAACGCAATCTGCAGTATCGGCCTGGGAATGCTGCTGGCCGTGGTGGGTGTATCGCTGATGTATTTCGTGCTGGGCGATCACGGCCACGGAACCGGAATGGAAGCGACTCGGGCCAGCCTGGTGCTGGATGTCGAGAATGCTGCTCCCGAAGACGTCGCCAGCTTGAAGAAAGAACGCACGCAGGCGCAGGATCGGGTCTTCCCGCAGTTCATCCGAATGTACCTGCCAAGTGGTCTGCGCGGGCTGGTTATTGCCGCGCTGTTCGCCGCCGCGATGTCGACGATCGATTCCGGAGCGAATTCGATCACAACGATCGTGACGATCGATTTCGTGCGTCCCTTGAGGCGCGAAGCACTGACGACTCGCGGCGAACTGAAACTGGCACGGATTCTGACGGCGTCGATGGGGCTGATTGTCGTGACGACCACAATCGGTCTGTACCACCTGGCCAAGGGAACCAACATGATCGACCTCTGCCAGAAAGGCTTTAACTGCTTTCTGGGGCCGCTGGGCGCTTTGTTTGTGCTGGCGATGTTTTCAAAACGGGCCACGTCAGCGACCGTCATCCCCGCCGTTCTGGCTGGCGAGATCGTCGGAATCGGTTCCAGTTACAGCATGGAGCTGTTCGGAATCCCGTTTTCCACGCACCTGGTCGTACCTGCGTCCTGGAT
>JABMPE010000536.1 GCA_013203845.1 Rhodopirellula sp. | reverse complement strand
CTCGACAATCACTTCCTGATCGCCTTCCCTGCCGCGCACAAAACAGCCCGAACACATCGTCCGGGCTTCTCGAACAAAAGATTAAAGCTCTGCTCCGCGAGTTTCTATTGCATTAGCCCGCATGTCTCACTGAACGACCAACCGTTCAGTGAGACATGCGGGTTAGGCCGCAATCGCTGCAGTGATATCGGGAAGTTATTTTGGACACGTTCCTGAACCAAGACATTTGAGGTGCGGGTTCGGAATCAGAGTTCCGGTCTGAAAGACAAGAAAACCCGCCGCACCAGAACGGGCGTGGCGGGTTATTCTGTTTCTGATTGCAGCACGCGATGGCCGGCAAGATCAGTTGTTGAAGTTCGCGCGTTCGCTGCCGTCGCGAGTACACATGGCTTTCATAATTCGGAAGTCTGTCGTTTTTGAAACGGACTTCACGGAACCATCGCAGAGTGCGAAGTTAACACTGTCTCGATGCCAGGATCCGAAGCCGAAAAAATGTCCGGCGGGCATGGCGTTCAGATACGTGTCCATGGTCTGAGGATTGGCAGACGGGTTGATTCCGTCCCATCCCCAGTCAGACACATTGTCGTTGTTGTCGTCGGCGAGCCGAGCCAGGCCGCTGTTGCCGTCGCCCCAATACCCAAACATGCCTTCGCCAAAACAGATGGTGTTGGTTTCCCCGTCCCGAATGTCACGAAAGCTGACAGAGCTGTCACGGTACAGGATCCCGTTTGTGGTCGGACTTCCAGGGGGAGCGTTCAACGGTGGACTCGTTCCTGTATTCCCGCGGTAGGAAAGGTAGGCATAGCCTCCACGATTGGCGCCTGCCGCTGGAGCCGGACGCGCGTTGGGGTAGCTGCGGCTTGGACAAAGGTAAGTCGGGATGACCAGCTGAATGGCTTCCTGGTTATTGACAGAAGTGCTCTTCTGCTCGTTGAAATTCACGTTCGCGGTGCTGGCTCCCACTTGCGACAGAATGAACGCTGCCCAGCCCCAGTCACCGCTGTAGGTCCAGTCGGGGATGTTCACCTGAGGAATCGCTCCCCCGGTCGCCGCACTCGGAGGGCCCATCGGAATCACTGCTGGTTCCGGCAGTGTCAGGCTCAATCCTCCAGGAACTGGATTCGTGATAATTCCTGACGGAAAGGTCCGGTGAGTTTCTGCATAATTATGCGTGGCCAGGATAATCTGTTTCATATTGTTGTTGCATTCAGATCGCCGTGCGGCTTCGCGAGCGTTCTGCACCGCCGGCAACAGCAACGCCGCCAGGGCCGCGATAATGGCGATCACCACCAGGAGTTCGATCAGGGTAAACCCGGTTCTCGACTCACAGCGTTTGCTGGGAAAATCTGTTCGATTCATCTGGCCTGCACTCCAAATTGGATGATCAATCCATGCATGACTGCTCTGGCAACAGAACCATCTGATTCCGTCCCATGCGATAGTTCCGTCACAACGGTCCCATCTCAGGAGACTGAACCGTTTGGCCAGACTATCACCTCACTTCAGTCCTTGCAATTCGTGTCGACCGCTGTTTTGTAACGCCGCCGCCTGAAACGTTCATCGGTCTGGAGTGCTTCCCGCAGCAGCCATCGGGACAGACCTAATGCATCAGGACCTTCAAGATGCCGGCATTCGCTTCCGGAAACGATAAACGCCGCAGCTCATCAACGGATTTCCACTGAAATCCGTTAGCCGGCTGTGGCGGCGTGCTCGCATCTCCTTCACGTTTCCCGTCAACCCGGCAGAGCCAGAAATGCAGATCGACAACCGCATGAGCATATTCATGCCTCTTTCGTTCCAGCAGACGGACGGGTTTGACGTTCAGGCCCGTTTCTTCCAGGCACTCACGGACGGCACACGCTTCCGGGCTCTCGCCCGCTTGGGACTTTCCGCCAGGAAACTCAGCGAGTCCCGGCAGATCCTGTCCGGCCAGCCGCGTACCCACCAGATAACGCCCCTCGTATTCGACAACGGCGATGCCGATCTGTTTTGAACCTGGGTCAGTCATCTTCCCGAGTTGCTCCTTCACTCGATTTCAAACCACGCTTGCCAGGGCATCCCGGCAGTAATCTCGCAGGTCACCAGCTTTTGCCGGGTCTTTGCACTTTCTGGAATCCTCACGGCAGATCGTTCAACAGTTGCAGCAGATTTGCCGTACAACGCCCGACGGACTAAAGTCGTCCACAGCTCTTTTTGATCGGTACATTTCGCAGTTTTACCTTTTCCACCTGGCATAGTCTGATTTCACACGGATGTCACTTTCGATTCGCAACCTCATCAAGAGTTATGTTGAGCCTGGTGGTCGTCGTTTGCCAATCCTCAACGTTGACTCGTTTGACATTGCCGATGCTGAGCAGGTCGTTTTGATCGGTTCCAGTGGCGGTGGCAAGACCACGCTCCTGAATGTCATCGCTGGCGTGACGACTGCCGATTCCGGTCAGGTCATTATTGACGGAACCGATGTCGCAAAGCTGCCCGAAGCTGGTCGCGATCGCTTCCGAGCGTTGAGGATCGGATATGTTTTCCAAACGTTCAACCTCCTGCCGGCATTTACGGCTCTTGAGAACGTGCTGCTCGGCATGAGCTTCAGCGGTCGCAAAGTCGATCGTCCACACGCTCGAGAACTGCTGCAGCGAGTCGGGCTCGAACATCGACTCAATCATCGACCCGCAAAGTTGTCCGTCGGTGAACAACAGCGAGTGGCGGTTGCCCGAGCACTCGCCAATCGTCCTTCGCTGCTGCTGGCCGACGAGCCGACCGCGAATGTCGACACGGCCAACCAGGAAAACCTCCTGAAGCTGATCCGCGAAGCGTGTACGGAAAATGGTGTCTCTTTAATGCTGGTGACCCATTCGCAGGATGTGGCGGCGCAGTTTGATCGGATCGAAAAACTCAGTGACTTCAACAGGCCGGAGGCCGTCGAATGAACCTCCTGGTCATTGCATTCAAAAGCCTGAAGCAGCGAGCCCTGTCGTCGTCGTTGACGGCGCTCAGTGTCGCGCTGGGTATCATGCTGGTGGTCTCCGTTCTGGTGGTCAACAGCGTTGTGGACAACACGTTTAATCAGAGAAGCGTTGGCGTCAGTCTGCTGATTGGCCCGCGTGGCAGCGACCTGGGTAACGTCCTCAGCGCCGTGTATCGCATTGGAAAGCCTGCCGAGAATATGCCGTGGCGGGTGTTGACCGAAGACCTGCCGCGAGCGGCCAACAAGCTTTCACGTACGGATGACCCCAGTCGCATTATTGAATGGGCTATTCCGATGACAATGGGTGACGTCACTCAGGAAGGCTCGTTCCCCGTGCTGGGCACCACGCCGAAGTATTTCAAAATGGAATACGCGTCGGGGAAGAAGTTCCGGATGAAAGGCGAGTTACCAGTTAACTCTTTTGACGCCGTTATCGGTTCACAGGTTGCACGTGAAAATGGATGGGACATCGGTTCGCAGTTCTCTTTGATTCATGGCGGAGCGGACGGTCACGTTCATGACGAGAAATTTACAGTCGTCGGAATGCTGGCTCCCACGGGTACGGCCAATGACCGCACGGTGTTTGTGAATATCGAAGGCTTCTTTCTGATCTCCGGCCACGAGAAGCCGCCGGAAGAAGCGATCCAGCGGCTGCAGGATTTCGGTTACAAAGTCACCGCGGAACAGGAAGCAGTGATTCGAGAAGCTGCAGGCGGTCACGACGATCATGGCCATGAAGGCCACGGACATGGCGATCATGCCGGACATGATCACGGCAGTCATGCTCCGCACCCGATTCCCGATGACCTGAAAGAAGTCTCGTTCATTCTCGTGCGAACCAAGTCACCAACGGCGTCAATCATGCTTGCTGCGGAACTCAACGAGGGAATGCGAGCCCAGGCCGTTAACCCGATCATTGTGATCAGCCGCCTGATGAAACTCTTCGTCGGCAATACTCGCAAGCTGCTGCTGTTCCTGACTGCATTGATTGTCGTGGTGGCCGGGATTGGAATCTTTGTGAGTATTTACAATTCGATGTCCGACCGGAAACGCGAGATCGCCATCATGCGAGCCCTCGGCGCGAGTCGTGTGACAGTCTTCACCATCATTCTCGGTGAGTCGTTGCTCCTTTGCCTCGGCGGGGGACTTCTCGGCCTGGTGATGGGGCACGGACTGGTCGTCGTCGCCGCTCCGTTCATTGAATCTCAGGCCGGCATTATGGTGAACCCGTGGAGTTTCGATGTGATGGAACTGGTGCTGTTTCCGGTTCTGATCGGGATGGCCACGCTGGTCGGTTTTCTGCCGGGACTGACGGCCTATCGCACGGACGTGGCCGACTCACTGAACGATTAAGACTCGCGTTCGGAAGCTGTCTGGGAGCCGATTGAGGGTTGTGCCGCAACAGGCTCAGTGGTCGCCTATCGCTTGAAAATCGGCAGCAGATTGTTGGGCATCTGCAGAATGATGCACGACATCGCCGTCGCGTATTCATTGGAAAATGTCAGGTCGGACCAGCTGCCGTCTTTCTGCTGGTCGCTGAGCAGTTGATCGCGAACTCTCGGGAACCATCGATTCCAGTGGTCGCCGCCAGCCTGATACTGAGCCTGCACGGCGTAGTAATGCCCGTAGTAGTAATGCGGGTCGATCATCCCGCCAGGCCGATGCCGTTCGAGATAACTGAGTGCCCGGTCAATCTCCGGCCCGTCGTAAACTCCGGCGCTGTACAGCGCGACAAGCCCCGCAGCTGATCGAGCGAACTGACTGCTGCTGCGTCGAACCAGCTGATAACGAAATCCGCCATCGTCGTTCTGGCATTGCTTTGCATAATCGATGCAGCGATCGACAACGTCTTTCGGAACGAACAGTCCGCAGTTGCGAGCAGCTCGCAGCGCCATGATCTGACAGACGGTCACGGAAACGTCGGCTTCGTTGGGTTCGTTCTCGTAACGCCAGCCGCCTTCTTTGTTCTGGCACGAAATAATCAGTCTCACGGCCTTTTCGAGCTTCTCACGAGTATCTTTGCGAGGCGTCATGCCGTAGACCTCAGCCAGGTAAAGCGTCGCGAAACCGTGTCCGTACATCGGTCCGTGAGACTGGCCTTCGGGCACGTTGATGTACCCGCTCGATCGGCACGAGTTAAGCACGAAGTCGGTCGCACGCTGAATGTTCACCCCATAAGGACCGCGTCCCGGACTGCTGCCGGACGACAACCAGGCCATCCCCGCCAGTGACACCACGGCCACGTTGCGACCGTATCCGCGGCGTACTCCAAATGCGCCGTCCTCACTCTGCCGTACGGACAGCCACTTCAAACCCTGGTCGATTCGAGCCAGCGTGTCCTGATTCAGAAATCGAACGCCGCTGGTTTCGACGGATTCCGGGATCTCCGGGTCAGCCATCGCGGGCGACGGACCTGTTCCGGCAACGACTGCAGCTGCCACCAGCAACGCGAGCCGCTTCGATGTCGAATGATGAAACATGGTACCGCTCTGAAGGAAAGTCTGGAGAAAAGCAGGCTTGGGAGCAACGGCAACCGACCTGGCTGGCATCACGACAGACTGTCACCAATTGCTCGATTCGCATTCGGCAACTCTGCAAAGCAGGGTCATACCATGTCAGACTTCGGGACGCATTGAGTAGACGCGTTTGAGCAGCAACCTTCATCCTGAGTGCAGCGGCAGCCGACGACAGCGAGCAATGCTCCGACGACAGGTGCGACGAGATAAATCCAGAGGTGAGTGAGTTCGCCACTGACGACTGCGGGAGCGAGGGACCGGATCGGATTCATAGACGCTCCGCAGATTGGTCCAGCAAATATCGCTTCCAGTGCCACGACACCGCCGATCGCCGCTCCCGCCATGATGCCCTTTTCCTTTGCACCGGTCGAGACATTCAGGATCACGTACATCAGCATGAACGTCAGCACGACTTCGAAGATGAATGACTGCCACCAGGTCCCAGCCGGCAGCGTCGCGCCGAGATTCGAATGTTCCAGAAACAGCACGCGTAACAGAACACTGGCTGCAAGCGCTCCAACACACTGGCTGACGACAAACGGGATGACCTGCCGGCCTTCAAACCTGCCCGCGACCCAGAAGGCAATCGTGACGGCCGGGTTGATGTGTGCTCCCGATACATCGCCAATGGCGTAAATCATGGCCATCACCACCAGACCAAACGTCAGCGCGATACCGACGTGCGTAATGGCAGCTCCGCTGACATCGTTAACAATAATCGCCCCGGTGCCCGCAAAGATGAGGGAAAACGTCCCGATGACTTCGGCGACATACTTCTTATTCATGAACAACCACCGATTCTTTTCAAACAGCATCCGTAGCGACTGTCGTGACGCCTTGCGGAGTCTCGACCGCAAAGGCCGAAATTGGAAGCTCACCCGTTCGCAGAGCAACGATGAACGCACCACTCGATTTCGCAGGTCCGCCAGCGGGTTGGCTTCGAGTTCGACGATCTCGCCAGGTTGCAGCCAGCGGTCGAGTTCCAGATGACCGCCGCCGGAAACCGTTCCGGATCTGATGAAATCACCAGGGGACAACGTTTCGTCACGCGAGAAGTACTCGATAATCACGGCGAAGCGGGAGTGCATTTTCCAGCGGGAGGCTCAGGTCGACATACCTCATGGAAGAGCGGCCTCAGTCTTTGAACGGAAGCTCGTTGGTTTGCCGCGTGGCGATACCTTCTTTGAAGTGGCGGCGGCAGACGGACTGGTAAGTCTCGTTGCCGCCGATCTTGACCTGCGCTCCGTCGCGAACCGGTTTGCCGTCTTCACCGAGTCGCAGCACCATCGTCGCTTTGCGACCGCAGTGACAGATCGTCTTAATTTCAGACAGGCTGTCGGCCCAGGCAAGCAGGTTCTCGCTGCCTTCGAACAGGTTGCCCTGAAAGTCGGTTCGCAGACCATAGGCCAGCACAGGAATGTCGAGATCATCCACAACGTCGCTGAGCTGCCGAACCTGCTGCTTCGTCAGAAACTGAGCCTCATCCACCAGGACACAGTGAACTGGATTGGCCTGGTGAAACACTTTGATTCGCTCAAACAGATTGTCGGTCTGGCCAAACATCGTTGCGTTGGCGTTGAGCCCAATTCGCGACGCCACTTTGCCCTTGCCGCTGCGGTTATCAAGTTGCGGAGTCAGAACGAGCGGATTCATCCCCCGCTCGTTGTAGTTGTAGCTCGACTGCAGCAGAGTCGTGGACTTGCCCGCGTTCATTGCCGAGTAGTAGAAGTAAAACTTGGCCATGCCGGTCGTGTTACTTCTTCAGGATTGCGGCGCACACCTTGTGAGGTGCCATCGGCAGGTCTCGCATGCGTACGCCAATTGCATCGTAGATCGCGTTGGCGATGGCGGCAGGCGGCGGACAGATTGGAACTTCGCCGACACCGCGAACTCCGTAAGGATGTCCGGGATCCGGGACTTCGACGAGGATCGTTTCGATCATCGGCACGTCGTAAATCGTCGGGATTCGGTAGTCCAGGAACGAAGCATTTCGCATCGCGCCGTCTTCGCCGTACCAGTATTCCTCGTTGAGTGCCCAGCCGATTCCCTGAACCGCTCCGCCCTGTAACTGGCCTTCGACGTAACTGGGATGAATTGCCGTGCCGACGTCCTGAGCGACGGTGTAACGCAGGATTTGAACCTTGCCAGTTTCCGGATCGATTTCCACATCGGCACAGTGAGTCCCGAACGCTCCGGCCTGCGTTTCTTCACTGGCCGTGCCTCGTCCAGCGATTGGTCCGCCTGTCGCGTTGATCTTTGCGGCCAGTTCTTTGAACGTGAAGTGGTTGTCGCCTTTGCCGACGATACTGCCATCTTCGTATCGAACGTCAGCTTCGTCACAGTCCCAGATCATGGCCGCGCGAGCACACATCTGCTGCTGAATATCTTTGGCCGCGTTGATTGCAGCAATACCCGTGGCAAAGGTGACTCGGCTTCCGCCGGTAACGTCGGTGTAGCCGATGCTGTCTGTGTCCACGACGGCTGGCTTCACTTCTTCAGCAGTGATGCCGAGCGTTTCAGCCAGTTGCATGGCAATGCCAGCTCGCGAGCCGCCGATGTCTGTCGAACCCTCCATCAGCGAAACAGTTCCGTCGGGATTGACAGTCGCCGTGGCCGCCGACTTCAGACCGCAGTTAAACCAGAAGCCAGTCGCGATGCCTCGACCCTGGAACTTGCCGGTCAGCGGTGTCTGGTAATGATCGCTGTCTTTAATCGCCTGCACTGTTTCAATCATGCCGACTTTGCCGAAAACCGGACCGTCGACTCGACGCACGCCTTCTTTGGCGGCGTTTTTCAGACGGAACTCGGCCGGCTCCATACCGATCTCGCGGCAGATTTCATCGACGATCGTTTCCGTCGCGAAGCAGACCTGCGTCGAACCGGGAGCGCGGTAAGCGTTCGTCCGAGGCTTGTTCACGCAGACATCAAAGCCGTCGACTCGGGCGTTGGGAACGTCGTAGCACGCGAAGACACACATGCAGCCTGGCGCGATCGGTGAGCCTGTGTATGCTCCGGCTTCGAAGGCGATCCACGCTTCGCCTGCGACGATCTTACCGTCTTTGGTTGCGCCGATCTTGACCTTCATGTGCGAACCCGGTGTGGGGCCGGTGGCCTCGAAGACGGCGGCGCGGTCCATCACCAGCTTGACGGGATGTCCCGTTTTTTTCGACAGGCCAGCCGCGACCGGCGGCAGGTAGACAGAAATCTTCCCGCCAAAGCCGCCGCCGATTTCCGTCGGGATTACTTTGACGTCGGAGATTGGGATGCCGCACAGTTCTGCCGTCTGATGTCGGACACTGAAGGTTCCCTGGGTGCAGGTCCAGACGGTGACTTTTCCGTCGGAGTTCCATTGAGCTGTCGAGGCGTGTGGTTCGATGTAGCCCTGATGAACGGTCGCGGTATCAAATTCCCGCTCGATGACGACGTCTGCTTCCTCAAAACCTTTGGCGACGTCGCCTGCCTCGAACACAAAGTGCTTGGCGACATTGGTGTTTTTCGAAGCATCGTCGGACGGCGGGTGAGAGCCCAGGGACTCGGTGCGGATGTCGTCGTTCAAAATCGGAGCATCGTCGGCCATCGCTTTAATGACATCGAGGACCGGCTCCAGAACTTCGAAGTCGACTTCGATCAGTTTGCAGGCTTCCTGAGCGATGTGGATCGTGTCAGCAGCGACGGCAGCGATTGCGTGGCCCTTGTAGAGCACTTTTTCCTTAGCCAGAACATTGGCGTTGAGATGCCGCATATTGACCGCACCTTCGCCGAGTTCGACGATTCGATCGCCCTGCTCTGGCAGATCGGCATTTGTCATCACCGCCCGCACGCCTGGCAGTGCTTCGGCCTTCGACGTGTCGATCGATTTGATATTGGCGTGAGCGTGCGGGCTGCGAAGCATCGCCGCAAACAGCATTCCCGTCAGCTGCGTGTCCGCTCCGTAGCGAGCTCGACCAGTAACTTTGTCGACGCCATCGTGACGGACGGGTCGAGTTCCAATGACTTTGTATTTTGGCTTTTCAGCAGTCGCCATGATATCTCTCACAGATTATCGAAAAGTCTGAAGGTGTCTGAGCGGCAGATACGATTTTTGAACCACGAAAAACACTAAATACACGAAACAGATTCAGCGAACGATTCTTTCCCATTCGACCTTTGGGTAGTGGCCGAAGTTGACGAGTAGTCCGAGTTTGAATTCTGTTGCTTTGAGATAGTTCTGGACCTGTGCTCGATGTTTGTCGTTGAGTGCGGAGACCGCCTTAATTTCGACAATGATCTTTTCGAAACATACGAAATCAGGTTTGTATGTCTGAGTGAGCGGCTGGCCTTTGTACTTCAGGTTTAATTCAACCTGTTCCTGAAACGGGATTTTCTGAGACGCAAGTTCCAGAGCCAGACATTCCTGGTAAACAGGTTCGACGAAACCGCAGCCGTTCACTTTGTAAACTTCGAAGCACGCTCCCATAACTATGTAACACTCGTCCCTGTAAATAATCTCCGTCATCGGCCCGTTCTGTGTTTCGTGTATTTAGTGTTTTTCGTGGTTGAAAATGTTTCAGGCGTTGGCTGCCTGGCGTTGTTCGGCAGCGCACTGGACGGCTTTGACGATCTTGTCGTAGCCAGTGCAGCGGCAGAGGTTGCCGGACAGATAGAAGCGAATCTCTTCTTCGCTGGGTGTCGCGTTTTCTTCGAGCAGCGATTCGGTCTGCATGATGAAACCTGGCGTGCAGATACCGCACTGCAAAGCCGCTCCTTCGAGGAAAGCACTCTGCACTTCGTCGAGATGGTTTCCGCAAGCCACGCCTTCGATCGTCTTCAGGTTGGCACCTTCCGCTTCCACAGCCAGGACGAGGCAACTGTCGACCGGGCGACCGTTCATCTGCACGGTACACGCTCCGCAGTTGCCGTTGGAGCAGCCTTCCTTCGTGCCGGTGAGACCGAGCACGTCGCGAAGCGCTTCCAGCAGCGTCTGTTGAGGCTTGCAGAGGAACTCGTGTGTATCGCCGTTGATCGTCGTGGTGACGACTCGTTTTTTTGCCATGATGAGTCCGCCTGTTTTGCTATTTTCGAGTCAGGCGATGCCTGACGGAGTTCACGGGAAATACTTCTCAGGCACAGCCTGATCTACGGAAATCAGTGTCCGGGTTTGTAGCACATCGCTTCGCCGCGAGCCTGAGAAACCGCCGCGTTGAGGACTCGTTCAATGAGAACGCCAATGAGGTGAGTTCGATATTCCGCGGTGCCTCGCATGTCCGTAATCGGAGTCGCGATTTCTTTCGCAGCCGCAGCGGCCTTTGCAATCGAATCATCGTTGATCGGTTGTCCCGCCAGTAGATCACCAGCAGCCTGAGCAAACAGTGGCGTCGCAGCGACCGCTCCCAGGGCGATTCTGGCCGAGACAAAATTCTGTTTGCTTTCGTCCAGTTCGACCGATGCTCCGACGCTGACGACGGCGATGTCCATCTCGTTGCGCGGGATGAAGCGGCGGTAGTGCGATCCGCTGTTGTCCGGTCGTGCCGGAAATTTGATTTCAACGAGCAGCTCACCCGCTTCCAGAACATTCTTGCCAGGAGCGGTGCAGAAAGCTTCGGCGGGAACTTCGCGAGTTCCGTTCGCGCCGGCGATGACGCACACGCCGCCAAGCACGATGAGACTCGGAATCGAATCCGCGGCTGGACCGGAGTTGCACAGGTTGCCGCCAACGCTGGCTCGGCTCTGGATCTGGATGCCGCCGATGATGCGACAACTGTCCGTCAGAGCGGCGTACTGCTGAGAAATCTCGGGCGTGCCGTAGATTTTGTAACACGGCACGGCGGCTCCTACGCGGAGTCCGTCGCCGTTCAACTCCAGCACGTTGAGTTCGTCAATTTTCTTCACGTCGACCAGCAGGTCGGGTTCAAGTCGCCCGGTTCGCACATGGTCGATGAGGTCCGTTCCGCCGGCCAGCGGTTTCGCCGATCCGTTAGCCTGAGCGAGCAGTTCGATCGCCGCACTGAGTGCCGTGGGAGCTTCGTATTCAAAATCGCGCATAACTGTTTCTCACTGATGCCTCAAAGCCGTCCTGGGTGGCCGATTAGAGTAACGCGACGGCTTTCTGGAGCAACCCAGCGGGCGCGTCCTCATCATTTCCGCCTGCGCCGGAATGACGTGTCCAGGGCTCCGTCGCTCGTTCGTGAAGCCATCCGTGCCTATCTGCGTAATCCGTGGTTAAAATTTTGGAACAGGGAACGCAGAGATTACAGCAGACTCGAAGAGAACCATGAGGACTCTCCTCGTAACCTCTGTGTTTTCTGACCTCTCCGGCCTCTGCGTTCAAAATTAATGTCAGCCTGTCGCAGAATTCGCGAAAGGATCTGCTTGTTGATCTGTACTGACTGTCCGGAGCCCACTGCATGAGTGAATCGCCGACGACAAGACTCAGTCTGCTGGTCCGGCTGCGCGATGCGCACGACCGGCTGGCGTGGGAGCAGTTTGTCGGTCTGTACGCGCCGCTGGTGTACGGCTTCGCTCGGAAGAAAGGCCTGCAGGATGCCGACGCAGCCGACATTGCTCAGGATGTGCTGACGTCAGTCGCGCAGCAGATGCGGCAGTGGGAGTACGATCCGCAGCGCGGTTCGTTTCGCGGCTGGCTGTTCACGATCGCTCGCAACCGGCTGAGAAACTGGCTGGCGAGTCCCGCTCGACGCATCAACGGCTCGGGCGGAGACGACCACCAGTCGGCACTTCAGTCAGAACCGGATCCCGTTCCGGAAGAGGACGACTGGGATGCCGACTACGCTCGCCGCGTCCTCCACTGGGCAGCCGACCAGGTCCGCCAACAGGTCTCCGAACAAACCTGGCAAGCCTTCGAGTTCACTGCCGTCGCCGCCCGCTCCGGCCCGGACGTCGCCGAGGAACTTGGCATGACCGTCGGAGCCGTCTACCTGGCCCGCAGCCGAGTCATGGCCAAGCTGAAGACGCTGGTCCAAAGCGTCGGCGACGAGTGACGCACTTTGAGATCTTTACTGTCGAAACCTGACTAAACGTCGCAAAAAATTGTAGAAATGCTGCATTCACGGATCGCTGTGAGTGGGTTTCCGACTACTGGGACGTCGGTTCGGAGTCAGAGCTGGACTCAGGAGACGTGTCTTGGCTAGCTCGCTTCACGACGAATGGCGGATGCTGGTCAGCAGTGTCGTCACTCAAGACTTCGGCATGCTCACCTGATAAGTATCCACGGTCGGATTCCTCTGCCATTAGTTCGGTACGAAGCTCTTGAATGTCATCTGGAATCGTGTTGTAGCGACTGTCTTCATCACCTTCGATAAACGGT
>JABMPE010000535.1 GCA_013203845.1 Rhodopirellula sp. | reverse complement strand
GTCGCAGGCGGCGGCCAGTGCGAATTATCCGTTCTGTACGATTGAGCCGAACGAGGGCATCGTCGCCGTTCCAGATGGTCGCCTGGAGCGAATTACCAGGTACATCGTCCCAAAGAAAATTATTCCGGCAACGCTGAAACTGGTTGACATTGCGGGCATTGTGAAAGGCGCCAGCGTGGGCGAGGGGCTGGGCAATAAGTTTCTCAGTCATATTCGCCAGGTCGACGCCATCCTGCAGGTTGTGCGCTGCTTTGAAGACGCGGATGTAACGCACGTCGCAGGCGGAGTTGATCCGTTGTCCGACATCGAGACCATCGAAACCGAACTCCTGCTGGCTGATATGCAGACGCTCGAAAATACGCTGCCCAAGGTCGAACGAACCGCACGCAGCGGTGACGCTGACGCGAAGCTCGCCGTGTCTGTGATCAAAAAATGCCTGGCCTGCGTGAATGACTCGATCCCGATTCGCACGCTGGAACTGGACGCTGATGAGAAGAAAGTGGTGAATGGTTACGGGCTAATGACTGCCAAGCCGATTCTGTTCGTCGCAAATGTCGACGAAGACGACCTGGAAGGCAAAGGGCCACTCGTCGAGAAAGTGCGAGAGTATGCGGCGCAGCATGGCGCGGACGTCGTGCCGGTTTGCGCGAAGCTCGAATCGGAACTCGCGGAAGTCGACGAAGCAGATCGTATGGAACTACTGGAGTCGGTCGGTTTGACGGAGCCGGCACTCGCGCCGCTGGCTCGCGCCGCGTATCACACGCTGGGGCTGGCGAGTTACTTCACGGCTGGCGAGCAGGAAGTCAGAGCGTGGACGATTCCGATCGGGGCAACAGCTCCTCAGGGAGCCGGTGTGATTCACACGGACTTCGAACGAGGCTTTATTCGTGCCGAGGTTTACTCGCTGGAAGACCTCGAAAAATTCGGCGGTGAGAAAGAGATTCGGGCCGCCGGTAAGCTGAGAATTGAAGGCAAGGCCTACATCATGCAGGATGGAGACATCTGCCACTTCCTCTTCAACGTGTAACGGGGATGTGATTGGTCTGGCCACGAAAGGAACTTTAAGTTTGTCGGAAGTTTCATCGTCTCCGCAGATCACTGGAAAACCACGTCGACGAGTTTCCTGGAAACTCCGTTTCCTGTTGATGTTACTCGGACTGCTGCTGGGGTTTGCGGCGGCTGAAGGAGTACTCGTCGCAATGGGTGTTTCGTACCCGTTGCCCTACAGGGTGGACGAGCATTGCGGGACAGGGCTCAGTCCGGGATTCCGCGGCTGGTGGTCGAAGGAAGGGGCGGCTGAGATACGCATCAACTCCGCCGGCTTCCGGGACCGCGAACATACGCTCGAAAAACCAGAGAATGTTCTTCGCGTAGCGGTGCTCGGTGACTCCTACATCGAAGCGTTTCAGGTTTCTCAGGACGAGATGTTGGCGTCAGTACTGGAACGGGAGTTGAATACAAAGCGTTTTGCCGGTGACTGTAAGGTGGAAGTTCTGAGTTTCGGCGTTTCCGGTTACGGAACCACGCAGGAACTGCTGATGTTGCGTCACCATGTGTGGCAGTTTGATCCGGATATTGTGCTGCTGGCTTTTCTGCCCGCGAATGACCTGAGAAACAATTCCTCGCGGCTGGAGTCGCAACAATTGCGTCCGGTGTTCGAGATGGTCGATGACGCACTGGTGCTCGATAACTCGTTCCGAACAGACCCGACCTTCCTTTACGCGAAGACTGATTCTTTTCGAATCAAAACGGCATTGATTAACTCGTCACGAGTGCTGCAGCTCGTTCAGTCAATTCGAAACGGCGAGTTCTCCACTGATCGAACTGTGAAAGATCAGATCGATGGGAATGATAATTCGAGAGATCGCGTCGGGCTTGACGATCAGTGCTTCAGGCCACCGGAGAACGACGACTGGCAACATGCCTGGAAACTGACGGAGCGATTGATTGTTGAGATGAATCAGGAGGTCGTCGACCACGGAAGCCGTTTCGCCATGACGGTTGTGACGTCAGGCATTCAAGTAAATTCGGACGCGAAAAAGCGACAGGATTACTGCAAGCGGCTGGGTGTGACTGACTTGAACTATGCCGATACGCGGCTGCGGAAGTTGGGAGAGCGGGCGGACTTTCCTGTGATTGTGCTGTCGGAAGATCTGCGAGCTTACGACGAAGAGCATCAGGTGAATGCTCACGGCTTTTCAAACACTCAACCGGGTGAGGGACACTGGAACGCAACTGGCCATCGAGAAGCCGCCCGGATTTGCGCCCGCGAGTTGCTGCGAACCTGGCCTCCCATCATTGCGGAGCGGTGAAAACAGATGCGCGATGCGTGCCGACTGACCGGACGCGCTGGGTTGTGGTTTCAGCCGACGTGGTGCTGTGCGGTCATCTGATACACGCGGAGCAGACCGTCGAACTGCGGGACGGCGAGGCGACGCTTGTCCGGCGTCAGATCGAGGCCTCGCGCGCAGTGCGACAGCGTTACCGAATGAAATGGCTTTTCGTCGCCGGGTTTCAGGAACCAGAGCATGCCCTTGGTGCCACCTTGAGGTGCTCCCGCGGCGACGAGAAATCCTTCGGGGTGTTCGCAGACTCCCCAGAGCATTCCTTTGTAGGCATCGTCTTTCCATTTGTGACGATGCTCGAATTTCTCCCAGTCGACAAGAAGAAGCATCGGCTTGTGGACTCCGGCAAAAGCGTTGGTGACTTCCGTCAGGCCAGCAACGATCAGAGTTTTCCCGTCATCGCTGAATCGCATGTCGCGAGCACCGCCCATGTCCGCGCGAAACTTTTCGTCAAAGCCCCACATGAACTTTGCTTCAAGTGACCGGAGTTCTTTGCCAGTCTCGATGTCCCAATCCTTGATGACGCCCATCAGGTCAAATGACGCGAGACGTTTGCCATCGGGATGAAAGGCCACGGCATATGGATAGCGATCATGGCCAGCGAATTCCCGATGCAGAGTTCCGTCGGGGATGTTCCAGAGTTTGATCAGGTTGTCATTGCCGCATGACGCCAGCAGCTTTCCGTCGGGGCTGACGCGGACCCATCTCACCCAGCCGTTGTGAGCGTTGATCATGCTCAACGGAGCTGGTTTGTCGGCGGCGGTGTGCCAGATGCCGATTTGATGGTCGTAGCCAGCGGTGAAGAGCAGCTCGCCGTCGGTCGAAAAATCCAGTGACCTCACCCAGCTTTGGTGTCCGTTGAAGACCGTTTTCGACGAGTCGTCACTCGAAAGATCCCAACGGTAAACATTGAAATCTTCCGCGCCGGCAAACACATATCGACCGGTCGGATCGATGCGGCAGGTCGTCAACGGGACTTCGTGTTTGAACTCGGCGACGACGTGTGTCTGCGTTACGTCAACCGGATTCTCCGGTAACGGCGGTGGAGCAGGGCGTGTGTCTGGTTCTGGTTGTTTCAGAGAAAGTTCTGCGGACGACGTCATGCCAGTAGCTCCTCAATCGGGGCGACAGAGGGGTCGCCAATGGGAATTGGTCGGCCAGGAATGTCGTGGTTGACTGAAGTGTCCAGCCCGAGTGCTCGGAAATAGGTGTGGAAGAGATGTCCGCCGCCAACTTCCCGCTCCGCGACTTCTGTGCCTTCAGCATTGGTCGAGCCGACGATTGCTCCGGGAACGATTCCGCATCCTCCAAGAGCGACCGAGAACGACGCTCCCCAGTGGTCGCGCCCGTAACGCTGATTCAGTTTCGGCGTACGACCGAATTCTGAGTACACCAGCACGAGCGTGGACTCCAGCATTCCCGAATCGTGCAGATCGTCGAGCAGCATGCAGAACGTCCTGTCGAACTCTTCGAGCTGTTCCAGGTGGAAGTTGAAATTCTCGGCGTGCGTGTCGTAACCGTGATGAGTGACTTTGACGCAGGTCGCACCGTTGTTCAAAAGTTCGCGAGCGAGGATGCATCGCACGCCAAACGGGTGCGAGCCGTAGCGTTCGACGTCTTTCGCGGAGGGTTCCTGTTCGAACAGCGACTTCTGCCTCATGAGTTTCTGAGCCATTTCGAACGACGAATCGAAGGCTTCGGTGAATGCCGGCTGGCCGCCACGTCCGGCAAACCTGTCGTTGGCGAGACGTCGAAATTCGTTGCGGCGGCGGGCCGCTTCTTCATCAACGCTGGCAGGTCGCGCGAGGTTCTCGGGAGGGTTGACACCGAGCAGTTTCAATTGAGCGTGCTGAGCTCCCAGAAACGCATTCGTGTTGTCCTCAAGACCGCGCGTTGTGATGTGCAGATAGCCGGGAAGCGGCGGGTTTGCTGGTGCGAGATACTTGGAAGCGACGGCTCCGACATAGGGAAAGTCGCCCGCCATACGTCCCTTCTCCAGCCGCAGCCTGCCGACTCCATGATCGTTGGTTTTCAGATTGACGCTGCGGACAATCGACAGACGGTGCATTCGCTGCGCGATGTGAGGCATCAGTTCGCAGATGTGCGTTCCGGGGACGGACGTCGAGATTGATCGAAACGGCCCGCCGTATTTTGTTCCCGGTTTTGGATCCCAGCTTTCGAACTGGCTGACGCCTCCCTGCAGGAACACCTGCAGGATTCGTTTCTGGCCCGACTTGACGGTTTCTGCCTGTGATGGTGTCAGAAGACCGCCGATGGTCGTGGCACCGGCGAGCGTGCCGGCAACGAAGTTCCGGCGTGAGACTTCGTGATCGATTCGGTTGCATCCGATTTCGCGTCGCACGATGCACTCCTTGAAATTCGTCTGGTGGCTGCTCGATTTACGAGTCGTGGAAGCGTGAAATGTAAGTCGGTCAAAACCGGGTCAGTGATTGAAGCGGAACTCAGCCGAGGAAAGCAACGCCCAGGTCATTTCGCGAATCGCCGTGGCACGATCGCTGACGGACTCCACGTAGCTTGTTACGGCGGCGGTTTCGTCTTCAGACGGTAACCGCGAGAGAACAGAGACGTATAACTCTTCGGCAAGATCGGTGGGCGAGTCCAGCTTCTGCAGTCGGTCGGTCAGAACTCCTGCCTGAGGTTTCAGCCACTTTTCAACGTTGGGACCGTTGATCAGAAACAGAGCCTGGTTGGCGGTCGCTTCGAAACCGGTTTTCTGACCGCCTTGTCCGGCGAAGCGAGCGACGACGGTGTCAAGTTCCGGCTTCAACGCTTTGTCCAGAGCTTCTTCCCGCCACAACAGGTCTTTTGTTTTTGTGGCAGCCGCTTCAGGCTCGGCCTTCAACAACGCAGCTTCCTGAGCATTCATCGTCACTGTCGACACACCCGTTGCGACGAGCGACGACCAGGCCAGTTGCTCCGGAGAGAGTGGTTTCAAGAGACCACAGGCAAAGGCCTGGGCGGCGACGCTGTGATTATCAGAACCGGCAGAGACGTTGCTCGAACGTTGATAGGTCTCTGTGAGTGCCAGTTCTCGAAGCAGCCAGCGCACGTCGTACTGGTGCTTCAGAAACTCGTCGGCCAGCAGGTCGAGAACTTCCGGGTGCGACGGCGGATTTTCGGTATGTCGAATGTCCAGGGGCTCCACGAGGCCTCGCCCCATCATCAACGCCCAGAGCCGATTGACGATGTTCTGGCGAAAGTCGACGTTGTTATCCGCAACCATCGCTGTCGCGAGTTGCAGACGACGGCTGTAGGTCGGGATACCTCGCACCTTGCTGGCTGGTTTGGCGATGTAGAGTTCTTTAGCGGGTTCCGGATCGGGGATGCCGGGCAGGTCGAGCACGTGAGGATCGGTCTGGCCCTCTTCCTGGGTAAAGACAGACGTAAATTTGACGTCGCCTTCGGCCTTTTCACCAAGCACCTTCTTCTTTGACTCTGGATCGGTGAAGAGATAGCTGCGTTTCAGAAAAGCACTCAGCCCGTAGTAATGCCGCTGTAAATAATCGTCGATGTTGGGGTGGTCGTGGCATTGAGCGCATTCAAGATCAACGCCCAGGAAGACTCGCCCGATATCCCGCGTTACGAGGTCGACGTCGAATTTGCGATCCAGATAAAACTTGGCCGCCGGACGCAGCTTCTCGTCGACACCGTCTGCAGTAAGAATTTCCGTGACAAGCTGGTTCCACGGCTTGTTGTCGTGGAACGATTCCCGGAGCCACTGCTGCCAGTCAGCGTTCGGAATGTCAGCGCCGGCTCGACGTTCCATCAACATCTCGTCAAACACGTACTGCAGGCGACGAGCGTGTTGCGGGCTGGCCAGTAGTTGATCGATCAAAGCCAGGCGTTTTCCGGATGATTCGTCAGCAAGGAATTCGCGTGTCTGTTCGGCAGTGGGAATCGTCCCGGCAATGTCGAGATAGGCTCGCCTGACAAATTCGTCGTCCGAAGAAACGGGGGCGGCCAGTTCTGCGAATTTCGGCGTCGCCGATCTGATGAGCTGATCGATGTGGTCGTGCAGCGAAACAGAGGATGACTCAGACTGCGCGGAAGTCTCAGCAGCAGTCGCTTTCGGAATATCGCCACCTTCTGCTCCAGGAACTTGAGCAGGGCACAGTTCGCTGGCAATCAATAAGCCAGCAAAAGCGACGAGTGTAGGGAATCGTCGAGTAGGCATGGTTCGACACCGAGGCGGGACGCGACTGTCAATTCTGGCAGAACACGCGGTGATGCAGTGGGGGTGGATTCTTCAACAGCGAACGCATTCATGAACTTTAACCTGATGTCGTGTTGTTTCGCAAAGCGAATCGCCACTTTGGGGCTCTTATTCGAAACAACCGGGTCGCCCTCATTTCCTGCCTCGCCTGTTTGGTCTGTCCAGGAACCAGCATGGACTGGTGCTCTGATTCGTCAGGTGGAGCAGTTGTTAATGCCGACTGGAGCAAGTGTTGACGCTGACGAGATAATGTCCGAGTCAACGGTTTCTGTGTTTCGCAGCAGCAAAGTTTCGCAGCAGCAGACGGTCTGGTTATGACAACGCTATTTCAAAGACGCTCCTTTTTTATTTTGATGATGTCGCCGGATCGGTACGCCTCGCAGAAGAATTCAAGTAGTCTGACGCGAACATATTCAGCATTGCCGATGTAGCGATGGTCATCCTGCGAGACGCTACCGGTGACGCACCCGCCATTTGTTCGAACATTCCTCTCGACCTGCACCCCATCGACGAGCCTTCCATGAGTGACATCGCCCCCTCTTCCGCGACTTCTGTATCCCGTCCCTGGTATCAGCGAATCGGCCCAGGCCTGATCACCGCCTGTGTCGTCATTGGGCCCGGCAGCATCATGACCAGCTCAAAAACGGGCGCGACTTACGGTTACAGCCTGTCCTGGATTGTTGTTATCGCCGTGGTCTTCATGCTGGTCTACACCGCACTTGGTGCGAAGATTGGTGTCGTGTCACAGCGATCGATGGGAGATCTTGTCCGTGAACGCGCCGGTCGTCCGCTGGCAATTCTGATTGGCTTTGGGGTGTTCTTTATCGCCGCAGCCTTTCAGTTCGGAAACAATCTCGGAGTCCATTCAGCCGTTGAACAGCTTTCTGGTCTGGGCGCAGACGCTCAAGCGTCTGCGGAGCATGCAGCCAGTTGGACAAAGTTTGCTCCGGTAGTGCTCTTCAATGTCTTGTCGATTGCGTTTGTCTTCTTCGCGAAGAACCT
>JABMPE010000534.1 GCA_013203845.1 Rhodopirellula sp. | reverse complement strand
TGCTGATGTCCGCAGCACTGATCGCCACGCTGAACCCGCCTTCCACTGCCTTGTCCAGCGTCACCGTGAACGTCACCGTCTGATCCGCGTCCGTCTCCGTGATCGTCGGAGCACTGATCGACAGCGTCGCACTGTCATCGTCGGTAATCGTGCCCGTGTCAGATGACATTGCTCCAATGTTATAGGTGTTGTTCGGAGGCAACATTGTATCGGCGAGCACTGTCACCTGAACGGTTTCGTTGTCCTCGACGATTGAGTCTCCGGTCGGATCAATCGTCAGCACTGCTGTCGGCTGTCCAGCTCCGATAACGATTGTGCCCTGGCCGGTTCCTGCATTGAATGAAGCAGCACCACTCACCGTGAAATCTGTATTCGCATCTGTCGTTCCCGTTACTTCAAAGTTAACGGTTATCGGATCTGTCTGGTCGCCTGTACGAGTAAACGTGTACTGCAGATTGGGAGTTCCGTTCTCGTCAACCGTATCAACCGTCGCTGCGACAGAGATTTGCGGAGTGTCGTCGTCAAGAATGGTAATGACATGTGATGCGTTACCTGCATCGACGGTGGCCGGCGATGTTGGGCTCGTCAGACTTAGATTAATGGTTTCGTTGGGTTCCTTAATCGCATCGTCATTGATCGTAAATACTGCGTTCTGAGTACCGCTGGCTGAGAAGGTCAAAGTCACAGGATTCGTTGGACTTGTGAAGTCAGCGCCGGCACCGCGAGTTGCAGTGCTTCCGCCAGCATCGCTAACGTCGATCGACAGATTCCCTTCGAGTGTCCCCGTACCGGCCATGCCATTAGCAGTAACCAGCAATGTGACTGCTACATTGACGTTGTTCGGATTTGGAAGCGGACCTTCATTGACCGAACTTGTCGCCTGGTCAAATGAGAATACGGCGGTGTCATTATCGTTGATCGTTCCCGTGCCAGCCGTACTTGAAACAGTCACGCCTCGAGCACCTGTGACGGCAGCCCCAAGGCTGATGGTTGCCGTCAATGATTCCGTGCCTTCGACCAGCATGTCATCTACGGTGGAAACACTCACAGACTGAGTCATGGTCGAAGCCGGCAACGTAATCTGCTGCATTGCATTGGCGAAGTCGGCGACTCCTTCGGTCGACACATCAGCAAAGTTGACGTTGATTGTGACCGCTTCGTCGATCAACTTGTCGGTCGACACGGTAAATGTCAGATTGCCACCCTCGGTTACTGAAGCGTTACCGATGGTGATTGTCGCCGTGTCGTCATCGGTGATTGTGACAGACGCCATCGTGGTGGCACCAAGTGTGATGCCGGGATTCGCCACCGTCACTGCAGTAAGCGTTACATCAACTGTCTCGTCGTCTTCGACAATATCATCGCCGAGGACCGTGACGTCGATCGGGGCAAACAAGTCACCCGCCGGAATGACCACAGTACCGCTCAAGGCCGTATAGTCACTGTCAGCGACCGCCGTCCCACCGACGGTGTAGGTGACGGTCGTCGCAGTCGAACTTGCCGCTGACAAGGTCGCCCGGAACTGGCCAGCAGTTGGACTGTCTGTCTCGGCACCGTCGCCGTTGTTAACGATGTTCACCGTTGCAGCATCGTCGTTCGTGATCGTGGTCGAGGCCGTAGCGGATGCAATGTCGACGGAGTTGCCAGCATCGTCCGAAGCTCCGGAAAGAGTCACCAGGAAGTCTTCATTCAATTCAACCGTACTGTCACCGTTCACATTAATCGTGATGGTCTTTGTTGTTTCGGTTGCATTGAACGTCACGACGCCGGATGGGAACGCCCCGCCAAAGTCGTCTGCGTCGGCGGGATTGGAGCCTGTGCCAGTTACGGCGAAGTTGGCTGTCGTCACACCGTTAGTTGCACCGGTGCGAGTCACCGTAAATGTGTAAGCCGTATTGCCACTGTTTCCCTCGTTCTTCGATACCTGATCGGCAGCAATTGCCAGGTCGATGTCGTCATTCGTGATGACTCCATCCCCACCAGTTCCCTGGATCGTGATGTCGCCCGAAGCAATGCCTGCACCGAGTCCTGAAATCGCACCAAGCAGAACGGTGAAAGTCTCGTCGGCCTCAACCGTCGAATCGTGATTCACGAGTACGGTGATTGTTTCGGTTTCGCCCATCGTCCCGGCAAACGTCAGACCGCCATCGTTGTCGACGTAATCAGAACCCGCGTTTGCAGTTCCATTATTTGTGGTATAAGCGAGCGAAAATCCACCCTGGACTGCCTGATCCAGAGTCACGGTAAACGTGAACGCCGTCGTCGTGCCGCCGGTGCCTTCGTCAAGTGTGATATCGTCGATCGTTACCGATGCCGTATCCGTGTTGGTGATCGTGCCCGTTGCTGTCGAGCCAGTTGCGTTCGTCACGATCGAACGGTCCCCCTGATCGCCGTTGACGGCGAGATTAACCGTGAATGTCTCGTCCGCCTCAACAATGTTGTCGGCGGTTATGGGTACCGTGACTGAGCCCGTGGCCGTAGTCATGCCTGCGATGAATGTGATGGTCTGAGCGGTACTGGTGTAGTCCGCTCCGCCGCCAGTCGCAGTCCCGTCCGAGAACGTCACGTCAAGCGTCAGAGACTGGTCGACGGGATTATCAAGCGTAACATCGAATGTTCGATTGCCAGATTCAGCACCACTGACACTGGTACTGGTAAACGTCGCGGTAGCGGTGTCATTGTCAGTGATATCGATCGAGTCAGTCGTGCCTGCACTAAGCAAAGCGTCCCCATTGTTGATCCCGGTCAGAGTAATGTTCACCGCTTCCGTTGCCTCAACGGTGGTGTCTCCGTCGAGTACGACGATCGGAATCGTGGCTGTGGTCATTCCCGTCGGAATTGTCACTGTGCCGGTATTTGTTCCTGCGTCATAGGTGACGTTGCCGGCAGTCGCAATGCTAAAGTCAGTCGTGTCGTCAGCCGTTCCGGCGACTGTAAAATTGACCACAGTGTCAGTTCCCGTGGTCCCAGACTGAGTCACTGTGAACAGTCCGTTTGTCGACCCTTCAGCTCCATTCGTTGTGGCCGCAATGCTAACACTCGGAGGTCCATCGAGAGTCACACTCTGACCACGGAATTCGAAGTTTGCTGCCTGACCGAAGACGACACCGGGACTGCCGGTGAAGTTGATGTTTGTCGGTCCCGTGAAACCTGCTGACACGTCAAATTGAATTGTGAAGAGTAGCAACGGCGTGTCAGTTGCCGTCGGAGAGTTCGGAAACCCCGGATTTCCGAAAGGCCCTCCACCATCAGTATCAGAATACGCGGCGGTGATCGACATATTCGTGGCAGTGTCGCCATCGTCGGTCGATTCTGCGGCAGCATCATTCAAAACGACCAGGCCTTCCAAAAACGAAACATCCCCGACTTGAACAGCAGGACTCTTCGTCGGAGAGATCTGCGTACTGTCAAAATGCACGCTGAAGCTGAACTGATTGGTCTGAAGAGTTGTTGGGACGTCTGCGTCGTTCAGAGTCTGATAAAAAACGGGAATTGAGACTGTGCCACCGGCTGTCGCCGACAGACTAGTCGTTCCTGCAGAGAAGACCTGCGCTGCCAGGAGGGTCCGATCTTCCAGCGTTTCCAAGGCACGATAGCTGATACGTGGAACCAGTCGTTGTACACCCGAGCGACGTGCGGCGACTCGACTGGTGCTGCGAATCCGATGTTTTACAGTGCCGAGGTATGATCGAAAAAGATTCAGAAGCATGGCAGAACAGCCTCATTCAATAGTATGTGACTTATTGAGTGTGCGAAAGAAGCGAACTTTGTGCCGTATTTTCAGCCAGTCCACTTTGTTGAATTGAGTTGTCAGCATTTGTGATTGCGAAATCTGAAACGGATTCGAATGCCCCATTCGAATCCGTTTCAGAAGTTACTGATGTCATCACGACAGTAGATTCATCATTACATCAAGCTGATTCGTTATGAACGCTTCATCAGGATTTTGATTACTTGAGGCAGTAACCTGGCCCACACCGGATAAATCGTCACCATAAGTGGATTGGACGGCGACACTTTGTTCGTTCTGTAGCAAAGGGACCGGTGGCGGACTCAGAAATGACGGAATTTCCGGTAGTGACGATTCTGAAGCGTCCTGTTGTACAGGAGCCAGAAATGAGGGTGCTATCGGTGGTGTCGATCCAGACGTGCTGTTGGTTGAGGTGGTCACTGCTGTTTGAAGAGGCGACTGTGGACGTCCAGCAGACGGTGTTAGGGCAGCCACGTTCGCTTTGATTTGAGCCGCAGTCAGTGGACTTGCTCCTTTTGAGCTGTTGACCAACGCATCCGATGCTCCCAGCTTGACGATGTTCACCAGAAACGAATCGTTCGATTCTGAGTCACCATCACCATCCACGTCGAACGTCCCGGAAGCCAGCAAAGCCGTTATATTGTCGCGAATCTCCTGCGCTGTCAGCGGACTCGCCCCCTTGGAACTGTTAATCAACGAGTCGGACGCTCCCAGCAAGACAATGTTGATCATGAATGAATCATTTGTGTCAAAGTCGCCATCTCCGTCAATGTTGCCAGTAGCCGTGACAGTCGACTGGATCCTGACAGTGGCTCCTGCCTGGGTGAACACTTCAAAGGTCTTCCCGTCGATGGACTGGTTAGCTCCCTGGGTCCATCCGTTCACTCCATCGGCAATACCGTTAATGACGTCGTCGGCGTCGCGAAGGATCGTGAGGGTATGGGCATCGTTGGTCGCGAATGGCGATGAACTGGCAATCGTCGTTCCCGCTCCAGTGATGGCGAGAACGGTTTTGAGATTCAGAACAAGCGTCTCGGTAGCGGCGTCTTCGAGATCGATGATCTCAATATCGTTGATGCGATTTCCTGGCACCGCCGTCAGATCGACCGTCTGATTGGCGAACGTCGAGTCGCCGGTCAGGACGTCAACTCCGGTACCGCCGTCAAATCGAAACGCTGTGGCAAAGTTCGTAAAGCTGGCCGCCAGGACATCGTCGCCTTGTCCGCCGATCAGAACATCTGCTCCACCGTCCGCGTTCAGCGTGTCGTTGCCGCCCCCACCGACAAGAATGTCCGCCCCAGAGTTCTGGGTTGCCGTTAACGTGCCAGCTGTTGCACCGTCGCTCAACTGCCGGGCGTTACCAAGTTCACCGTTGCCGGAGTTGCCATCATGCAGAAGGAAATCGGTCCCAAAGAAAACAGTGATCCTGGACCCGGACGGTTCTCCGATAAACAGTTCGTCAAAACCATCGCCGTTCAGGTCTGCACCGAGGGCGACTCGGCTACCTGCATACTGGCCAGCGGAACCAATCAGTTTGAATCCATTGACTCCATTGACGGCATCCAGATTCGCCGGCACCGCAATGCTGGACGCACCAAACACCACGTAGGCCTTACCGTTGGCCGCGTCAGGCGACGAAACATCACCGAGTGGCAGTGTCGGAGTTCCCACGACGATATCGTCAAAGCCATCACCGTTGATGTCACCTGTGATGCTCACTGAGGTGCCAGCGAAGTCGTAGTTGGCGGCTCCGTTAAGAATGAAACCGCTCGATCCGCTCAATGCTGTCAGGTTCAGAGTGCCTGACGATCCCAGGTTCGTCTTTCCAAAAACGACGTAGGCTCGTCCCTGGACGTGAGCGTAGTCGTAGCTACCTGGAGCTCCAATTACGAAGTCGTCAATACCGTCCCCGTTAACATCGCCTCCGCTACTGATCGCAACGCCGGTCTTTGCCTGCTGTCCGGTTGTGCCAGTGGCCTTGAAGCCCGTTGTACCGTTCAGCGAGTTCACTTCGACAGTCGCGCTGAAACTGCTCCGACCGAAGACGACAAAGATCTCTCCGTCGTATCCGGATCGTTTCGGTGCGCCCACCACCAGGTCACTGAAACCGTCTCCATTCAGGTCTCCCTGGAGACTCACCGTGGCGCCAATGTAGCCTTGATTACTGATACTGCTACTGTTCAGTGAATCGGTAAACTCAAAACCGTTCGTACCATTCAGGTCTGAGACATTCAGATTGGCGAAACCACTACTCTTACCAAAAACGACATAGGCGGCACCGGTGCCGTACCCCCCACCCACAGGAGTTTTGGGACTGCCGAAGACAACATCGTCGTAACCATCGCCGTTGATGTCTCCTGCGGTTCCAGCGAAGTCGGCCGTATTAACCAGCTGTTCTGTATTTCCGAGACCGGCAATTCTAAATCCAACGGTGTCGCTTGCCCCCGTATCAATTGTGCTCAGATTGACATCTGTATTATTGGATTTCCCAAAAATGACGTAGCCGGAACCGCCATCATAGGTCGCGCTGTACTTCGAATTCACAACCACCAGATCGTCGAATCCATCGCCGTTGATGTCGCCGGCTCCCGAGACTGCAGTACCGGCAAAGTCTGCTGGTCCAGGGGAAGAGCCATTGAGTCCTCGAATCGCGAAACCGTCGGCCGATGTGAACGTGTCGAGATTCGGTACGGGACTGAAACCATTCGACCTGCCAAACAGAACGTACGCAGCGCCCGCAGAATTGTTCTGGTAGTTGGCGCCGATGATGACGTCTTCAAATCCATCGCCGTTGACGTCACCCGCTGGCCTGATGCCATTGCCAAAATTGCCAATCGCCGGAGATTCCCCACTCAGCTGAAATCCTGCAGTTCCGGCCACCTCGCTCAGCATGACGTTGGCGGCACTCAGGAGCAGTCGCTGTTCGAGTGATTCGGGCTGAATAGAGACATCCGCCGTTCTGGCAAGTCGTACGCCTCGGCGACGGCTACGGGCAGGACGGTTTTGATCACAGTTCTGTAAATGCGAAGCGGACAGGCGTGTCAGCCAATCTGTCAACAGCATGATTCGTAACTCCAAACAACACACATCAGGGGTGCGGGTTCTCGTGGCCCAATAGTTCCGTTGCCTGCATCCAAAGTAGAGTTCAGACCAGTTTTCCTGACTCCACCTGAAATTCTGATCCCACTGAATATTTCAGCTCACGAATCATTCAGACATATTTACACAGATCAGCTATTAAATGTGACCAGTTAGCTCGTTACAGATTTCACTTTGAAACCGGTTGGACGGTCAACGAGTCGGAAGGTTCCCGAATCTATGTCTCAAACTGATCCACAGGACAAATCGCAGCGACGCCTTGTATCTGCTCCGTTGCCACTTTCAGGCAGTCGGGACAACGCCAGTAACTCTGTTAAGGAAGACAATCGACGCTCTGCGGTTTCGGGCACCAACTACACGACGTGAGTTTCCGGTCTCCGTCGCAGCAACGTACCTTCCATGTTGTCAATGAGCTGCGGCATCCATCCGGCATGCAGCCCGACCTGCGACTCAAGTACCTCGTGCGACTTGAACGCTACTGTGTCTCGGCCCGGCATTCATTGTCGGGATCGCGTCGTCGATGACTCCACCGTCAAGTGGAGATCAGAGAAAGCATCGCTCCGTCGAGAATATCCGGCGAAGCCGCTCACCCATTTCTGTTCTCACAGTTCTCCGTCCGGTCCGACCGAAAGTGTCCGTCGGATTTCGTCCGTTTTGAACCCGATCATCATTGGCCGTACGACTCCAGGTAACGCAATGACGTCGTAAAGTTCTTCAACAATTCCTTCAATTCTCAGCCAGTGAACGATGTCGCCCGTACGAAGATCGATCACCTGAAGTCCGCATCTGGCATCCGCATCTCGACTCTTCAGTTCCTCATCGAGCGACAGTCCGGAAAACGTCTTGTTATGTCTGGGCCGCGAGAGTCCAACGATCGCGTAATCTCCCGCAAACGCCATACCTCTCTGATAACCGGGGCAAAACGTTACCGGTTCAAACTTTCGTTTCTCAAAGTCAACGTATCCGAAATAGCCGTTGCCGGAATCCAACACCCACAACTTATCTCGATACCATCGGGGTGAATGCGGCATCGACAATCCGTCAACGACGATTTCATTCGATTCTACATCAATAATGCATCCGCCATCTCGCCGCCGATCCCGCCAGCCATCGTTGACGTCAGATTGACTGACTGCTGTTACCCATTTGGGACGACCATCCTTCAGGGCCATCCCGTTCAGATGACAGCGATCCTCGGCAGCCAGACGACTGATAAACGGTGGTTTCCACAGCGGTCGAAAGCTGTGAGTCTCGCTCATCGTCGACAGACAGCCGAACAGCGTATTAACAAAGACGACGCGTCCGTCTGACTGAACCGCAACGTCGTGAACGTCAATGTCTCCCGTGGTGTATCCAACCTGAGGAACATACAGCCGATCGTAACCATCTGCTGACTGTCCTGATTCCAGTACGTTTTCAAATCTCCATAGCTGGTAAAGCGAACTCATCCAGAGGGTTTGCCCGTCGTTGTCCGAGCACAGCCCCATGCATCTGTTAAACGTGCGTTCGAAGACCGAAAGCTTATCTTCCGGCTTGACGCCGATGAGAAACACTTTACCGGTCTGATATGTCGTGAATCCGAGGCTCACCTTGTGGTCAGCCATCCAATTCGTCAGCTGTCGAGACCCGCTGATTTCGAGTCGAGGTTCCGCAGGGGGATCCATGCCACCTGTAACCTGAGATTCGGTTGCCATAACGTCAGTCTTGCGAGAGAGCGCTGAGTGTGAGAATTCAGAAGCCAGGAAAGGAGAACTCCATCCGACCAGGATCGTTGATCGCAGTCTGAACTCTCCACAGCGAACATTGCACGGACATGGTCCCTTGATTCACAAATCGATTCGACTTAACGAACCAATCTGTCCAGCGTAAGCCATGCATCGCGGGAAGTCGTCCGTATCTTCTGTAATCGGTCCTCAAACTAGTGACCGGCCATAGCTGATGCAATTCTTTTGTCAAAGTACGGCGCGCCGACGGCAGAATGTGGTACTGCCGTCGTATGACAACTGATCCATCGCGCAGGTGCAGTCATCCCGGTGCCTCCTGTCAGCAATGCAGGCAGAATTGCGGCAGATCGAAAAACTGAATTCACCGTTACAATCGGAGACCAGCCTGTCTCGCGCGTCATGAGCCGTACGGAACAGGCTGACAACAGGACACAGCAATCGTCAAATGAGCAGTCTGGCAGTTCTGATCGATTTTGACTGACTGCAGGGGTTAGCTGAATTTGTCACAAGAGCAAGAGGATGAAGGCACCACTGACTGACAATGGCGACAAACCGCCATCCGTTAGCATCGTTGAGAGCGGGGTTGGTGCGGAACAGTACTCTTGATTGCCAGACGTCGCTCGCGCAGTGAAGCAGCCACCGGCTCGTCCTGTCTTTTGTCTCTTTGTCAGGAATCCCGGTTACGAAGCCGCGACGGTCTGTCACGATCGGGTCGCTCAGGCCACCATCGCTCTGGAACTTGTTCTTTCGCGGTTTCTTGCGGTCGTTTGAATTGCATCTGACATGGCCACCCTGCCAACATGCCCGGACTTTCTCTACCTGCGGCCCTCACGGAATCACCATGTACGACCGACTTGTCCTGCTCAGCGGCCGAGCTCACCGCGAACTCGCTGTCGAAATTGCCCAGCACCTCGGACTCGAACTGGGAGATGTCCAGCTATCGGACTTCCCGGATGGGGAAATCAGTTGCAAGCTGGATGAAAACATTCGTGGCCGGGATGTCTTTCTGATTCAACCCACCGGGCCGCCGGTCGACAAGAATCTGATGGAGCTGCTGATCATGATCGACGCCTGCGCGAGAGCCAGCGCCGAAAGGATCACCGCAGTCATTCCGTATTACGGTTACGCCCGGCAGGACCGGAAGGATTCTGGTCGAGTGCCGATTACCGCCAAGCTTGTCGCCAATCTGATCACCAAGGCCGGAGCTGATCGCGTCGTCACGATCGATCTGCACGCCGCGCAGATTCAAGGATTCTTTGACGTTCCGGTTGACCATCTTTATGCGGCGGGAACGGTCGACGACTATTTCCGTTCGTTGGCTATTCCGCCTGAGGATCTGGTGATTGTCAGCCCGGACGAAGGCAGTATCAAACGGTCACTCAAGCATGTTGCGAATCTGGGTGGCCAGTTCGCAATTGTCGACAAACGCCGTTCCAGCGCTACTGAAACACGACAAGCCAATATCATTGGCGGGCCCATTGAAGGGAAAGTGGCACTGCTGTTCGATGACATGATCTCTACCGCTGGATCGATCGTCGGAGCGGCACAGGTTGCCAGGGATCTGGGAGCCCGCGAGATTTACGTCAGTGCAACTCACGCCGTGTTTTGTGGACCAGCCATTGAGAAACTTCGAAACGCGCCCATTACGGAAGTTGTCGTGACGAATACCCTGCCTCTCTCACCAGCGCGCCGGTTTGACAACTTAAGAGTGGTGTCAATCGCTCCTCTTCTGGGTGAAGCGATTCGAAGAATCCATCGAGCCGAATCTGTCAGTGGGCTGTTCACGTGATCGGAAAGGGGCCGGCCGTTATTCTGTGAGTCAGTTGTTCTCCGTTCATCCTTCAGTGAATCCGGGGAAAAGGGCGACGATTTACGCCGGCCTATTTTGACTTTCAGAAACACCCAGCCACCAATACCCGCATGCCGCAAGAACGGACCGACAACGCTCGCCCGTTTCATCTCAGTGAGCCGCTCCGCGCGATCACCGAGGCCGCCTGCTCACGCCCGATTCTGGTGCTCACGATCACATCACTGTCCGCAATAGCTGCGGTACTGGTGACCGTCGCCTTCATTGAATTTCGTACGCAGCGATCAGATCTGATTGACCCTTCCGCCGACTTTCATCGACGCTGGACGAACTTCACTCAGTCATTCGGTGACAGTTCGGACCTGGTCGTCGTTGCCGAAAGCAATAATCCTGATGCCATCAAAACCTTGATGGAAGACCTTGGCGGTCGCCTGCAGGCCGAATCTCAGCTGTTCGATCAGATCCTCTTCAAAGTCGAAACCGGAAGTCTTAAACGCAAAGGATTACAATACCTCAGTCCAGAGCAGCTCGAACAGGGCCTGCATCATCTGGAAGAGTTCCGGCCAATTCTCGATGGAGGCTGGAATCGGCTCCGGCTGGATCTGTTCGCCACGTCGCTCCTGGTTCAGATAAACAGTCTGACTCGCAAGCTGACTCCGGATGCCGATCCGTCGTCTGCGGACTCTCAACTGACAGTCACCGAAACTGCCACCGCGAAACGGAAGCTTAACGGTGTGCTGGCACAGACAGAGCGACTCGCTTCAAGCCTGGCTCAGTTTGTCGCACACAAAGAATTCACGAGTCCATGGCCTGAACTCCTTTCCGTTGACCCGAAAGTTCGTCGCGAAAGCGGCGACGTCGTGTACCTCATGAACGAATCGGGGACCATCGGCTTTCTGAAAGCACGCCCCGTTCAGCAACCCGGCAACTTCAATGGCGCGTCTCAATCGATCGATCGGCTCCGGGAACTGATCGCCAACGTTCGGCCTCAGCATCCGAACGTGCGCATCGGCCTGACCGGAATTCCCGTGCTGGAAAGCGACGAAATGCGACGCTCGCAAAGCGACATGATCAAGGCGTCGCTGCTGTCGTTTGTGTTTGTGGGTGTTCTGCTGCTGGTCGGATTTCGAGGCTGGAAGCACCCGCTGCTTGCCATGATCATGCTTGCCGTTGGAATGAGCTGGACATTCGGATTCACAACGTTGTCGATCGGCCATCTCAACATTCTATCGGTTTCCTTCGCTGCCATTCTGATCGGTCTGGGAATCGATTTTGCGATTCACTACCTCGCCCGTTATCTGGAACTCAGGCATCACGGCGAAGATCTGGCACAGGCGCTGTCGTCCAGCTCTGCGAGCGTCGGTGTGGGAATCGTGACGGCTGCGATTACCACAGCTCTCGCTTTTTATTGTGCGTCATTTACAGAATTTCTGGGTGTCGCCGAACTGGGTCTGATTGCCGGCAGCGGAGTTCTGATCTGCACCGCAGCAACGTTTCTGGTCCTGCCTGCGCTGGTGACGTTCGCTGACCGCGGTCTTGAGCATCAGGCACTTCCTACTCCGTTTCAGGGCGACATTTTCAGAGCCATCATTCATCGTTTTCCAGGATTGGTTGCTGCGCTGTCACTGTCGCTTGTCGCCATCGTGGGGGCTCAGGGAATCACCTTTCACAACGGCTGGCCGCAATCTGCCGTCAGCTACGATTACAACCTGCTCAATCTGCAGGCCGATGGTCTTGAGTCTGTCGATATTCAGCGACGCATTTTTAACGGTAACGACGACAAAGATCGTTCGGGAAAAGGTTCGCTGCTCTACGCGGTCTCGGTAGCGCGATCCGCCAGCGAAGCCCGAAGATTACGCAGCGAGTTTCTGAACCTGAGTTCGGTGGACCACGTAGAAGAGCTGGCCACGCGGCTGCCTGAGTTTCCTCCCGAGCAAACTCAGTTACTGGTTCAGGGTTTCAACGCTCAGCTCAGTCGTCTTCCGACGGAGATGCCTCCACCACCGGTTATCAATCCCAACCTGGTCGGTCGGATGTTCGAGCAGCTCTTCACACACACCAGTAATTTGAGTCATCAGCAGGCTCGACTGGCTGCGGCAGCCATCGACCGACTTCTGAACGCACTGGAAACGCTGGAGCTGGAAGATCAACTGACCGTGCTTTCTGAGTATCAACAGCGTCTAACCGCTTCATTGCTGACACAGCTGACCCTGCTGGCGGAGTCAGCAGATCCCGATCCGGTAACGATTAAAGATTTGCCGGACGCCTTGACGTCGAGATTTGTCAGCAGCGATGGTCGATGGCTGCTGCAGGTTTACCCGAAGCAGCCGATCTGGGACATCGATCCGCTGCGAGCCTTCGTCAACGATGTCAGAACCGTCGACCCTGAAGTGACCGGCACGCCGCTGCAGAACTACGAAGCGTCGCGACAGATCATGGAAAGTTATCAGCACGCGGCTGTTTACGCGTTCGTGGTGATCACCATCGTTTTGCTGATCAACTTTCTCGGGCCTGACGGAGCACTCAAAACAACGCTGCCGGCCACCATTATTACCGCTTGCATCGCCGTTGCTCAGTATTCGCAAAGTGGCGCCCTGAACTGGTGGATTGTGCTCGGGTCACTTCTGTCATTGATGTTGTCAATTTCGTTCGTGCTGAATTTCCGCAGCGTCGTGTTCGCAGGCCTCGCACTTTTGCCACCTGTTCTGGGAGGGCTCTTTTCCTTCGGAATACTGGCATACTGCGGCATCAGCTTTAACCCGGCGAATCTGATTCTGCTGCCGCTGATTCTTGGCATCGGAGTCGACGACGGAGTTCATGTGCTGCACGACTTCGGCTCGCAGTCCGGAGGGTACCGACTCTCACCGAGCACGATGAACGCCATTGTGCTGACATCGTTAACGTCGATGATCGGTTTCGGCAGCATGATGATCGCCGCTCACCGAGGCCTCTACAGCGTCGGTCTGGTACTTGTTATTGGAGTCGGCAGTTGCCTGTTTGTCTCTCTGGTTCCGTTGCCAGCCATTCTGACAATCCTGCGTAAGCTGTTTCCAAACTGGCAGAACCCGGCGTGAAGTCATGAAGTCATTCGGCGTCCCGAATCCGTTGAGTACGACAATGTTCGTCATTCCCGAACACCTGCGCGGAAGTGACGTCACTGGAAATTGGAACGTTATTCTGAACACAACCCTGACCCATTTAATTCGTTCAGCAGACGATTGTCCGACGGGTAGGGATGGCCTTTGTGCTGGCGGAAGGCTTCACCGTATTTGACACCGAGTTCTTCGCCGCGGTGGGCACTCCAGCGTTCGCAGCTGTTGAGATATTCGTCGATACCGTGTTGTTTGAGCAGCCAGTCCCGCTGGCTGGCGTGGCAGGCGAGCATCTGCTGTTTCAGCTCGAACGTCTTTGAAATATCGATGATGAATTCCGGCTCGACGCGCTGACCGAACCAGTCGGTGCCTTCAATCGGATCGACATAATACAGGTGCGGGATCCTATCGAGAGGCGGTGCGGGAGCGGCATCATCGGTTTCGTAGTTCGGAATCGGAGCGTTGAAGCACGCGTCGCGGACCAGCAGGCTCGTGAATTCATGGTCGGGCATGTAATCGACGGGTGGAGCGGTCAGCACGATATCCGGTCGACACTTCCGCAATGCTTCGGTGACTCGACGACGGGACTCATTGTCGAAGCAGATGCTGAGGTCTCGAAATTCCAGGCAATCGTAATCCGCTCCGAGCAGGTTAGCCGCGGCGAGTGCTTCTTCGCGACGAATCTGTGCGATCTCTTCCACAGCGAGTTCCGCGCTGCCGCAGTCGCCGGGCGTCATCGTCATGATGGTCACCTGCCAGCCCTTCTGCTTCAGCAGGGCAAGGACTCCGGCACACTGAAACTCGACATCGTCAGGGTGGGCGTGAATCGCCAGAACTCGTTTGTGATCAGTCATCGAAGCAACCCTTGTTAGCGTGTCGTCAATTCTGGAATGAAACCCGCCTGCGATTGCGTCTTCATCCGACGAAATCCGTCACAGCGTTTGGATTCTCGCGCTGACTGTCAACTGATCCATGGCGCGTGTTCCATGGCGTGACCGATTGACGGCGACTAATTCAGCACGCATGCATCGAACGTTTCATCGGCTCGGGACATGCTCACGATGATACCCAGCGACACGATACTCACGACAAGACTTGACCCGCCGTAACTGACCAGCGGATGCGGAATCCCTGTCGTGGGCACCAGCGCCGTGACGACGGCGGTATTCAACAGTGCCTGACCGACAAGCTGTGTCAGCAGAGTCATCGCCACCACGGAGGCGAAGCAGTTGGAACGGAACTCGCGAAACAAACGAGCCCCCGACCAGAAAACTCCGCACCACAGAATGGCCAGTCCAGCCGTTCCGGCGAGTCCGAGTTCTTCTCCTACAACAGCAAAGACGAAGTCGGTATTCGATTCAGGCAGGAAGCTGAGCTTCTGCGAACCTCGCCCCAGCCCGACTCCCCACAGCCCACCAGCTCCCAGAGCAATGAGCGATTGCTTCAACTGCCAGGCATCGCTGCCGCGGAAGTCCGTCCAGACAGAAACGAAATCCGTGATGCGGCGCATGCGGTAACTGGTCACGCTGATCAGGAAGACTCCGGCGGATGCAGCGGCTCCAATGCCGATCGTAAAATTCCGGATTGGCCAGCCACCGAAAAAGAGTACCAGCCCGGCAGAACCCATCAGAAATGCCGACGTCCCCAGGTCGGGTTCGAGCATCACCAGGCCGGCCGTCAAAGCAGTGGGAACCACAAACGGCACCGTACCGAAGAACCAATGACCGAGCCGCTCGCGACAAAGCAGCACGCCTCTCGCCAGAAACAGCGGTAGCGTCAGTTTGGCGAGTTCCGACGGCTGCATCGAAAACCCTGCCAGCCGCAACCACCGCTGTGCTCCATTGACGCGTGTGCCGACGCCAGGAATCAACACCGCAATCAGCAGCAACAGAGTCCCGACAAACAGCCAGGGAGCGGATTTAAACCAGAACCGCGCCGGAAGCGCGCCGGCAATACTCGCCGCCGTAATTGCAATCGCCAGAAACTTGAGATGCTTCGTCAGGTAAACACGTTCGAACTCAGTCGGCCACGACGTGATGCTGGCGCTATGCACCATCAACACTCCAAACCCCACCAGCACCAGTGCCAGCGACAGAAAGAAGTGTCGGTTATCCTGATTCTGTCGAAGAGTGGAATTGCTCATGGATGCAGCCGCTGCGCACGTCGAAACAGTTTCCACTTCTGATCGTCCACGCCGCCGTTAGAGTCTGAATGAATCGCCAACCGCTACGAATGTGCGGCCTTGACCGGGAGGTCGTTCATGCCGCAACCACCGCCTCGATTGGTCGATCGGAAGGCTGAGAGTACGATAACCAGCCAACGATCGCTGGCACTTGAGGATTTGCGAACGAGCAAAACTCAGTTCTGACGCGGAGCCGCGAAGACACAAAGGGACGCAGAGAATCACGTGCGATGCTTACCATTGCTTTCTCGCTTATGCTGACAAGAAGAATTTTCAACCACGGAACACACGGAAGGACACGGAAAGGAACTTTTTTCTTCCGTGTCCTTCCGTTTCTTCCGTGGTTCACCTCATCAAAACAACTCAACGCGAGTTCAACCATGCGATTCATCAAAGCCCTGCTGACCGGATTTGCCCTTTGCTTTGTCGCTCATTCTCAGCTCGTGAACGCAGCCGAGCCCATCGACTTTGCCAGGCAGATCAAGCCGATTCTTCAGCGGTACTGCGTAAGTTGTCACGGCGGCGAGATGGTTGAATCTGGGTTTCGCGCGGACTTTGGCAACCTGCTGCTGGAAGGGGGCGACCGCGGTGCGGTACTCGTGCCGGGCGATTCCAGTAAGAGTCTGCTTTACCGGGTGCTGATCGGCGAAGGCGACGTTGCTCAAATGCCGTTTGAACTTCCGAAGCTTTCGGACCAGCAGATTGATCTCGTGAAAACCTGGATTGATCAGGGGGCGAAGTCAGCGGCTGAAGACAAACCATCAGCCGATGGTCGACCGACCAGCGATCACTGGGCGTTTCAGAAAGTCAGCCGACCGGTTCTGCCGCAGGTGAAGAACACCAGCTGGATGCAGAACGAAGTGGATGCCTTCGTGCTCGCCCGTCTCGAAAAAGAAGGGCTGCAGCCGTCCCCTGAAGCCAATCGGTCGACGTTGATTCGCCGGTTGTATCTTGATCTGTTGGGAATTCTTCCGACTCCGGAAGAGACGCATCGGTTTACGAATGACGATCAGCCGTTTGCTTATGAGCGACTCGTCGATCGACTGCTGGTGTCGCCTCGGCATGGCGAACGCTGGGGGCGGCACTGGCTGGACGTTGCCCGATATTCCGATGCGAAAGACGGCGTCCTGATGTACGGCGATGCGCGCGTTCGCCCCTTTGCCTATACGTACCGCGACTACGTCATTCGAGCTT
>JABMPE010000533.1 GCA_013203845.1 Rhodopirellula sp. | reverse complement strand
GCTGCGTTCAGACTGGCCTTCGGCTTCCACTTCTTCGGTGTCGGCGTCGGCAGGTTCTGCCTCGGACGTTCCTTCCGAAACGGCAGGTGCGTCGGAATCGATCGACTCGTCGTCTTCCACCAGATCGGGAACTGTTCCGCCAAGTCCGAACGGCGTTTGCTTGCCGTAACCGTTTTCGCAGGCAGTCAACAGGCACATTTCGGGATTGGCCACAACGATGCCGACCAGTTCGTCTCCTTTGCCGAGTTTGATTCCTCGCACGCCAGCAGTTGCCCTTCCCATTGAGCGAGCATTGGTCTGCGGGAAGCGGATTGTCATGCCTGCCGCTGTCGCGAGCAAAACGTCGTCGCCAGGTCCGACGATGACAACGTCAACCAGTTCATCACCTTCCTTCAGTCGAATGGCGATGATGCCGCCCTGCTTCGGTCGGCTGTATTCGGTAAGCGCCGTTTTCTTGACGACACCGTTCCTGGTAGCCATGAGCAGGAAGTGCTCGTCGTCGAAGTCTCTCACACCGATGCAGTTTTCGACTTCTTCGCCTTCGGCCAGATTCAGCAGGTTGATGAGTGCCCGGCCTTTGGCAGTCCGCCCCTGCAGCGGCAGGTCATAAACCTTCTGCCAGTAGACCTTGCCGAAGTTCGTAAAGAAGAGTAGCCAGGCGTGCGTGCTGGTGACGAAGAGATGTTCCATCGCATCTTCTTCGCTGTTCTTGCCGCCGGTAATTCCTTTGCCGCCGCGATTCTGAGCCTGGTACGTCATCAGCTGAGTTCGCTTGATGTACCCGCGTGTCGACAGCGTAACGACCATCGTCTCTTCGGTAATCAGGTCGTCCTTGTTGACGTTGGACAATTCCTCCTCGCTGATTTCAGTACGACGTTTGTCGGCGTACTTGGATTTGAGCGTCTCCATGTCCTCGCGGATCACGGTGAGGATGTTCGCTTCGTCGGACAGCAGCAGCAGGAACCCGAGAATATCTTCGAGCAGCTTGTGATATTCGCCCTGCAGTTTTTCACGTTCCAGATTTGCCAGCGAGCCCAACTGCATCGAAACGATGGCTTCGGACTGGTTAGGAGAGAGCGAGTAGTCAGACTGGACACCATACTCTTCGGTGTAGTTACGAAAACCTTCTTCGCCGAGCGCGCGAGCGACCAGTTCGGCGGGAACCAGAATCTTCTGCAGGTCTTCCTTGGCCTGAGCACGGCTGGAAGCTGCGCGAATTGTGGCAATCACCTGGTCGATATTGACCTGAGCGACCATCAGGCCTTCGACCGTGTGTTTCCGTTTCCGCGACTCAGCGAGCAGGAACTCGGTCCGCCGCCGAATCACATCGACCCGGTGTCGGATGAACTCCTGCAGCATCTCCTTGATGTTCAGCGTTTGCGGGCGTTGTCCGACCAGCGCCAGCATGATGACGCTGACCGTCGTCTGCAGCGGTGAAAACTGAAACAATTGATTCAGGACGACTTCTTTGTCGGCGTCCTTTTTCAGAACGATGTGTAACCGTACCTGCCAGCTTGGTGTCTTGCGGTCCGTGAGGTCGACAATTCGCGAGATGCCTTTGATTCGCTCGTCGCGAACGAGAACTTCGAGCTTCTCTCGAATTCGGTCTCGAGTATCGAGATAAGGGATCTCAGTCACGACGATGACGTCGCTGTTCTTTTCAGTTTCGTAGTGCGTCTTCGCGCGAAGCGTGAGCGTCGACCGGCCCGTCTGATATCCCTTTCGAATACCGTATCGACCACAAATGATGCCGCCGGTCGGGAAGTCAGGACCGGGCAGAACATCAATGATCTGATCGATCGTCGCTTCCGGCTCGTCGACCAGCATGATCACGGCGTCGGCGACTTCCGCAAGATTGTGCGGCGGAACGCTGGTGGCCATACCAACGGCGATGCCGGTCGACCCATTGACGAGCAGGTTCGGAAACTTTGAAGGCAGAACGACGGGCTCGGTGCGACTCTGATCGTACGTCGGAGCGAAATCGACCGTGTCGTACTGGATGTCTGCCAGCATGTCCGCGGCGGCTGCCGAAAGTCTGGCTTCCGTATAACGCATGGCCGCGGCGGGAAGCCCGGCGAGCGATCCGAAATTGCCCTGCTTGTCGACCATCGTCTGACGCATCACCCAGTTCTGGGCCATGCGAACGAGTGTCGGATACACAGATCCTTCACCATGAGGGTGGTAGTTACCGCTGGTGTC
>JABMPE010000532.1 GCA_013203845.1 Rhodopirellula sp. | reverse complement strand
TAGTCAAAGCCCTTGTCGAGCGGCATGTCCTGCACAGGCTGAGTCCAGTCGCGACTTCCCGCTTCACCGGGAAAGTCCATCCCCAGATGCCACTTTCCGACCATCGCCGTTTGATAGCCGTTGTCGCGGAGTAGTGATGCCAGTGTCATCCGACCGTCCTGGATCAGGCATTTCCCTTCGGCATTCATGACGCCGGTTTTCCGGGTCGTCCGCCAGCAGTAGCGACCGGTCAGTAGTCCGTAACGAGACGGCGTGCAGACCGTGTCCGAACAGTGAGCGTTCGTGAATCGAAGTCCCTCAGCGGCCAGTCGGTCGAGATTTGGTGTCTGAAACTTCGCGTCCGGATTCAGACAACTCGCGTCTCCGAAGCCTTGATCATCGGTGTAAATCACGATGATGTTTGGTCGCTCAGCGGCGTGACAAACGTGACTGAGCAGTGAAACGATCGCGACGGCCACCGCTGACACGGTAGATATTCTGGTCATGGTTGATTCACAATCCGGGGAGACTGGCATTCGACGATGGCGAACGTGCCACTAATCCAAAAGAGTAAAAGTCTCAGGATCACAACGGTAGCCTTCCTGGCAACATCTGCAGCAAAGCGGCATGACAACAAGATAAGACAGGTTTACGCGATTGGCGTTTGCTGCATTCTCAGCCTGCAGACAGTTGAGGCCCAGAAACCAAACATTGTCTACATCACCTGCGATGATCCGGGATACGGAGCTGGTCATCACCTGAGAAAAATCTGATTCCTAAAAGTTCACCCAAAGCACAGTTTTACACTCTGGAAGTTGACCCCGGCGAACAAACCAGTCTCTACACAGACCAGCCGGAGATTGCAGAGCGTCTCTTAACAGCTCTGACTGCCGACGTCACCGGAGGTCGCAGCATCACCGGAGTGACGTCAGACAATGACATCACCAGGATCGTGCTGCAAAAACAGCGAATCACCCGCCGGTCAGAACAACAACCAGCCAAAGCTGAAATCCGGCTCGCCACCTGCGTCTGCGAAGAAAAAAAGTGAGCGGCCGGTAATCCGTTTTACTGACGAATGATTTCTGGCCTCCGCATTCGAAACGGCTCGACACCGTGGGCAACCAGTCGCGTTTCCCACAAATTGCCGACAAATTACCGAACGGAATTTTTCGCTCACGTAAAACTACAAATTTCTGGTCACGTAAACCGGGCTGCTCCAGGCGAGAGACTGATCAAACTGCGTGACGCGAATCCAGTAAGGAAACTCGCCGGTCACGATTTCTTCATCGGTTGTTTCGTGATTGAAAGTTAACGGACCGTCGGCGTTGGGCGAGGGACCAATCTGAGCGAAGCGACCGACTCCGCCAGCATCGACTCGGTGATCGGCATTTCGCACGTCGCTCAGTTTTACCGGGAACGTCGTCGGACCGGACTCGAAGGTTAACGCGGTCGAGTCGTCACCGCGAACTCTGATGAGAATTCCGGCGGCGTTGCCCGCTGACTGATTGTTCCACTCGATACGGTGATCGCTGACGAGCGTTGCGGCATCGTCGTACGACTGAAAGTTGATCGGCCCGAGAAGTTCCAGTTCGCCACCGGTAATCGAGAGCGATCCGGTCCAGTCAACTCGTTGCAGGCTGGCGGTTCCTTTGCGTTCGGTGCCGCCCCAGAGAACTCGCAGCAGCGTGGAGTCTTCTTCCTGAGCGACGGGTGGCGAGACGGTCCACGAGTTGATGATCTCGATGCCGCGGAACAGATCGATACGTTCGATCGGCTTTGTGCCTTCGATCTGAAAGCTGATTTTCGGTGAGCCGGTTGTTGCTATTTCTGAGCCCATGTCAGCACCATCGACATGGAACAGCAGTCGGATTCGCTCGCCCGTCGTGGCATACGTTCTTCGCGCGTGCAGCGCTTCCCAGATGGCTTCGCGAGTGAGTTCTTTCGCGTAAACGGCGGTCAGACCGTTACGCAGGTTTCGGATCAAGCGTCGGCCAGGGTGGCACGCGCCCGGACGACCCATCACTCCGTCGGTCCCGGCGGTCAGCCCCACCTTGTAACCTCGCGATAAGGCGTCCATGAAAAACCACTCGACCGTACCGTGGGTCGAATGTGTTTCGCAAAGTTTCTCAATCTTCTGCTCGTACCAGTCGAGGTTCGTCATGCGTCCTCCGACATGGATATTCACGAGCACGTCCAGATCGCGGAATGCGTCATGAAATTCGGCGGCCGTGGGGACATCCGGTTCCGGATCAGGCACGTCTTCGCGGAAGAATCGATCACTGCGCCGCAGGATCGGCTCGTCGTATCCGTAAAGCACATTGCGGTCGCCGCCGTCCTTCGTGAAAGGACTCCACTCGCAGCCCAGGATCGGGACATAAACGCCGGGCTCGTAGAATTCGTCGGTGATCTTGCGGACGTGAGCCCAGTCACTCAGTGTGACGTAATGATCGTTCGACTGGTGCGTGATGAATTGCAGGCCTGCGCAGTCGCGACCGAAGGCGTACGACTCAGCGACGGTGCCCGATCCGCAACCGATTTCGGTCTGTCCCGAATGAATGTCTCCCCAGAAGAGTTCCAGTGCCGGTTGTTCCGCGTGAACGGTGACGGGATTGGTGACCGCTTCAAAGGTGCCGGTCCTGGCTGTCAGTCGAAACGAACCTGGTTGACTGAATGTCACATCAAAGTGGTACGACGGGCGGACTGGTTCGGCATCGACCGGGATGATCTCCACGTCGCCCGTGGTTGCCGACTCGATCGACAGAACGGGCAGCTCGTCGAGTACCGTCGCGTTTCCCCAGCAGTCCTCGGCGCGGACGATGACTTCGGCGGGTTCGCCGACGACGGTGTCTGAATGAACGATCGCCGTCAGCCGAACGGCCGGGCCCGCGATGACCGAGAACGACGGCTGTTGCACCAGTCGATGCCGGATCGAATCGCCTCGATGATCAATCGCCATCAGAAACTCGACCGACCATTCAACACAGGTGGGAGCCCGCCAGCCAACGCTGCCCTGAGACGTGTCACCGCAGGTCAGACGGATCCTGTCACCTTCGCGAAGCTGGCCTTCTTCGACCTTTACATGAATCTGGTGATGCCACGGCTCGATGCCTGAGAACCAGTTGTAAACCGGCTTGAGCGTGACACTCTTTCCAGATTCACTGGCGGGCTCAAACTCCAGACTCATGAACCCGTCGGCAGATGGATCGTCGGTTTGCAGATCGCTCCAGTCGAACGGCCAGCGCCAGCAGACCAGCAGCTCGCCACCGGTTTCCACGACGTCTTCGCCGATCGTCCATTCAAACACGACGGTCGTTGGTTCGCTGACCGTCAGATGGTCAAGCTCGGTATGCGTTCCTTTTCCGTGCCGCCGAATCCGCTCTTCGTAAGGCATTTTGAAGTGGTGATGAAGCTCGGGCTTTGCGGGAGGAGCGAGACTGGCAACAAGCATTTGAATGCATCCCTGTCGAGTAGCGTTGTGAGGCGTCGAGATTCTGACGCGAGCAGATCTCGAATGCGACCGTTTCACTTGTTCAACCTAAGCTACCGCCGCGAAGATACTGACTCATGAATTTTCAGGCGGATGATTAACAACCACGAAAGACACAAAATACACGAAAGGATCAGGGTGACTTGTTTTCGTGTATTTTGTGTCTTTCGTGGTTCAAAAAATGTGCAAGGACAACTCTGATGCGAACTTTCCGATTGTGTTTACCTGGTCTGCTCGTTGTGCTGATGGTTACGTCAGTGATGGCGGACAAACGTCCGAACATTCTGGTGGCGATTTCGGACGACCAGTCGTTTCCGCACGCGTCGGCTTATGGTTACCAGGCGATCTCGACACCCGCGTTTGATCGTGTGGCGAAGATGGGCGTCCTCTTTAACAACGCCTTCACGCCGGCTCCCGGTTGCAGCCCGATGCGAGCGGCGTTTCTGACCGGACGAAACATCTGGCAGATCGAACACGCCGGAACTCACGCCAGTTCATTCCCGAAAAAGTACGAGGTCTACCAGGACCGCTTGGAAGCTGCCGGCTACTTTATTGGATGCACGGGAAAAGCCTGGGGACCTGGCAACTGGCAGGTTGATGGCTGGGATCACAATCCGGCTGGTCCGAGCTGGGGCAAACGCAAACTGAAATCGCCAGCCGGTATCAGCTCGACTGATTATGCTGAAAACTTTGCCGACTTCCTGAAGGATCGTCCCAAAGGCAAGCCATTCAGCTTCTGGTACGGAGCGACCGAACCGCATCGCTCATTCGGAAAAGGCATCGGCATTGAAAACGGTCTCGACCCGAGCAAGGTGGTCGTCCCGAAGTTCCTGCCCGATACGCCCGAAATTCGCTCGGACATTCTGGACTACTGTTTTGAGATTCAGTGGTTCGATCAGCACCTCGGTCGAATGCTCGATCAACTGGAAGCTGCGGGCGAGCTGGATAACACCCTGGTCATCGTCACCAGTGACAACGGGATGGCGTTTCCGCGAGCCAAAGCCAACTGCTACGAATATGGGGTCCACATGCCACTGGCCGTTGCCTGGCCGGCCGGTGCAAAAGCTGACCGTGTCGTTGATGATCCCGTCAACCTGATCGATCTGACGGCAACGATCTACGATGCTGCTGGAGTCGCTCCGCCGTCCGAGCATCCGATTGCGGGGCGCAGCATCCGTAATATTCTGGAATCGAGTGGGCAGGGGATTGTTGACGAGACTCGCGATGCCGTGTTCTGTGGGCGGGAACGGCATTCGTCGTCTCGGTTCAACTCGTTGAGCTATCCGCAACGCTGCATCCGCACGCGCGACTATCTCTACATTCGCAACTTCCGCCCGGAACGCTGGCCAGCCGGAACACCTCAGAAGTTCGACAAGGTGAAATACGGAAGTGATGGCAGCATTGTGAGTTCAACGCTCGGCGCTCTGCACGGTGGCTATCACGACATTGACGCCTGTCCGTCGTTATCGTTCCTGATACAGAACCGCGAAGTCCCGAAGATCAGCCCGTTCTTTCATCTGTCAGTCGATCGTCGTCCTGCCGAAGAACTCTTTGACATCCGCACAGACCCGGCCTGTCTACACAATCTCGCGACCGACGCCGTCCACGAAAAAGTTCGCGCCGACCTGAGCGAACGGTTGATTGCCTACCTCAAGAAGACCAGCGACGTCCGAGTCACCTCACCGGACGGCGGCGACATCTGGGAAACCTATCCTCGCTACAGCAGCCTCCGCTGGTTCCCCACTCCCGACTGGGCGAACGAAAAACCTGACCGAGTTCCGCAACAGGAGTGGCTCGACAAGAAACGCCCTCGTTAGTTCAATGAGCGTTTCAATCGTGGACAGGTTTGTGTTGACGTCGTAGAGTCAGCTTTCCGGGGCGGCGCGATTCAGTTGGGTATGGCTTCCACCTGGTGTGCAAGTCCTGCCTCTGCGGGGTTACCCCGTGGATGCGATTCTATACCGTCATTTCGGCGCGTGACCGGGAATCCAGTTCCTGGATAATAGGTCACGCCTCACGAGGCTGGTGAATCGCGTCGTTCTGGAATCTTCGTTCGCCTTCCGCGATGTGCTTTTGGACGCGTTCCGGGATGATTTTCGAGATGCCATCTGAGTTCATTCGAAAACTGTCCTGGGTACTTCTTGCTGGGCGCTGGGAGCGTGGTGAGCTGGAAAATCGCGGCAGGCTTGCGCTCAGACGCGCCACCTGCCCGATGTGGATGGTTCAACTGGCCAACCGGCTTATTGTCACATTCGGAGACAATGTCACCGTACCGCAGCGTCGCCAGTTGGAGCTGTTTCTCTCGTGGGACGCACCGCTTCAGAAACGCATTCGCACGTGGGATCGCAATGGATCATTTCCCAAACTAGTTGTTCCACCTCAAAGGATGGCTCCGGCGGCTGATCGATTCATTGAATCCAGACTTCCGGAATTGACGACGACGTCATCCCTGGCAGCATGGTTGTCTATTTCTCCATCAGAGCTGGACTGGTTTGCTGATCAGCGTCGGTGGGAACGCAGGCAGGTCAATGAAGCCGCGAGACATTATCGGTATCTCTGGATTCCGAAATCAGGCGGCATGTGTCGATTGCTGGAAAGTCCGAAGCCACGTCTGAAAGCAATGCAGCGAGAAATCCTTGACTGCATTCTGGCGAAAGTCCCTGTGCATGACGCTGCACATGGATTCTGTCGTGGTCGCTCAGTCCGGACATACCTTGAGCCCCACGTTGGCAGAGACATTGTTTTTTCGGTTGACCTGCGTCAGTTCTTTCCGTCGGTCCGTGTCTCACAGATCAATGCAATCTTTCGAACAGTCGGTTACCCGGAAGAAGTGGCCCGAATGCTGACCGGGCTGTGTACGAACTCGACTCCGGAAAACGTACTTCATTCGAAACGCGTACCGGATGCCGGTGTGGAAAATTCGCGTATGCTGCGGCGTTATCGCGATGTGCATCTTCCTCAAGGAACTCCGACGTCTCCCATGCTGGCAAATCTGGCTGCATTTCGTCTGGATCGAAGACTGACGGGGCTCGCCAGTAAGTTTGGGGCGAGTTACACACGTTATGCTGACGATCTGACATTCTCCGGCGATTCAGATTTCCGCTGCGCACTCGAACGGTTCAAGATTCTCGTGTACGCGATCGTGATCGATCAGGGATTCGAGATTCGGCATCGTAAGACACGGGTGATGACTCAAGGCCAACGTCAACTGGTGACTGGACTTGTATTGAACAACCGACTGAACGTTCCGCGAAACAGTTTCGACGTGCTGAAAGCAACACTTCACAACTGCGTCCGTTTCGGGCCATCCAGTCAGAACCGGGAAGCCATTGATAATTTCAGTGAGCACCTGGCTGGGCGGATTTCGTGGGTTGATAGCGTCAGCCCTGCTCGCGGCGCAAAGTTGAAAGCTCTCTTCAACGAGATTGACTGGAGTCGGTAATCACTCAGTTGCACTCCCTGCATACCAGTCACAATGCTTGGAATCCTTTTGATCAGCGATCAAGCGCGTCAGAGCGACAGCAGATTTCGAACCAGACAGTGACGTTCGTTGCACGTCCAAATTGCCCGACCGTCGATTACCAGGCTGGCCAGCTCGACACGACGTGTGACTTCAGCCAAGTCGTTTGGCGAAGCTTCTCATTTGGCTTACCGAATCAGCGCGGGCGTCGTGAAGATCGAGTCACTGCGAATTTCAGTGCGACCTTTGACGACGGTGGCGTCGGAGTAAGGAGCCGGTTGCACGGTAACTTGTCGCTTGTTCGGATTGCCCGTCAGACGCACGGCCATGACGCGGACTCCGACAAACCGGCTGATCACATAGGTGGCGTTATTACCAGGACCGGAAACGCTGGTGAACAGGGGAATGGCTTTGACCTGGCCGATCACTTCCTTGAGCGAGGACTCGATCCCGGCACTGACTCCAGTGTCGCCGTTCAGTTCCAGCGGAGTACCGTCGAAACGAAGTTCGCCGCCGAACCAGGCCATGTCGTCAGCGTTAATGCCTTCCAGTATCTGCCGTTTCAGATCACTGGTGCTGTTGTTCGGGCTGCCGATGTCGACGGTACCGCGATTTCCTGGCGGAAGAGCGCTGCTGCCGGTCGGATAAATGTTAACTTCGAGGATTCCATCGGGCGATTCGGCGACCTGGTTCAATTCGGCGTTGAATTCGTAGTCGTCGCCACCGACTCCATCGAGCATGTTGTTCCAGGAGACTTCATCGAGCGCGATGGGCAGAATATTGGATCGTAATGAGCTTTCCGAAGAGATTCGAAAACCTCCTCCGGGCATGATTGCAGCCGCAGCAACCACACCAAGTCCGGCATCAAACTGACCAATCACCGGTGCAAAAAACAGCGGCAATGGGCCATCGAGGACGTTCCCGTTGATATCGAGAGCGCTTCCACGATCTCGATGCACCGCAACTTCGATCAGAGTGTACGGTTTCGCTCCCCAGACCTCGGCCCACCGTTGTTCGTCAGCCAGCCACTGATACTGTCCCAGTCGAACATCCTGCGCAGCATCGATGTAGGTTGAATCGAGTCCGCCTGCAGCATTCTCAGCAGCGATCGAACTCGCGGCATAGGTTGATAGCGATTGAATTTCCTCGGCATTGAAAGCGGACGCGAGTCCAGTTCCCTGTCCGAGTTCGGTCGCACCGGCAAGCGCCGCCGCATCGCAGGCGTTGTGCATCTGTGCCAGCGTCAGCGTGATCCAACCAATGTCGACCGTGAATGAGGTAAAAGCGAGCACCATGACCAGCACAGCCGCTGAGAGCGTCAGGATGCTTCCATTTCGATGATCAACCGCTCGATGAACGGCCTCGAAATCCGAGTGGTTGAGAGTGCTCGTTCGGCAGTGACGCGATCGAGATTCCTGACGACCATCGCCGTCCAGTGTGCATTGCTTGATCGATGTTATCGTGATTCGGTTGCTGATTCTCATCATGAAAACTCCCGGATGAGTGGATTGGCTCGTCGCCTGTCAAAAATATTGGCCCGCCAACCGCTGCGATGGTCAATCGGGTGAGTATTCATGCACGATTCGCTGCGTATCGTCGGTGGAGACAAGGCCTGCCTGGGAGTAGTATCGAACTTTTGTGAGAACGAGTTTCCTGACACGATAGGAAGCAAAAGCGACACGCGAGTTCGCCACTGAAACATTCGGGCTGTAGGCATTCAGATCACGAAGATTTGTGCTGGACTGAGTTTTCAGGTACCCGTTGTCTCCAAAGGCATCCCAGGTCAGCGACACACCATTCCTGATTTGAAATTCAAGGGAGTCATTCTCGATCTTCATGGAAGAGGTAAACGTAATAACCTCATCATTGTGATGGAGTCTCTCCTGCTGCGGCGTTGATCCGAATCCTGCAATCCAGTCTCTGTACCAGCGTTGAAGCTGCATTCCGCCAGCGGCGTAGTTGGGATAGGTCGTATGGTTCAGCTCGAACACGGAGTACTCGCGTTCGAGATTTCCGACGGGAGAAAGCACCGTCACAATTTGTGGAGCGTGGTCCTCGGGAGCGGGTGTCCCGATTTCAACGCGCCAGTCTTCTTCAACGCGGACGATCGGAACGTCATCTGCTGTGGCGGGACCAGCCGCGGTCAGGAAAGCCGTTGCAACGATCAGCCAGCGGGCGATGCTGGCGAGGAATCGTCGGGCAACATCCGGCAATTCATTCAGGAAATGATCTGATACAGTCGCGGCGAACCGTGACCGTAAAATGAGAGGGTTCATGGCAAGTACCTTTCGAAAAGAAGCCGTTCGGTAGCTGGGCGGTCTCAGACTGCCGCACCGACCTGAATCGGTACTGTCTGCGGAAAGGCGAACCTTCACCGCAACGAAGCACACAAGCTTCGCTGAGATCCCTTGCTTTGCGTCCTCATCTCACGATGAGTTTGCCTGTTCGTGGTTCCATCGAAGGCTGTTGCGCAACAGCCAGCAGTTCACAGCAGCTTGACGCACCATCGCGATGGCGTCGGTGATCTCCCTCGATCCTCAAGGAATATGCTGCAATTCAAACATGCGTCAACAAAACGAACGCGGGCGGATTTTTCACCTCGAAAAACTCCGAAAGCGAACGATTACAAAGGTCGTCCAGGAACGTGCTGACTCCATAGCCGCAGTGTCTGATTTCAGCACCACCTGTCACTCGTTCGTTTACTGACCACGTTTTTCATGTCACGCCTGTCAGCCCGGCAATTCAATCCCGGTTCTGAAAAATTTGGCGATGCTCCATCGACGTCGTCCCGTTCCAGCGTGTCAAACCTGCCGCTCCGGTGATGCCGGCATTTCGAGTGTGATTGGAGTTTCCCCGAGCAGTGGATCCACGGCGTGAGCGGACTCGATCATCAGGTCGGTGCTGCGCGGGTCGATTTCGCGGCAGGCTTCAGTGAGCTGATGTGAGATCGAATGCAGCTCGCCGTGCCAGACCGAGTTCGGATCGACGTGTGGAACGAACTCTTCGCACAGCAGAATGAAACGCAGGATGTGGCGGAAGAGAATGCCTTCCTGCTTGGCGATCTTGCGAGTGGTCACCAGCTTGTTGAAGTCGCCACCGAAGTTGAGCAACTCGCCCGCCGCCCAGACGTCAGTCATCGCGACGTCTGAAACGCCGGGATATTCCGAGCGGAACAGACGCAGCAGCTTCTCGGGAAAGTTCAACGGTCGGACCCATTCTTCCGGCTCGCGGTAGCCGCCTCGCTCGTCATTTTCGTCGTCGTCCTGCCGCGTGCCGCCAAGTTCTGTGATCGTCGCCAGGCCTCGCTGCAGGAGTTCCGGGTTCAGGAAGTCTGTCACGAACGGGCTGAGCGGCATCACGTCGGGACGCGGGATGCGGAGGTTTCTCGACACCGCGCCGGGAAAGACCAGCACGCTTTCGAGAGCCTGAACGCGTTCGGCACCGCTGGCAAACGGCAGCACATCCAGCAGAAACATGCCGTACAGCGGGTTGATACTTTTGAAACTGAGCAGGTCCATCAGCGGTTCATTGGGATAGGCTCGCTGCGGTTCGTAGTCAGGTTCTTTCGCGGCCGGATCGTCGGCCAGTTTAATCTTCATCTTGCCATCAGCGGTTTTCCCGGAACCACCAATGCTGACGCCCTGCGACTCCAGCAGAATCTTCAGCGATGACGTCAGTTTCGCTGGCTTGTTCTTGTTTTCACTGGCTGTTTCGGCGGGTTTTTCAGCCTCTGTTGCGTCTTCCACACGTGCGGTGGTTATGGCTTCCGAATCGGCAGCCGGCTGCGCGTTGCCTGGTGAGACGTTGTCTGCCTGTAAGGCGACTGGTACGGCAGGTTTGCCGTCGGAGGCTGCCGCGTCATCCGTCTCGGCCGGTGAGTCCTGATCGACGCCAGCTCCGAATTCGTTCTCCGCTGCATCGTCCTCTTCGGCGGTGATGTCTCCACTCTCAGACGCGTCGTCCTCTGATGATTCTGATTCTGACTCCGAAACCGAATCGGCAACGCCGTACGTGCCGTCCCACGGAATCTGCGGGCCGAATGCACCGTCATCGTCGAGCTGCTTCAGTCGGTCACTCAGCGAAGTTGGCTTTTCCGCAGCCGGTTTAATCGCCTGGGATTTCGAATCGGTGACGACTTCTCCATCATTCGTGATGACCGGCGGCTTCGGATCGAGCTGAATAAAACCGCCGCGGTGCAGCGTGACGAGCATTTCGATCAGTCGCTTCTGCGAGGTTTCAATCTGCTTCGGATTCATAAGCCGCTTACTGACGACCGTTCGAATCAGCGAAATATCCGGCGAACGTGACAGCAGGTACGCCAGCAGCCGCCACGGAATGAAACCCTGACTGCACAGCTTTGTCGGCGGCGCTTCAATCAGCCGCTTGAACTGATCCTCGTTCCAATACTGGACCGTCGAACGCCGGGTCGGCATCTTCTTCTTCATCTGCTTCCGCTTTTTGATCAGCAGCGGGTCTTTGGTGTCTTCGGGAATCTGATCCATCTTCAGCTTGTAGCGGTAGATCTTGACGTCGTCTTCATGAGAGAGCGCGTAGACGTGTCCTTCCGAATCGAATTGCGGTCGCCCGGCTCGACCAAATATCTGATGCGCGACGCTGGGATCGATCAGCTTTTTCTTACCCGGAGGTCCTTTCAACAGATCGGTCATCAGCACTGACCGAGCCGGCAGATTCATTCCCGCCGCCAGCGTTTCGGTGCAGACACAAACGGTCAACAGTTTCTGCTGGAAGAGGTGTTCGATAATTCGCTTGTAGCGTGGCAGGACTCCGGCGTGATGAACTCCAACGCCGCGCAGAATGATCGTCTTCAGTTTTGGTCCGATCCCCTGTGACCAGTCGTGCTTTTTCAACTCTTCGACCAGCAGTTTCTGTTGCCCGTCGCTGAGCAACGCTTTGCCTTTGAGCTGCTCTGCAACAGTCCAGCATTCTTCCCGGTTAAAGCAGAACAGCAGCGTCGGCGTCTTTCGCGACTCATCATCGCCGTCGGCCATCATCTCAAGTTGTTCGTTGAGCAGCTGATCCGGCACCCAGTGATAGCGCAACGGCACTTTGCGATCTTCACTTCTGACGAGATCGAGCCGACGCCCATGCGACCGGTTCAGCCAGATCATGAAGTCGGTCGAGTTGCCCACCGTTGCGGAAAGCAGCATCAGCCGAACATGTTTCGGCAGCAGACTCAGCGACAGCTCCCAGACGATGCCGCGTTCGGGATCGTTGAAACTATGAAACTCGTCCATCACCACGGACGAGACTTCCGAGAAATCAAAGTCGTCGTGGTTGAGCAATCGGTTGAGCAGAATTTCGGCGACGACAACCAGCACGCGCGCGTCGGGATTCACCTTGTGATTTCCGGTGACCAGCCCCACATCTTCCGGCTGAAATCCCCAGCGCACGGCGGCTGCCTGAATCTCCTGAAACTTCTGATCGGTCAACGCAATCAGCGGCGTCGTGTAGTAAGCCCTTTTGCCGGTATGCAGAGCCTCAAACAAAGCCGCTTCGGCAATCAGCGTCTTCCCGGTTCCGGTCGGAGCCGAAACCAGCACGCCCCGGTCAGAATCAAACCACGTAAGAATCGCTTTCTCCTGAACCGGGTACGGCTCGTAAGGAAGCTGATCGAGAAACTCCAAGGCGATTTCATCACGTGATGGCATAGCGTGCGTTTCATGAGGCAGTAAGGTCAGTCAGCCAGCAACCCGGACCATAAGTGATGCGAAGACTTCTGCAACTGCCGCGTTCACATGATTCGCTGTTACTGAGTGGATGGAGTCGAGCTTGCGAGCGACCAGCACAGAACTTTACGCAACCGAATCAAGCCATCTGCCGGGGCGTATCGGCAGCAAGTGTCTGATCAACGCAGGGGACGATGATATGCTGAAACAGCCATCGATCAGCCTGCTTCTCCCACCGAATCTTACAGACGGACTTCTCGATGCCGACGAAGGGAAAACACACCGTTGCAACATTTCGAAATCACAGGATACTACTGTTGCGTTCCTTGTAGCGATTCGGTCACGTTTTGACGTCGTCTGGGGACGTAATCAACTGGTTCCTGGAGTAAGTAATGAATTTTGATGATGCTGAAGAGTTAACGGACAGGTTGCGGAAAATTGCGATCGACTGTTCTTCGAAAGGGCCAGGCTATGCGCAGGAGGGGGTCGTTCTACGAGAAGCGAGAAATGCCCTCGGTCCGTGCAGCCTTCACGACGAGCAGATGATTCTTGAAGCGTGGCACAGTCTCTTCACTGATGGTGAACTGGCTTGGGGATACAACCTTGACAATCCGGGGTCGCCATTCTTTCATCAAGTGGCCTACCAGCCGGCTGCCACGGAAGGAGCGAACTGACGAATGTCTGGCAGCGATTTCATTGACGAGGTGATGCTTGATTTCAAACAAGGGATACAGGCTTCGTCGCGACATTGGTACAACAATATCCAGTGGCTTGGGCGCGGTGGTAGCGCGGTCACATGGCTGATGTTGGCAGGTAGCGGGCCGTTTAAGGGAACGCCATTCGCGGTCAAAATCTTCCGCCGCGTCTCGAAGCCCGAACGCCGACAGAGTTTCATCAACGAAATGAAGTTTCTGGGCGAGTGCGAGCACCCAGGGATCATGCGAACGTTCGATGACGGTGTGTACCGGGAAGATCATCCGTTCGTTGTCGCTGAGTACCTGCCACGCACGCTCGCGCAGACGATTCGCGCCCGCACGACTTCGATGGTCGAAAAGTTGAGCTTCATGCTGCAACTGCTTTCAACGCTGGAATACCTCTCGACGCTGGAACCAGCCGTCATCCATCGCGATATCAAACCGCAGAACGTGTTCGTCAAGGGTGGTGCTTGTGTGCTTGGAGATTTCGGTCTACTGAAACGCGGTGATGAGATCGACGAGGATTCTCCGGAAGACATATTCAAACGGAGCGCAGGGCCTGGAATGCCGTTCTTCTATAGGACTCCCGACCAAGTATCATACGCGCGCAATGAGGCGGAATTGACCGTCGCGTCAGATGTGTTTCAACTTGGACTGGTTGCGGCCGAGATGTTTACCGGTAGGAATCCTGAGAAACGGGCGGAACACAATGGCTTTCTTTCCGACGTCGAACTGAATCAACTTGGCTTTGTTCCTGGCAGTTCAGGTGGGATGATAGCGGCTATTATTCGGAGCATGCTGGAAACCGATACGGCGAATCGCCCAGACGCTGGATCGCTGCTGGAGCAGTGGAAAGGCGTCTTCTTTAGTGTTGCGTCTCAGCAAAACGCGATTGAAGGTCGAGTTCTGTGATTTTGCTTGGTTTGCTCTCCAGTCGACGAAGCTGAATTGTGCACGCGATTCTTTGGTGGTCGGATTGTCGAGCCTGAGTGGAATGAATCGCTGGTTGTGACTGTTTCGCCTGCACTCGGGTGGCTGGTGGAGTGTCGTTGCTGGTGAGTCGTTGTTCGCAGCTGAAGAATCTGCCGTGGTTTTGTCCGAGAAAAATTCAACCTGTAGGCTGGCCTGTCGTCGCGCTGGAACGGTGGCGATTGTCACTCTGGTATTCGCTCTGTGCGGGTGCTCACGCAGTGAGTCGGTGGCGGTGCCGCTGGAAGGTCCGGCGCTGGTTCCGCAGGCAGCAGGCGACGACTCTCCGCTTTCGGAGGACGGTCGGAAGTTTCTGTGGGACGTCGAGCATCTGGGGTTTGTGCTGGAGCAGACGGTTTTTCCTCGCTGGAATGCGGCGGTTTCTTCAGGACAGTCTGCAGACGTTAGCTCGTGGTTCAGTGATGAATTTATTGGGCGGGTGCCGAACGACAGTTTGAGTCCGGATCCGATGATCGACCGCGCCGTGTCTCGGTTTGAGTTTCCTGTTGAGAATGCCGCGGGAAACAGCGACTCGGAAAATCTCACCGAGGTTTCAGGCGAAGAGTTTCTGGAGTGGCTCCACAACATCAGCTTGTCGGGATCCGGTACGGAGTCTTCAACAGGTGAGCCGGCACAGAACGGTGAGAAAGCAGAGAAAATCAAGTCGGCGAGCCTGGGGCTGGTGCGGCTGTTTCCGGTGGAGCGTGACAATTTCGCTGGTGCCTGGGGCAGCATCTGGAAGTTTCGTGTGACCTCGGGAAACGGAAGCTCGCTCGGTGAGTTTGTCGGGAAAATCGAGCTGACGTTAGGCAGACTGCACGACGACATCGCCGGGGACAAAGGCTGGATTCGATCGGCGCAGATTCTGAATTGCCAGCGAGTCATCAGCGAAAAGCCGCTGATGGTTGAAACGACGGATGAGTCAGGCATCGACGTCAACATTCTGCACGATCACTGGCGGGACAGTTGCTCGTTCGTCCCCAACACCGGCGGCGTGTACCTCAGCGATTACAACGACGACGGGCATCTGGATGTGCTGATCGACGATCAGCAGGCAGGCGTCTTTCTGTATCGAGGCAGTGGTGACGGGCGGTTCACCGATCAAACCGTCGCGGCGGGGATCACGAGTCTCAAACAGGGCAAGCCGTTACTGTGGGCGTTGAGCACCTGGGGTGACTTTGATAACGACGGCGACGACGACCTCATCACCGAAGCCCACGTCTTTCAGAACAACGGCGACGGGACGTTTACTGAAGTCACCGAGCAATGCAATCTGCGACTGACTCCGGCAGCCGGGTACACCATCGGTGATTATGACGGTGACGGGCTGGTCGATCTTTACGTCAGTCACAGCGGAGCGTGGCATCGCGGGAGTGAGCAGCCGGAAAAGGTCAAGTGGATTGACGGAGGTCTCGGCGTCGACAACGTGCTGTGGCGAAATACCGGTAACTGGCAGTTTGAAGATGTCACTCATCGGTTGCGGGCTGGTGCCGATGGTTCATCCACCTTTTCGGCGGTCTGGCTGCACGCCAATTCGGACAACAGGCCGGACCTGTTTGCGATCAATGAGTTTGGTCGAAATTCGCTGTTGTTGAATCAGGCCGATGGTGCATGGCTCACCAGCGATATCGATCCGGTTTTCGGCGGCTTTTCGATGGGTGTCACTGCCGGAGATTTTGACAACGACGGACACGATGACGTTTACGTTTCGAACATGTACTCGAAGGCTGGAAATCGAATTCTGGCCAACGTGGACACGGCGTCGTACCCGACTGAGCTTTACCAGAAAATTGTTGAAGCGACGACCGGCAACAAACTTTATTGCGGTGCGGGCGACGGTCGATTCAAAACTGTGCCGGATGAACTCACCGTGCCGGATGTTGGCTGGGCTTACGGTGCCGAGTTCGTGGACCTGAACCTCGATGGCTGGCTGGACGTGTACGTGACAGCGGGATTCAAATCAGAAACTCGCGGCAAGCCGGACGGGTGACGCTGCATCTGGCAGGCTGTCGTGACACAGCCACTCGACCAGCGTGCTCAGTGCAAAGCCATGGGCAAACTTGATGATCAACTTGGTGAATTCTGGATGGAGAATCCCTGGGAACCAACGGCTCATAATTTGAGTGCCTTCGAACGAAATCGAATTCTGCTCAACGTGCCTGTGTCTGAAGCCAGCGTGCCAATGCCGAATTCAGAGCCGGCAGCTTCAGAGCCGGCAGCGTTGTTCCGCCGTCGTTTGCGTGACGTATCCACTCAAAGTGGAGCGGACCTGGATTCCGATTCGCGCGGCGTCGTGAGCGGCGATTTTAACAGCGACGGCAGACCGGATTTAATCATACGTAGCAGCGGCGGCGGTCCTGTGCGGCTGTTTGAAAATCGGTGGCCTCAGAAAGAGGCTCCCGGCAACTGGCTGAAGGTCAGCCTGCGCGGTAGCCGATCGAATTCTCAGGGGCTGGGGGCTCGATTGAAACTGAAATTCGGTGATCAGGTCGTTCATCGGTCGATGCAGCGAGTTTCGAGTTTCATGTCGCAACAGTCGGCATGTTTGTTGATCGGGTTAGGACATGCTTCAATGGTTGACCAATTGACTGTTGACTGGCCGTCCGGTGAAACGCAGGTTCTGACCGAAATCGCAGTCGGGCAGCATCTGGTCATCCGGGAAGGTGGCGGCGCTGAGAGCTTCGGACAGGTTCCCGGTGAACCAGATTCGCAGTGAGTACCAGATTCGCCGTGGTCGTCGTTCGATCTTCCGATGGGTGGCTCAGGGAGCCAGGTTTTGCACAGTGACTGACGTCTCACATCAGAAATCAGAAGCGTCACTTGCGGGAACTCCGAAAGTGGCAGCACGGAGTCGCCGCCGTGGCACATCACGGGTTCGGCGAGTTTCGACGTGGGCTCTGATGGTCCTGTTGCTGGCCTGTGCGGTGAAGCTGGTGGCCGAAATTTCGCTGTGGCGTGGCCAGGCGGCAATCGATGCTCGCGACCATAAAGCTGCCGAGCGCTGGCTGGCGGTGGCAGGCGTTGTTGTCCGGGTACCTTTGGTTGGTAGCGACGAAGGAGAATTCTATTTTCAGTCGGCGCGTTTGAATCGGCGACTTGGTCGGTTTGATCAGGTGTCTGCTGATCTTCGACAGGCTTTGTCAAACGGCTGGGACAAAGCGGCCATCGAACGCGAGCAGTGGATCGCTCTTGCTCAGACAGGTCGCTTCGACCGCATGAGCACGCACCTGGGAGATCTACTGACAGATGTCGGATCCGACGGGCCGGAAATCTGCAAAGCCTATGTGGTCTGGCTGATGTCCAGGTTTGATCTGGCTGCGGCTCATCGTGTGGTTGATGTCTGGCAGCAAGACTATCCGGAATCGGCGGAGCCATATTTTCAACGCGGCCGTATGTTTAGCGTCCGGAACGACTGGCCGGCGGCGGTCGAACAGTTTTCCAACGCGATCCTTCGCGATCCCGGACGGGCGGACGCTCGACTCATGAGAGCGAACGCACAAATCCAGCTCGTCAGGTATGCCGAAGCGCTTTCCGACCTGGAAGTGGTGCTGGCGACGACACCGGATCATGTCGAAGCTGCAGTTGATTTCGCGGAGTGTCAGTCGAACCTTGGAAAACCTGAAGAAGCGTGCGATCGACTCCGCAAGTTGCTCAAAAAACATCCGGATGAAGTCGAGGCACTGAGCCTGCTGGGGCGAATTGAATTAAAGCGAGGGAATTACGAAGAGGCGCTGAAGCCCCTGCAGAGAGCGGTCGAACTTCGACCGATCGATAGTGATGCCAGATACTCTCTGGGAAAGGTTTTGCGTCTACTCGGCAGGGACAAAGAAGCAGAAGAACATTTCAATTTTGTGGCGGAGTCGACGCGTGCCTTGTTGAAACTGGGTCAGGTGACTGAAGAGCTGTTGAAGGAGCCGAATAACGTCGAACTACGATATCAGGTTGGTAAGTTGACCTGGAAATGGCGTTCTCGCGATGGTGGCGTGCGATGGCTCCGAAGTGTCCTCGATTATGATCCCGGGCATGTCGAAACTCACAAACTGCTGGCGCAGCATTATCGGGAGTCGGGTGATGAGGAGCGAGCCTTGCATCACGAAAAGGCAGCCGAGTCGATGGGTTCGAATTAGAATCTTAACGAAACAGCTACACGCGCCGTGCGGGCATCATTTGGTGTCGTCTTCAGATTCTTTTTGGTTCTGGCAAACCAGCCACGCTGAGGATTTTCCATGACAGACACGCCGCAGGACGTTCGGAAAGTTCGCAGTCCTGTCCCGGTTCATTGTCGGGCATTGCTGGCAATGCTGGTGTTCATCGTGTCGTTCGCTGTTACGAGTGTCGGATGCGGGCCGGGTGATTCTCTGGATACCGGCAGTGTCCCTGCAGAATTCGACAAAGGTACCGGCAGGTCCAATGCGAGCTCGATTTCAGGTGCTGCGTCGACCGACTTAACCCGGATGCAGTTTGTCGACCGGGCCAGCGAAGCAGGAATCCGATTCACGGTTCGGAACGGCGAGGAAGCGGGGCAGTTTGCCATTCTCGAAAGCCTTGGCGCTGGTGTGTCTCTGGTCGATGCGGATGCCGACGGACAACTTGACATCATCGTTCCGGGTGGTGGTGAGTTTGCAGGGGCTATTCCTGTCGGCCTGCCATTTGGATTCTTTCGGCAGCTGGAGAAGTGGACATTTAAATAGTCGTCCGGACCTGCGCTGCTGCCCGTTCCGAAATCTTTCTCCCATGGAGTGGCGGTGGCTGACTTCGATGCAGATGGATTTTCAGACCTGCTGGTCACCGGCTTTCGCGAAATACTCCTGCTCAGAAATGAAGGCGACGGAACTTTCTCAGACGTTACGCCAGCCAGCGAAATTGTTTCGACTGGCTGGAGCACCGGCAGTGCCTGGGCCGACTTCACTGGTGACGGAATTCTCGATCTCTACGTCGTCAACTACGTCGACTGGTCACCCGCCAACAATCCCGAGTGCATGTTTGGCAATCATCGGGATGTCTGTTCGCCCAAGCATTTTGAAGCCGAGACCGACACGCTGTGGATTGGCCAGGGTGACGGACGTTTTTCTGCTGTCGATGTAAGTGCCGGGTTGCAGGCAGGCGGAAAAGGGCTGGCGGTGCTGGCTGCCGACGTTGATCTGGACGGCGATGTCGACATTTATGTGGCGAACGATACCACGCCGAATTTCCTTTACAGGAACGATGGCGAGGGTACCTTTACGGAAGTGGGAATTCCCAGCGGTACAGCCTTGGGAGATCCAGCCGAAGCCGACGGCAGCATGGGAATCGCTCTGGGGGACTTCAACAACGACGGGCTGCCTGACCTGTGGGTCGCTAACTACGAACGGCAGGCGTTTGCATTGTACCGGAATGAGGGGCATGGCCTGTTTCAACATGTCAGTTCCGTCTCCGGCATTACATCGGCAGGCCGCAGCTTCGTTGGGTTTGGAACAGTCGTTCGCGATTTCGATCTCGACGGCGATCAGGACATTGCCGTAACGAATGGGCATGTCATGCAGAACTCGGTGAATTCGCCGTTGCGGCAACGGCCTCTGCTGTTCGAAAATGATGGCAATGCTCGATTTCGGAATGTGGCCAACGATGTGGCCGACTACTTTCGCACTGACCACGTCGGAAGAGGCATGGCCACAGGAGACCTCGACGGAGACGGTGATGCCGACCTGGTGATTTCGCACTCAAACTCGCCGATCGCAGTTCTGGAGAATCGCACCGATCAAGGACGTTCACGTTTGCGCCTGCGTCTTGTCGGCAGCAGCAGAGGACGGGACGCGATTGGTGCAGCCATTACGGTCAGCGTTGGCGGACGTCAGTGGCGAAGCCAGGTAACCAGCGGAGGAAGTTACCTTTCAGAAAGTGACCGGACGGTGATTGCCGGTGGCTGGGCAGGCTCAGGTGGCTGGGCAGGCTCAGGCCGGATGACCATACATGTGGATTGGCCAGGTGGAGCGAGCAGCGACTCAGTGATCAGTTCAGATGAGCGGTCGGCAGTTCTCGTGGAAGGTCCAACCACTACGCACGTCCCGGCCCACTGACACTGGTCATCAGGAATTGCAGTCGGTCTAATCCGTCGTTCAGGCAACGCAAGTGGCGATTCAGACCTCTCCATGTATCCTCGGCCTGAATGAATCATCCGTTTTCAATGATGTCTGGATGTCTGAACGTTGCCTTTGACCGGTTTATGTTTTAGCGGTTTTCAGGAATTCATGAATGCTCAAGTTATCCACGAAGCTCTTATTGTCAGCAGGCCTGTTCATTTTTGTTGCTGGCTGCGGAGGTTCCGAAGGCCCTGCTCTGGTACCTGCTTCAGGGAAAGTTCTCCTTGATGGCGAACCAGTTGCTGGTGCGCTGGTGAGGTTTGTCCCCGGCTCCGGTCCTTCATCAGGATGCGACACAAACGACCAGGGAGAATTCACACTGATCGGACCAGGTAACCGCCCAGGTTCGATTGTCGGCACACACACAGTTACCGTTGGTTGTGCCTACAACCCTGGCCAGGGGTCGTCTGCTGACGGCAGTACGGAAGCACCGGCAGAAGGCGCCGGATGCAAGGTGCCCCTGAAATATTCAGACGTGTCAACCTCTGGCGTAACGGTGGATGTCCCTGACGAGGGAAAGACCGATTTTGTCATCGCGCTGACTTCCGAATAATTTCGTGCTATTCTTAAAGCCTGTTCTCCTGATTCTTCGGTCGACCCGGTTTCGGTTCGACTTTTTTTGTTTTTCCGAGGTGAGTCATGCCAGAGAGATTTTCGACGGTACCGTGACGGGTTCACACTGATCGAACTTCTGGTGGTGATCGCGATCATTGCCATCCTGGTGGCGTTGCTGTTACCGGCTGTTCAACAGGCGCGCGAGGCAGCCCGACGCACGCAGTGCAAAAGCAATCTGAAGCAGCTCGGGATCGCGTTGCATAATTACCATGAAGTCCACAGTACGTTTCCACCATTGAAAGTTCACAACGTAGCCTTTGTTAATGGTTCCAACAGCGACTGGGGGACGAGTGCGGGTTCGTGGCCGACGTTACTGTTTCCGTTTGCAGATCAAACCACCGCTTACGAGGAAATTGACTTCGACCAGCGTTGGGATGCTGCGGGAACCAAAAACAAGGCCGTGATTCAGAGAAAATACAACTACATGATTTGCCCGAGCCACCCCTTATCGGACAAGTCCACGGGAAACGGATTTGATTCTCACATCATTCACTACTTTGGGGTCTACGGGTCCGCTGACCCACCGGGAGGACGAGCTCGGCAACAATGGGCAATTGGCAACAATTCGAATTTCAGCCGACGAGGAATGATGTACCACGATTCCTCTGTCAGAGAAGCGGATATCCTCGATGGGACATCAAATACGCTGGCTCTGATGGAAGTCCGCGGTTACCAGCCGGCCAGTCCCACAGACATTGTCAACCCTGTTGACGGTCGTGGTATGCGATGGGAAATTGGCACGGCCACATGTCTGCAGCCAATCAACGGCGTCCACGGATTTGGCTGTGGCGGTTGCGGTAGTTGTCGTTGGGAGAACGCCGCGAGCTTCCACACGGGAGGCGCACATGGTTTGCTGGCAGACGGTGCGGTGAAATTCGTCAGCGAAAATGTCGACAGCAATACCTACCTTCATTACGGCGGCATCTCCGAAGGTGAACTCGTCCAGTTTGACTGACAGATTTCGAGCGACGTGCGTCCAGATCACATTTCAGCCACCTTGCCTTTACCGGTGAGGTGGCTTTTTTGTGCAACCAGCGCGATCGATCTTCCGTGGCTGGCGATTCAACTGCTGGAAACGTCGTCAATCTCGTGTCGTAAACGGAGAATTTCATCGTCAGCCGGATTGAGTTTTTCAACGACGCGTAACTCGTTACGGGCCTGCTGGATCCGCTTCAGCTGTATCAGAATGCGGATCAGTTCTACCCGATAGCTGACCTGTTCGGGTGCCAGAGTTACAGCCTGTTGTGCCGGTCCAATGGCCTCATGGAAACGTCCTTGCTGCCGCTGGCAAAAAGCGAGTTCCGACAGGAGTGACGGGCTATCAGGTTTCAGGTTGACCAGGTCAAGATAGATCTCTTCGGCCTCTTCCCATTCTTCCAGCAGAAGATGAGCTGTCGCGCGAAGCAGACGCAACTCGAAGTGCGAATGGTCTGTCGCTTCCAGCAGACAGACCATCGCCTGCCTGGTCATCCCGCGGTTGAGCAGAGTCCGAGCCAGTTGTGCTCGGATGGTGGGCTCATCGGGAAACTGTTTCACCAGCGTCTGCAGGAGCTTCAGGCCATGCCGGTGGTCGCCGTGTTCGATCAGTTGTTTCGCCTGGTAAGCATTCCAGTAAGGGTCCAGCCTGAACGAACTCACCTCCGCTGACAGCGGATCGGGCCAGCTGTTTTCAAGGGCCGGTTGATTTCTGAGACGTGCATTCAACACGGCAGCCTCGGCGTGTTGCTGATCACGATTCAGAAGCCTTGCAAGCAGTGAGATGACACGAGCATGGTCAGGGGCGATCGCCAATGACCGTCGAGCGTTTTCGATGGCACGTTCAAGATGCCCTTGCCGGTCTGCCAGGTAGGCAGCCAGCAGGTAAACCTGAGCATTATCCGAAGTCCGTTCGAACAGGCGATTCAGAATCTCACCCGCTGCTTCCAACTGATCTGTCTCAAGCAGTATTTCACAAAGCTTAATTAGTGGAAGTGGCTGGTTCGGGTCGCATGAGGCTGCCGTTGAAAATGCTTTTGCGGCAGCCTTCCGATCGCGGTTGGACAGGATGATCCCCTGAAAATAGGGCCAGCGAATTTCGTCGGGCGAAAGTTGTTCGGCTTGTGCAAAACAAACCAGCGCTTCTTTGACGTACTCGTGTGCCCACAAAGTCATACCGAAATGGCCCCAGGCAAGTCCGGATTCGGGACGGCGGTCGATAACCTGAACAGCACTCCGGATGCCTTGCGCCACGTCAGGATGCACGCCGGAAAGGTCGATAGTTGGAGTCGACAAGCGGGATCTCAGAGAGAACTCATAGAAGTAGAAGCACGTCACGGCGGCGCTGACACAGGCGACGACCAGCAGCCAGTGTCGATTCCGGATGGGGCGGGTGTCAGAACTATTGGATGGGAGCGCCACGGCCTTGTTCCAGTTGGACGTTGCGATTGTTGATCGGCGTGGAAAACAATTCCCGCTGTCCGTCAGGCCACACGACGGTCCACTCTTTGACGGTTTCACCCGTCGACAAGCTGAATTCTGCGATCGGCATTGTCGCTGACAGGTAGCTGCCACAGGTCTGTATCAATCGAGTTGTCAGACGTCTGTCGGTTCTCACGGTAACGGCAGCTCCCAGAGCGTCACGCGAGCCTTCACCCGGGGCGATCGTTCTGACCAGCAGGCTTGCTGGGCGGGCTTTTGAGCGTTCGGTTTTGAACACCGTTGGAGGGTGGTCGATGGAGGTCAGCACGAGATCCCGGTCGCCATCTCCGTCGAGGTCGGCGGCGATGAGGCCGCGAAAAAGCGATCGTCGATCCTGCATCGGGAAAGCGCCGTCGGGAGTGTGGATTATCAGGGCCTGCTGATACGGCGCCCAGAAATCGTTGTGGACACCAATGAAGTCGTCGGGGCGGCGGACTCGTCCGTTGGCGACAATCACTTCGTCGCGACCGTCGTCGTCGAGATCGGTCGTGACAACTCCGAACCCGGTCTCGTCGAGAGACTGACGGCAGGCGGGTGTATCAAGTGTGGCGTCCCGGAAGTCCCCCTGAGACGTTCCGAGATAAAGCGTGTTTCGTTCGCCGTCGATGTGTGTGACGAAGATATCAAGGATACCGTTATCGTCGAAGTCATGAAGGCAGACTCCCATGCTGGCCTGCGAGTTTCCAAGATGGTCGGTGGCGCAGCCCAGCAGGACGGCTTCTTCACTGAAGCTTCCATCATGCTGATTGACCCACAGAAAGTTGGGTTCCTGATCATTGGCGACGTAGATGTCCTGCCAGCCGTCGCCGGTAAAGTCGGCGGCGGCGACGCCCAGACCTTTTCCAGCCAGCTCACCGATTCCGGAGTCGATGCTGACGTCTGCAAACCGGATGGCTCCGTCGGATGATTCTCCGGTCCTGTTCCGGAACAGGCAGTCGCGGGTTGGTTTGAATCGTTGCGGACCGCAGAAGTCCGGATTGACTCCCGAAAGCTGAACGCATTTCTGAGGGAAGTAATCGACGTAGTTAGTCACGTAGAGGTCGAGCCAACCGTCGCGATCGTAATCGAAGAAGCAGGCAGACGTCCCCCAGCGCGGATTCGAGATGCCAGCCTTGATCGTAACATTCTCGAAGCCTTTTCCAGCTCGATTCACAAACAGCTGATCGTGGCCGTAGCAGGTCATGTAGATGTCGGGCCAGCCATCGTTGTTGACGTCTCCAACGGCGACCCCCATCGGTGTCTCGTTACCGTGCTGTGTGACTGGTTGAGATGTTTTTACGAATCGTCCCGGTTCATCCTGCCGGAAGAAAGTTCCTGGCCAGACCAAAGGCAGGGACGGGGACGGGACCAATTCAGATGCAGAAGTCTGACGGCGGCCCGAATCCGGAGTCTCTGTCGTGACGTCTGTGTCGTCGTTGCCTGCGACTCGTTTTTCGTAACACGCAAACAGCAGATCGACATCGCCGTCCCGGTCAAAATCCAAAGCAGCGCAGCCATACCCCACGATGTCCGGCATGTGGTATTCGTGGCTGATTGAAAGGTAATGCTGCACGTCAACACCTGCTTCCTGAGTGACGTCGCGCAGTACAAATCGCGAGGGAAGAGCTGCTGGCGAGGGCCTGCCGACCGGGATGCGAGTTTCTGTCGGCGATGATCCACAGCCTGAGCCCGATACCAGAACGAACGCGGCGACGCTCCCGTAGAGAATTCGATATCCCAACAACATCAACCTGCATCGCAAGGACGTTCTCGTGCTGACTCCTTGGACTGGGCGGCCAGGCCTCATCAAATCAGACGCTCCCTCAAGGCGTCCCGGATCTCGTCGCGGACTCGGCGAAAGCAGGCGAGTTTTTCTTCGTCGGTGCCTTCAGCGTGAGCCGGGTCATCAAAAGGCCAGTGCAGACGCTCGACATTTCCGGGGAAGGTTGGGCAATCGTGCTCTGCTCCTGAGCAGACACTGATGATCGTGTCCGGTGGCGAGCCTTCGGGCGGAAGAAATTCGTTGATCGACTTGCTTCGCAGGTCCGAAATATCGATACCGAGTTCGGCCATCGCCTGGACCGCTCCGGCATGAACATAACCGGCCGGTCTGGAGCCAGCGGATAAGGCTTCAAATCGATCGCCCGCGAACTCGCGAAGCAGCCCTTCGGCCATCTGGCTGCGGCAGGAGTTGCCGGTGCAAAGAAAGAGGACTCGGGTTCGGGATGAGTCGGACATGAAAGGCTTTTCCATTTCGAATGATGTCAGAGTGCATCGTGTATGACGAGACGCAATTATGAGACTGCCATCGTCGTTCGGCCAGTCGTTAAGGGAGTTTCACGTTCGGATCCGGTCGATGGAATTCGATGTTAAGCCCGGTTATTCTGCGCGTTTGCTGTCGTTCCGGCAGTAGTTCTCAGTAGGTTTGGCTGTGTGAATGCCGCTTCAGGGAAACAATCAGGATTGATCCCGCGTGTCTCGATGAACTGAGAACTGGCACGATCATTGCTTACTCCGTTGAAAACGACTGACGTCGCGGAGCTGCTGGTGAGCCAGCGGTTGACTTCGCCAACGGCGTCTGTCAGTTGGATGTCCGGAATGACTTGGTTTCTGCAGTATTAACGAAATTCGAACACCGACACGGCGTTTGTGCAATCGCTCGAATTCGTTTTTATTCGGTCTACTGTTTTTAATTCCTGCGCACTAGACAGGCAACTTTGCCTCGATGCTATGCAGGCACGAGAGTAGCACCGACTTTCGAGTTCAGGGAGCGCTCACCATCTGGTATTCCAGAGCTCCCACTACAAGCCCGGTTGTGTGATGGTTGGAAAGTGGTACGGATGCCACCTGACCATTACGGAACGCGGATCCCGATAAAGACTTTTTTGCAAATCACGAATCGTTTTTTGATCTGAATTCAGGAGTAGCATGCAAATGGCGACGAAGACCAAACTTGAGTACATCTGGCTGGACGGTACAAAGCCGACTCAGAAGCTGCGTGGCAAGACGAAAATCGTTAAAGACTTCGGCGGGACGGTGGAAGACTGCCCGATGTGGTCGTTCGACGGAAGTTCGACCAATCAGGCACCGGGTGGTGCGTCTGACTGTCTACTGAAGCCGGTTGCCTGTTTCCCGGATCCAGGCCGCAGGGACTCGTTCCTGGTGATGACCGAAGTTCTGAGTTCAGACGGCAAGCCGCATGCTTCCAACGGTCGCGCAACGATCGATGATGACGACAACGATTTCTGGTTCGGTTTCGAACAGGAATACTTCCTGTGGGATCCCGAAACGAATCTGCCACCAGGCTTTCCTCCAGGTGGTTACCCGCCTCCACAGGGCCCGTACTATTGCTCGGTCGGTGCCAAGAACGCCTATGGTCGCGAAATCGTTGAAGAACATCTCGACCTCTGTCTGGAAGCGGGCTTGAACCTTGAGGGTATCAATGGCGAAGTGGCTCCCGGTCAGTGGGAGTTCCAGGGGTTTGCCAAAGGTGCCGCACTGGCTGGCGATGAGATGTGGCTGGGTCGCTATCTGCTTGAACGGACTGCCGAAAAGTATGGTCTGGCCATCAACTGGCATCCGAAACCTCTGGGGCAGACCGACTGGAACGGCTCGGGTATGCACGCCAACTTCTCCAACACGGCATTGCGAACTGCAGGCAGCAAAGACGTCTACGACAAGATTTGTCAGGCCTTCGAACCGCGGATCAAGCACCACATTGACGTTTATGGTGCGGATAACGATCAGCGTCTGACCGGTCTGCACGAAACACAGTCGATCGACAAGTTCAGCTATGGCGTGTCGGATCGCGGTGCTTCGATTCGTATTCCGATTGCGACGGTCGAAGCTGGCTGGAAAGGCTGGCTGGAAGATCGCCGCCCGGCATCAAACGCAGACCCCTACAAGGTCGCTGCTCAGATCATCAAGACGGTCAAGAGCGTTCTTTAATCGCGTTTTGAGGGGCGGCTTTCGGCTGCCTTCGATTTGCAGAATTCGAAACGACCGTTGCGTTTGCAGCGGTCGTTTCTTCGTTTGCACACCAAATCTTTATCTTTGTTGCGGCTCCAAGCTGGCAAACGCTGCTGCCGCATTCATCGCACGAGTCTGGAAGAATCCGCATCGCCGCGGGAGCCTTCTGAGGTTTCACTGATTAGGATTGGTTTCACTGATTGGCAGCGAGCAGTTCGTGACGGGTCGCTCTCAGATCATCGATCATATCGAGCATCGACTGATAGCGTGCGTCGGGCTCCTTCTCGATGGCCTTGAGAACGATTCTGTTAAGCGCTTCCGGGATATTCCGGGATGGGGCCTTCGTTTGCAGCGGTGGAGGCGAGAAATTAATAATGTTGTCGAACGTGTGCCGAATCGTGGGACCACGAAACGGTTCGCTGAACGTCAGCATCTCGTACATCAGCACGCCAAAGCTGAAGATATCCGTTCGCTCGTCGATGTTGCGATGGCCGAGAACGGCCTCGGGCGACATGTAAAGCGGCGTGCCGGGTCGCTGCCCATCGAGCGTCAGTGTCTGGAGTTGCTCGTCTTTTGACGTGGCCAGTCGGTGTTCGAGCCCCTCTGTCGGGACGGCATCCTTATCTGACTGCCCCCAGACCTTGGCGACTCCCCAGTCCAGTAAGACGACTTCACCGAACTTTCCGATCCATATATTTTCGGGCTTAACATCGCGATGAATGACCCCGTGGACATGAGCATAGGCCAGCGCCTGACTGGCCTGAATCAGCATGTCGATGAGGATGTGCAGCGGGTACTCCTCTTCAGCCTCTTTATCGCCCCAGCTGAGTCGTTGCAGAATCTTGAAGAGGTTCTCGCCAGCGATGCACTTCATCGTAAAGTAAAGCTCGCCAGCCTCCGTTTTGCCGATCTCGTAAACCGGGACAGTGGCCGGGTGGGCGAGCTGAGCTGTCACTCTCGCTTCTCTGAGAAATCGTCTTCGCTCCCGCTGGTTCTCCGACGCTTTGGGAAGCAACGTTTTCAGCGCAACTTTGCGCCCCATGATCGCGTCCCAGCACGACCGAAGCAACGCGTTACCACCGCGAGCCAGTTCCTTAAAGTCGGTGTACTTTGAAAAATCATTGGAGAACGAATCCGGCAGATCCGGATCGGTGCCCGAAAGAATGATCGTCGGATAACCATCGGTACGGTCTGACATCGTTCGCTCCGTCATTGCTGCATGGCGTGCCCGCTTGATTGTTTGAAACAGACAGATTAAGCCGTCGCGGAATTCGCGACCAGAACAATCCAGCCATGTGTTGTTTGAGAAATGGAATCAAGCAAATTGCCGTGTGTATGAGACCTTAAGTCCGGCGGCTATGCTCCGTCGCTGCAGTCATCATTGCAAAACTGTCGGTGATAACACACGGAGTAAAGCCACTTTGTCGCACTTTGAGTTTGAACTTGAACACACTGATGCCGGGTCGTCGGCGCGGTCCGGCATCTGGAAGACGCCTCACGGTACGGTAGAGACGCCTGCGTTCATGCCAGTCGGCACGCTGGCTTCGGTGAAGGGGCTGACTCCAGAGCAGTTGCGGCAGGTCGGGGTGCAGAAAGTTCTGGCCAATACTTATCACCTGGCATTGCGGCCTGGCCCGGAAGTGGTGGCGGAACTCGGCGGCCTGCACAAGTTCATGAGCTGGGACGGGCCGATCCTGACGGACAGCGGCGGGTTCCAGGTTTTCAGTCTCGCGAAGTTGCGAAAGCTTGACGAAAACGGCGTCAGGTTTCGGTCTCACCTGGATGGCAGCCTGCTTGAACTGACGCCGGAAAGTGCGATGCGAATTCAGGAGCAACTTGGAGCTGACTGCATCATGTGTCTGGACGAGTGCCCTCCTGCGGACGCTCCGCGCGAGCAGATGCTGGCTGCTGTCGACCTGACGACGCGCTGGGCACGACGTTGTCGTGATGCTCATCAGCGAGATGATCAGGCGCTGTTCGGCATCGTGCAGGGCGGCATTGATCGCGAAATGCGCGAACGTTCGGCGGAAGCACTGCTGCCGATCGACTTTCCCGGTTACGCGGTTGGAGGCCTCAGCGTCGGAGAAGCTCCGCCTCAGATGTACGAAACGCTCGACTTCACTGTCCCGATTTTGCCGCAAGACCGTCCGCGATACCTGATGGGCGTGGGCACGCCGACGGACCTGATCGAAGGTGTGTCACGAGGGATCGACCTGTTTGACTGTGTGATGCCAACTCGGAATGGCCGCAACGCGCTGGCGTTTACAAGTCTGGGGAAGATTCGAATCCGCAACGAGCAGTTCAAACTTGACGAAACGCCGCTCGACCCGGAATGCGAGTGTCCGACCTGTCAGCAATTCACGCGAGCGTATCTGAGGCACCTGTTCATGGTGAAGGAGATGCTGGGACCAATCCTGCTCTCGTGGCATAACATCGCATTTTACCAGAAGTTAATGCGAGACATGCGGCGGGCAATTCGTGAGGATCGGGGTGCTGAGTTTCGAACCGTTCAACTTGCCCGGTGGAATGCGTCTTCCTAAGATACCGCCCTTCTTTACGACAGGTCTGGCGGTAAGTCGTTTTCAGAATAGGGGTTTTGTCTTTCTGAAGACCACTTTTCCGGGCTGGTTCGAATGCCGATTCGGACTTTTTTCCAGCGAGAAGCCCTGTCACCCCTGTCAGTTGCGAGCGGAATTCTGTGCGGATTGTCCGTGCCAACTGCCGGAAATGCCCGCTCGCTGTGACCCATTGAGAAAACGAAGTCGATGAATTCCTGGCTGACCTTAGCTCTATTGCTGGCTGATGAGCCCGTAAAACCAGCGGACCCACAGAGTCCGTGGGGCGGCCTGCTGCCGCCGATGATCATGATCGCGGTGTTTTACTACTTTATGTTGTTTCGCCCTCGCGCTGCGGAAGAACGGAAACGAAAAGGCGTTCTGGACGGTCTTAAGAAGAACGATCGCGTAGTGACTGCTGGCGGGATCATCGGAACGGTGGCGCAAGTCTCGTCCGATGGCAAAGAAGTCACTTTGAAGGTCGATGACACAACACGTATTAAATTCCGACGCAGCTCCATCAGCTCAGTTTTGACCGACGAAAAGGATGACACGGCCAAATCCTGATGCCACAACTGCCGACAACTGTTCGCCACACGGCGAACAGAATTTCGGCAGCCAGCTGGGGATGCTCCTGATGGCTACCCCCTGTCGATAAG
>JABMPE010000531.1 GCA_013203845.1 Rhodopirellula sp. | reverse complement strand
GCGTATGCGAGGTTCACCTGGCTGTCCATCTGGTAGGTCCGAGTCAGCATCAACAAGCGAATCAGTTTTTTGATCGACCAGCCGCCTTCGACAAACTGAATGGCCAGGTGGTCGAGCAGTTCCGGATGCGTGCGGCGTTGCCCGAGAACTCCGAAATTGTCCGTCGACGCGACGATCCCGCGACCAAACAGGTGCTGCCAGATCCGGTTGGCCATGACGCGAGCCGGGAACGGGTTCGTCGGATCGAGCAATCGCTTTGCCAGTTCGAGACGGCCACTCCCCGACGTTAATGGTTGCTGATTTTCGCCCGAGATCGCAGTCAGCAACTGTCGAGGTACGATGTCGCCGAGGTTCTTATGGCTGCCTCGAATAAAGATGTGCTCGTCTTCGCTGAAGCCGTCCACTGCCGCGAGAACGTATTGCGGAGCCGGGAGGCCAGCTTCCACCGACTCCGCTTCCGCTTTTAATTTCGTCAGGGCAGCATCACCGACTCCGAATGAAATCAGGTTGCGTGAAATTGCCCAGGTCAACGTGTCGCTGGCTTTCTTGATCGTTCCGACAGTTGCACCGTCAATCACATCGACACTTTCGCCAACCAGTAGCTGGCTCGCGAAAGTCTGGCTGGCTTCTTCAAGGGTCGCGGCATTCGATTCGGCCAGCACAAGACTGGCTGGCGATACAGGTTCCACCGTCGGCTGGCCTGGATCAGCGAGCCGAACATCGTCCAGTACGACCCAGCCATCACCTTCATCGTGAATTTCGAGGTGTGCCCGATGGCCGACGAAGTTCGAAACATCTCCTCCCTGCCGTTCCCAGTGCGAACGAGGATTATTGACGTCAAATTTACAACCTCGAAACAACAGCGCGTTGTATTCATCCATCAGATAGCCATCGATGATCAATCGGACCGTGACGTTTTCGCCCGCGATCCGATACAGCAGTTGTGGCTTCGTGATCGTGAAAGTGGGTGACCTCAGAACCCCTCGCAATCGCTTTCCGAGTCTGACACTTGAGTAAATGCCCGCCGGAGAATCTGACGGTGCCAGCAACGACGGAAGCGAGGAACCATTGTCCATGTCGAATGCCCAGCCGGTTGCTTGCCAGTCCCGTAATCTGCCGCCTGACAAGCCAGTCGCTGCATCAACTCGTACGGAATCAACGGACGTTGTCTGATCCATGAAACGCTGCCACGCCTCGGTGTCGCCTTTGATTCTCGCGGCAGCAGTTTCGCGAGACCGGCTCAAAGCCCTTTTCGAAACATTCGAATCAGTCGCACTGCCGGACTGCGATTCCGCCAGTTGCTTCCAGGTCCAGGCAGGGTGTGTTGGATCGGCGACCTCTTCTGCCGACAAAGCGGCGACCCAGCGGCTTAACAGCGACTCATCCAGATGCTGCTCTTTCGCGACCTTCGCCACAGGGCGTCTGGTTGGCATGACTGCTTGAGCATCCGTAAAGACGAACTGATCGACATTGATGTGTCCCCATCCTCCCTTTTGGTGATCGACAATCTGCAGGACCGCCTGCTTACCAGCTAACTCGACAACGTCCCATTCGTGCGGATCGAGTTGTTCCCGGTTCTGCCCGACGGCTGTTCGCACAACCTTTTTGTCGACGAGCAGATTGACGCAGGTTGTACCTTTGAAGTTTCCTCCACCAATCAGAAAGCGGACCACATTTCTGTCAATCGTGAATTCCGGTGACGTCAGCGTTCCCGTCGCGTTGTCCGTTCCAACATACGAGTTAACCAGTTTCCCGCCAGCAAACCCGGAAACTGGTTGCTGGTTTGCAGCCGTCCCCGCAGCTGGTCCTGTTGCGAACGCGTCGCCCTCGGGTTTCCAGTTACCAAAGTTCTCACCTTCAAAATCAGCGAAGACGATGTCAGGCCGTTGCTGAGCCGTGCGACGGTCGTTGTCACCGGGCTGCGGCTTTCCGTAGAGAACTTCGGCAGCTCCAAGAAGCATCGCTGTTACGCGTTTCACATGCTCGTCCCGCTCAGAAGCCAACGATGTTCGAACGATGTTTTCGGCTTGCTTTCGGATCGATCGAAGTTGTGCGACGGCGGCTTCGATCTTTCCGTGCGGATCCTGATAGGCGTGCTGCCGGTGCGAACTCTGCATGAAGCCGGCAAGTGCGTAATAGTCTGCCGTTGAGATCGCATCAAACTTGTGATCGTGACAACGGGCACAGGCGACGGTCAGTCCGAGAAACGTTTTGGAAAACACGTCGAGCTGATTATCGATGATCGATGCCTCTTCCCCTTTTACGTCGACGGGCGAGTGCTTCAACTCGCCAAGCCACCAGAATCCGGTGCCGAGAATCGATTCGTTGGTTTGGTCGACCGGGTTGCGACGCGGGTTCGTGAGCAGGTCGCCAGCGATGTGCTCGGTGACAAACTGGTCGTACGGGACGTCGTCGTTGAATGCCCGAATCACATAGTCGCGATAGTGGTGAGCGTACTTGAGTTTGTAGTCGAATTCGTGCCCAAGCGTTTCCGCATAACGAACCAGATCGAGCCAGTGTCGTCCCCACCGTTCGCCAAAGTGTGGCGACTTGAGCAGCCGGTCGACGACTTTCTCAAACGCCACAGGAGTCGGATCGGAATCTTCGAGAAACTGCTGAACATCCTCCGGCGTTGGCGGCAATCCAATGACATCGAAATACGCTCGCCGGATCAGCGTTCTTCGATCGGCATCGGAAGCCGGCTCCAGGCCATGCTCGTCGAGCTTGGCCATGATGAAATGATCAGCGTCAGAACGCGGCCAGTTCGCTTGCGAGACCTTCGGCACAGCAACCGGCCTGACCGGTTGCCAGGCCCAGTGTGACTGTCGACGTTCGTCGAGCGGAAACTTTTCCTCAACGACATCGCTCGTCAATCCGTCGGCCGACCACGGCATCCCCAGCTCAATCCATTTCCTGAAAATTTCGATCTCACCGGCTGGCAGTTTACCTTTCGGAGGCATTTCCAGAGATTCGTAGTTGATCGCCTCGATCAGCAGACTTTCGGCCGGTTTACCAGCCACCGCCGCCGCACCGGTATCGCCGCCTTTCAGGACGAGAGGTCGAGCGTCGAGCCGCAAGCCACCTTCCAGTCGTTTGGAGTCTTTGGAGTGGCATTCGAAGCAGCGTGCTTTCAACAGCGGCTGAACTTTTTTCTGGAAGAATTCAACGGCTTCGGCGTTGAACGCTGGTGTTTCCGGTCGAACGGCTGGCTTCTCATCCGCGCCGAAACAAACCTGACAGCTCGACAGCAGACACGCTGCGATCGCCAGACCGATTCTTCCGTTGAACATCCAGTGAGAACTGCTGCGTCGAGACATCCGTCTGGCTCCGGGGCAGTGTTAAACAATGATAAGGAGTTAAACAGCAATGAGGGATCTGCCTGAATCTTATGCGAGGTGCGACTCATTCAGAAACAGATGCGACGTTTGGCCCCTCAGCGGTCGATGCGAAGAAGTCCAGAAACGGCACCGCCACACGCGGGGATTCTCCGCATGTTCGTCCTGCACATAATATTCAGGATTTCAAACACAGTTTGATTCAAACAGGGCTGGGTTCAAACAGGGCTGGGAAATGGCTGAACTGACAAATGAACTGATTGACCAGATTTTCGAAGCCTGCCGATCGAACATCGCCGATCTGACTCAGTCACTCGGTACGAACCTGAGTGGCGAGTTCCAGCTGGCCGCTGGCGAAGAGATCAACGGCCCTGACAACATTCTGGGCCGAGTTTCTGAACAACCGGGCATCGTCGTCACGTTGAAGTACGACGGCTTTGGAATCCTCTGCCTCATCCCGGAAGACCTGCCGATTCCTGGCTGGTATCGCAGCCCGAACGATTCTCAGGCATCTCAGCTGCAAACGCTACCGATGGAATGGTCCGTTGGAATGGTTCCGATGGAACTGGAAGCGGTCGAAGAAAAGACTGTTACCTGCGAGAATCTGCGGGCTCACCTGGAAGCCAGCCAGCTCGTCGAAACGGCTCGCATGCTCGAGTTGTCAGTGATCACTGCTGACGGCGGCGAGGCTTCCGCGACAATTCACCTGGTCATGCCCGTCGTGAATCCGATCACCGAACAGCCCGCTGAGGACTCCGCCGGCGTTACCAGACCGGAAAACTCGACGGGTGCCCCGACTGGTGCGGCTTCACCGGAATTACCAAATGCTGACGCACGGAATTCGGATGAAAATCCGAGGGTCTCGGCGCTGGCCAGGCGGATTCAACGCGTCAACAAAGTTCCGGTGGATCTGATCGTTCGAATTGCCGAGCGAAAACTGGACCTGCAGCAGTTGCGTAGCATCGCCCCCGGCACGTTGCTGATGTTCGACAAACCGTACGATTCACTGCTCGACGTCTTCATCAACAACCGACTGTACTGCCGTGGCGAAGCGGTCAAGATTGGCGAAACCTTCGGCATCAAGATCAGCGAATGCAACTCGCAAGTCATTCGCGAGAAGAAGGTTCACCAGGTATAAGGTGCCATGATCATCCGCACCTTTTCCTGCCGCCTCATTCTGCGTTTTCCGTCATGAGTCCACCCGCTGCCCCTTCGCCCCATCCAACACGGCGAAACATCATCTGGCTGACGCTGCAGTTAATAATGCGGCTGGTCTACCTGTTCTGGCTGCGGTACCAGGCTCGCGGACTCGAAAACGTCCCGAAGACCGGCGGTGGACTCGTCCTGGTCAATCATCAGAGTTTTCTCGACCCGATGCTGGTGGGGCTGCCGCTGCAGCGACCAGTCAGCTACCTCGCCAGAGACTCGCTGTTCCGAGTCCCGATCATTGGCTGGGTTCTTCGCAACACTTATGTGATGCCTATTAACCGCGACGCTGCCAGTACGGCGTCGATCCGAACGGCCTTGCAGCGAATGAACGACGGCTTTCTGGTTGGACTGTTTCCCGAAGGAACGCGGAGCGTTGACGGCAAAGTCGGTGAGTTCAAACCTGGATTCATCTCGCTGATCCGCCGAGCCAAAGTCCCGGTCTATCCCGTCGGCATCGCCGGAGCCCACGAAGCCATGCCCCGTGGCGGCGTCCGCTTCTGGCCTCAGAAAGTCCGCGTCGTTTACGGCAAGCCCCTGTGCGCAGAAGAAGTTGCCAGACTCAGTGCAAAAGGCCAGGAAGAAGAACTGGTCGCCTTCGTGAGAGCGGCTGTCGAATCCTGCCAGCGGGACGCGCAAGCCTGGCGTGACGGCACGCAGGGTGGACAACAGGAGCACGTAGGGTGTTGAAAGTAGAGCGCAGGCACACCTTCACCACCGTACCGACAACTACGACAGCCGATCCAGACACGTCGGATCGTTGTGATCAATGACTGGCAGACCGTCGATTGGGAACAGGTGGTTGTACTTCAAACCCGTTCCCGTGTTGAACAGCACAACTTTCTCTTCGGGCTTGATCCAGCCACTTTCGAGTAACTGCTGAGCGGCTTTCCAAACGGCTCCGCCCTCCGGGCAGGCATAGACTCCCTGGTACGCTGACAGCTCTCGGACACCGTCCAGCAACGCCTGGTCCGAAACACTGACGGCGGTGCCGCCACTTTCCCGCAATGCTCGAATCATCAGAAAGTCACCGACAGCAATGGGAACTCGAAGTCCGGCCGCGCAGGTGGCAGCGTTCTTAAACAGCGGTGCCTGCTCTTCTCCCGCTTCAAACGCTTTGACAATCGGCGAGCAGCCTTCGGCCTGGACGACGACCATGCGAGGACGTTCCGAACCGATCCAGCCGAGCTTTTCCATTTCGTCAAACGCTTTCCACATTCCAATCAGTCCGGTACCGCCGCCTGTCGGATAAAGAATGACGTCCGGAAGTTGCAGCTGTGTCGTGCCGGCCTGATCGGCAAAGTCGAAGGCCAGCTCATAGCCCATCGTCTTTTTGCCTTCGATACGAAAAGGCTCTTTCAGTGTCGACAGGTCGAACCAGTTGAACCGGTCTTTCCCCTGCTTGACGAGCTTTCCGCAGTCACTGATCAGACCGTTTACCAGGTTGACGTTCGCGCCGCCGACGACGGACTCGATGATGTTGGCCGGCGGCGTGTCTTCGGGCATGAAAATGGCGCACCCCATGCTGGCTCGGGCTGAGTAGTACGTTGCGGCTCCGGCGGCGTTGCCTGCGGAAGGCAGCGCGACCGTTTCGACGCCGAGCGCTCTGGCCCGAGTAACCGCCGCGGACATCCCGCGAGCCTTAAAACTGCCGGTCGGGTTAAACGATTCGTCTTTGATAAACAAATTGTCGAACGGTTCAAAAGGACCAGTCCGGTTACAGGTCAGTAGCGGCGTCAAACCCTCACCGAGAGATACCGCTTCTGAAGGATCGTCAACTGGCAACACATCCCAGAAACGCCACATGGAACGCAGTGTTCGCTTGCGAACAACGTCCGGCGTGAACGTCGACCTGATCGAATCCAGGTCGTAGTGAGCGAGCAACGGTTTCTGGCATTCGGTGCAGAGGTTCTGCAACTGGTCAACAGCGTGATCCGTTCCGCACATGGCGCAAGTCAATGAGGTGTGCATGCTCGTTTTCTTTGTTGTGAATTCACATTCGGGGTGGTCTGGCCGCGTCAAAGGCAGAACGGTGAACTTCAGCCCTGGCATCAAACGCCGCTGAGATTCAGGCGTTGCGCACGACCTGTGAAAGGTAATCGAGGACGCCGTGAGTATCGACTGAATCGATAACGTCGATGTTATTCTGCCAGCGCTCAATGCCTCGCTGGTCAAATACGGTGACGCCGCGAGTCAGAGAACCTTGCAGCTCAATCGCCAGCGACATCGTCTTCGATGTGAAGTGTCGAGGTTCGGCGATCGCCGCCAGGGCAGTCACCTCACGCAGAGGCAATCCCTCAAGGCCGAGTTCTTCATGATGGACTCTCAACGCGAATGGAATCAGATCGTCGAAGAACCATCGCAGCGCGTATTTTCGATCCTGCTTCAGCCGATCAAACTGATCGAAGGTGAGGACCGTTCTGTTACTCACATCGAGCGGAACGAGTGTTCGTGTCGCTGCCGATTGCAGAACGAGGTCAGCCGACATCGGGTCCGAAAAAATATTGAATTCTGCCGCGGCAGTGACATCGCCACCGACTCCGACCGAACCGCCCAGGCAAACGAGTCTCTGCAACGAGTCCAGAAAATCCGGAGCCAGTTCACAGGCGACGGCGACGTTACTGAGTGGTCCCAGCGTCAGCAGCGTGACCTCGTGCGGGTTGTTTTTCACCAGGTCGATCATCAGCTTCGCGGATTCCCGCTGGTTGTGAAGCTGCGCCATCGGAATTTCGGCGGTTCCCAGACCGTAGTTTCCGTTAAGGCGAAGTGGATCGAGGAAGCCAGGAGGGTGGACTCCCGCGAGACTGAAGACCGGTCGCGGCGCCGTCGACGCCCCCAACCGAGGATGCTTGTCCGGGTCCACCGACTCCATCACAGTCAAAATGTTCTGAGTCGCGACCATGCCGGAAACACAACCCGAAGCCGCCGTGACTCCGATCAGATCAAAGTGGGGATCGACAGCCGCCAGCGCAATTGCGAAGGCGTCGCCGATTCCAGGATCAGCGTCGATGATCAGTTTTCGAGACATGGTGGCTCCTGCCGACGGTGTTCTCATTAGTCGCAGCCGCATTGTGAAAACGACCGCAAAAAGTGCTCCTGCCGGCGCGGATCGTGCGTGTTCAGCCTTCAAACGTTACAGACGTTAAATCCCACAGTGGAGCATCAGTCGCCTGAACGCTGCAGTGATCAGGATGATTCCTGGCCAAACGAAAGTCGTAACTGCGGATCCTTCTTTTCTTCTTCGAACTCCGTGTAAAGAAGACTCGGCTGAATATCGTCGTTGTCCTGATACTTCCGACTGGCGTATTCCGTGATTTCGCCTTCGACCGTGTGATAAAACATCTGACAGATCGGAATGCCGGGGTAAATTCGAACCGGCTGCACCGCAAAAATTTCCAGCGTCCAGTAGCCGCTGAAGCCGATGTTGCCAAACCCGGCCGTGCAGTTCACGAAGAGCCCCAAACGGCTGACTGACGAGCGACCTTCGATCATCGGGACAAGGTTGTGCGTCTCGGTCCGCTCGAGAGTCCGACCGAGGTACAGCTGATTCGGATTCAGCACAAATCCTTCCGGCGGAATCGTATACCGTCGCAGCCGATTCGGTCGCTGCATATCGAGGACGATTTCCTCATAAACCAGCAACTCGTCGTGCAGCCGCAGATCGTAGCTGTTCGGATTGAGCAACTTCTCGTCGAACGGCTCAATGACGATATTCTTATTGAGCTGCTGCTTGATCTCGTGACCAGTGAGGATCATGGACAGCCTTCTGTGAAGCGGACGGAAGAGTCGGTTCGTGACGAAAGCCCACAGTACGACTTCGCGGTTCTCGATTCAACGAAGTCACGTGTTCAAACTATTTCGTGTGGCTATTCTTCCCAGCGACAGATCAGCGACGTTTTTCAATCGAATCGCAAATCGGCACCAGTGAATCGACCACAAAGTCGCGAAGACGTAAAGGCTCGCCGGGAAACGACTCTGCAGAACCTTGCAGAACTCTGCGACGCTGCGTCTTTGCAGCAGCAGCCAGTTCAACAACAGAACTACTTCTGCCAAATTGGCCGATCGCCGTAACCGCACGAGAGTTTCTCGAAACTTGCCAAAATGGCACAGGTGAACGTCCTCAGGAGCGTTGGCGAATTTCGTGTAACTGCTTTTCATTTAACCAGATAAAGAGACGCACATGCCGCAGCACACCATTGGCATGACCTTTGCTTTCTTCCGTGACAACTGACGAAACTCGGTCGCACCGAGCGTCGCGGCATCGGGTCGCTGGCGGAATTCCGCTGCTGAGGTGCGACAAAAAATCGGCTGGCATGACAATCTAACGACAAGCCACCACAGATAAACTGAGAATTCAAAGGAGAGACATCATGGCTGAAGGCGAAAAAGTCATCGGCATCGACCTGGGAACAACGAACTCCGTCGTTTGCGTTATGGAAGGCAAAGAAGCGAAGGTCATTGCGAACCTCGAAGGCAACCGGCTGACACCGAGCGTCGTCGCCTTCACAGATAAAGGCGAAACACTCGTCGGTGAGCCAGCTAAGCGTCAGGCCGTCACGAATCCGCACAACACGATCTACTCAGCCAAGCGGTTCATGGGGCGACGTCATAATGAAGTCGCATCCGAAGAGAAGATCGTTCCGTACAAAGTCGTCGGCGGCGCTGATGACTACGTCAAAATTGAAGTCAACGGTAAGGCGTACACGCCGCCGGAAATCTCGGCGATCGTCCTTCGCAAGCTGAAGGAATCAGCCGAAAGCTACCTCGGGCACAAAGTGAACAAGGCAGTCATCACCGTTCCTGCTTACTTCAATGATGCTCAGCGACAGGCGACGAAAGACGCCGGTCAGATCGCCGGACTGGAAGTTTCGCGAATCATCAACGAACCGACCGCTGCCGCCTTGGCTTACGGTCTGGAAAAGAAGAAGGATCAGAAGATCGCGGTCTTCGACCTGGGCGGCGGTACGTTCGACGTTTCCGTTCTGGAAGTCAGCGACGAGCTGGTCGAAGTGCTCAGCACCAACGGCGATACGCATCTGGGTGGTGACGACTTTGACGAAAAACTGATCAACCACATCGCCGATCAGTTCCAGAAAGACAACAGCATCGATTTGCGAAAAGACGCGATGGCTTTGCAGCGACTTCGTGAAGCGGCGGAAAAAGCCAAGAAGGAACTTTCGAGCCAGCAGAACACAGACATCAATCTGCCGTTCATTACGGCTGACGCTTCCGGCGCGAAACATCTTCAAATGTCGATCTCGCGGTCCGACTTCGAACGCCTGATCGACCCGCTGGTCGAACGCTGTCGCAATCCTGTCGTCAATGCGTTGAAAGATGCGAAGCTCGGCAAAGGTGAAGTTGACGAAGTAGTGCTGGTCGGTGGTTCGACTCGAATTCCGATGGTTCAGGCTTTCGTCAAAGAACTTTTCGGGCGCGAGCCACACAAAGGTGTGAATCCGGACGAAGTCGTCGCGGTTGGAGCCGCCATTCAGGGCGGGATTATTTCCGGAGAAGTCACCGACGTCGTTCTAATGGACGTGACGCCGCTGTCGCTCGGTATCGAAACCGAAGGCGGAGTCCTGACCGTTCTGATCGAACGAAACACGACGATCCCGACCACGAAAAGCGAAATCTTCTCGACCGCTGCTGACAACCAGCCAGCTGTGACAGTAACCGTATTCCAGGGCGAACGACCGATGGCTCGCGACAACCGCCAGCTCGGGCAGTTCAACCTGGACGGCATCCCGCCGTCACCGCGAGGTGTTCCGCAGATCGAAGTCACCTTCGATATCGACGTCAACGGCATTCTAAATGTTTCCGCGAAGGACAAGGCTTCCGGGAAGACACAGAATGTTCGCATCGAGCAGTCGAGCGGGCTGTCGGAAGAAGAAATCGCCAACATGAGGAAGGACGCGGAAGCCAACGCCGAAACTGACAAGAAGCGACGCGAACTGGCGGACGTCAAGAATCAGGCGTCGGGACTGGCCTTCCAGACCGAAAAGTCGGTCACCGAATTCGGTGACAAACTCGATGACGCGTCGAAGTCCGCCATCGAAGCGTCCATCAAAAAGGTCAAAGAAGCGGCCGAGGGCGACGACATCGACAGGATCAAGTCGGCCATCGACGATCTGCAGCAGGCCGCCAAGGCCTTCGCCGCTCTGTACGAACAGGGTGGTGCCCAGGGCGGAGCTGAACCAGAAACTGCCGGCGCCGCAGCCGGTGGCGGCGGAGACGACGTCATCGACGCCGAGTTTGAGAAGAAGTAGTTAAAATATAGATCACTGTCTCCACGAGGCGGCGTGCCACTCCCTCCGGCACGCCGCCGCCGTGGG
>JABMPE010000530.1 GCA_013203845.1 Rhodopirellula sp. | reverse complement strand
TCCCCGCTGCCGCTGCAAATCTAAAGAACCCGCATCCGAAAACGCTGCCGCCAGAAGACTTCCGGGGTCGCCGTCCGCGTGGGTCACCACGAATTACCCGGAAAAAGTCACCCCACCGGCCGCCAGACAATGCCCCGGCCCCAATCGTCTCTCCCAGGCCCAGGTAAGCTGCCTCACCACCGACTTGCCCAGCAACAACGCTCTGCCAAACCAGCCTGTGAGACATGCGGGTTAGCGGCTCCAAGCAGATGAAGGCTGAAATTCGTCACGGATCAACGTAGACTGGTGGGTCCTCACTTCGACGCGAATTACTGAGTTCGCGTTTCCTGCCAACGTCTGTTCCCTCAACGTTGATCCGGTATCGCCATGCCTGCTCTGTATCGCTCGTTCTGTCGCGTCGCGTTTCTTGTCGCTGTGTTGTTGCCGTCACGATTTCTGATGGCTGCCGACGCACCGTTGTTCAACCGCGACATCCGCCCGATCCTTTCGGCCAACTGTTTTCCGTGTCACGGTCCGGACGACAAACATCGCGAAGCCGAACTGCGTCTCGACGATGAAGCAGGAATCGTTACCGCCTTCAGTGGCAACCTTGCGAAGAGCGAAGCATGGCAGCGGATCACGTCGAGAGATCCCGACGAGCGGATGCCGCCAGTCGACTCGCATTTGGAACTAAAGCCGGAGCAGATCGCTCTGCTGAAAGCATGGATTGAGTCCGGTTCAAGGTGGGAAGGTCACTGGTCATTCATCACTCCGCAGAAACCGCCGATTCCGAAGACAGACAAACCAGACTGGGTGAGGAACCCGATCGACGCCTTTATTCTGAAACGTCTCGAAGAAGGTGGCCTCTCGCCGAGTGATCCCGCTCAGCTCGAACGAGTTCTGCGTCGAGTGACTTTCGACCTGACGGGCCTTCCGCCGACGATCGCCGAGATCGACAAGTTCCTCGCCGATACCAAAGCAGATCCAAACGTCGCCTACGAAAAGGCCGTCGACAGGTTGCTCGGTTCGAAACACTTTGGCGAGCGGATGACTTTGATGTGGATGGACGCGGCTCGGTATGGCGACTCCAGCGTCTTTCACGCCGACGGCCCGAGAGACATGTGGCCGTGGCGGGACTGGACGATCAACGCGTACAACGCCAACAAGCCCTTTAACGAGTTCACGGTCGAGCAGATTGCTGGCGACCTGATTCCTGATTCGACCGTCGCACAGAAAATCGCCACCGGGTTCAACCGGAATAACGCAACGACGGACGAAGGCGGCGCAATCGCCGAAGAATTCCGCGTGGAGTACGCCGTCGACCGTGTCAAAACGACCAGCATGGTCTGGATGGGATTGAGCCTGGAATGCGCTCAGTGTCACAACCACAAGTACGACCCGATCACGATGGAAGACTATTATCGCTTCTTCGCGTACTTCAATCAGGCATCCGATCCGGGCATGCAGACTCGCAGTGGCAACCAGACGCCCATTGTTGACGTCTTCGATCCGGACCGATTGGCGCAGGCAGCCATCCTGAAACAGAAGCTGCCGACGCTCGAAGCAAAGCTCAACGCTCGCGGCAAAGAAGTTGAACCGGATTTCCTCGCTTGGCTGGAAAAAGAGTCGTCGGCAGCGGACGGAAAATCGTTTCTGCCCACTGGAGCGGTGGCTCATTTACCGCTCGACGAAACGCTCGATGACCTGGCTGATTCGAAACGCAAGGTTGTCATCAAAGGGAAGACGAAATGGTCGGACGGGAAATTTGGCAAAGCGTTTGATTGCGACGCCAGCAACTGGGTCGACGCCGGACAGCTCGGCGACTTCGATACCAAAGACGCATTTTCCTACGGCTGCTGGATCAAGCCGAAAGGCAACCCCAACGGCGCCCCCATCACAAAGATGAATGACGGAAATGCCTACCGGGGATACGACATGCTTTTCAGTAATGGAATGCTGTCCGTGCATATCATCAACACCTGGCCCACCAATGCCATCAAAGTTAACACGAAGAACAAGCTGAAGAAGGACGAGTGGCAGTTCGTCTTTGTGACCTATGACGGCTCCAGCAAAGCATCCGGAGTCAAAATCTACTTCGATGGCAAGCCGCAGGAATGGACGATCGAGCAGGATCGACTCAGTGAGACGATTCGAACGAAATCGCCGCTGCATCTGGGCCGCCGCAATCCAGGTGGCGGTTTTAACGGGTTGATCGACGAAGTCCGCCTCTTCGACCGGGCGTTGTCCGAAAGTGAAGTGCAGGCCCTGGCTGGAGCAGATCCGATCGGTCCGTTACTCGCGATGAAAGCCGAAGAACGATCACCCGAACAGGTCGCGGTACTAAGGAACTTCTACCTGACCAACCAGGACAAACCCTGGCAGGATGCATCCAAAGAACTGCGGGAGCTAAAAGCGAAGATCGCTGAATCCGAAAAGCCGATCAGCACGGTCATGGTGATGCAGGATGTGCCTCAGATGCGACAGACGTTTATTCTCGACCGAGGTCAGTATTCTTCGCCAAAGCATGACAGTCCGGTAAATCCCGGCGTGCTGTCAGCGCTGCCGCCGTTGCCGGCTGAGGCTCCGACGAATCGACTCGGACTCGCTCAGTGGCTCGTTCAGAAAGACCACCCGCTGACGGCACGTGTCACCGTCAACCGGTACTGGTACATGCTGTTCGGGACCGGCCTGGTCAAGACGCTGGAGGATTTCGGCTCGCAAGGCGAATGGCCCAGTCATCCCGCGCTGCTCGACTGGCTGGCCGTCGATTTCGTGGAAAGTGGGTGGGACATCAAACGAATGCTCAAGCAGATGGTAATGTCGGCCACGTATCGGCAGTCTTCGCGAATCACTCCGGCACTGCTCGAAGCGGATCCGGAAAACCGGTTACTGGCTCGCGGACCGCGCTTCCGATTGCAGGGGGAATTCGTTCGCGACAACGCACTGGCCGCTTCCGGCCTGCTGGTCACAACAATTGGCGGCCCCAGCGTGAAGCCGTACCAGCCGGATGGACTGTGGAACGAAGTCAGTCTCAGTGGAGCAACTTTCAAACGCGACAGCGGCGAGAAGCTCTTCCGCCGCAGCATGTATACCTACTGGAAACGATCTTCGCCCGCGCCGTCACTAACGATCTTCGACACGCCGTCTCGTGAAAAATGTTCGCTTCAACGATCACGCACCAATACGCCGCTGCAGGCTCTGGTTACGCTGAACGACGTGCAGTTTGTGGAAGCTTCGCGATCTCTTGCCGAACGGGCTCTCAACCAGGGTGGCAACACGCTCGACGAGCAGATTGATTACGCGTACCGACTCGCTGCTGGCGTGCGACCGAAATCGTTCGTTCGCGAAATCCTCAAACAAACTTACCACGACGAACTGAAACTCTTTCAAGCCGATCAGGAACGAGCGAAGCAACTGATATCAGCCGGTGAATCGCCACGCGATGAAACACTCGACCCGGCCATCCACGCGGCGATGTCAATTGTCACCAACATGATTCTGAACCTGGACGAAGTTCTGACCCGCGGCTGACGTCTAGCGTCAGAGTACAGGCACTGTAATTTGTAGGTCCGGTTCCCACCGGCCAGCAGGAACGAGCCATGAATCCATTCGCTGATTTTCAACTTCGGACGACTCGCCGCGACCTGCTGAACAACTCGTCGCGAGCGGTCGGTGCGGCGGCGCTGGCGTCTCTGGTCAACGAGTCGGCAACATCCGCCGTCGCCGCCACGGACAACGGGCGCGGCGGACTGCCGGGACTGCCGCACTTTGCTCCCAAAGCCAAACGCGTTATCTACCTGTTCATGTCTGGAGGTCCATCGCACATCGACACGTTCGATTACCACCCGGAAGTTCGCGAACTGCATGGTCAGGAACTTCCGGAATCGGTGCGGCAGGGACAGCGGTTAACCGGGATGACGTCCGGACAGAAGTCGTTTCCGGTGGTGGCTCCAATGTTCAAGTTCAGCCAGCACGGACAGAACGGAACGTGGGTCAGCGAAATCCTGCCGAAGACGGCGGGCATCGTGGATGACATTTCGATCATCAAGTCCATTCATACCGAAGCGATCAACCACGACCCGGCGATCACGTTTATCAATACCGGAGTCCAGCAGCCGGGCAAGGCCAGCATGGGTGCGTGGGTGAGTTATGGTCTGGGCAGTTTTAATAAAAATCTGCCGGCTTACATCGTGATGATTTCCCGCGGTCCAGGTCAGAAGCAGGCGTTGTATTCGCGTTTGTGGGGCAGTGGATTTCTGCCGTCCCGTCATCAAGGAGTCAAACTACGATCCGGCAACGATCCCGTGCTTTATCTCGAAAATCCTGCAGGCATCGATCGAGACATGCGGCGGCGAATGCTCGACCGCATCGCAAAGATCAACGGGGAGCATTACGACGAGTTCGGCGATCCGGAAACGCAAACGCGCATCGCTCAGTACGAAATGGCGTTCCGAATGCAGATGTCCGTCCCGCAGATCATGGACGTCGCGACCGAGACCAAAGAGACGCTGGAGCTGTACGGTCCCGATGCCGAAAAACCCGGAACATTCGCTCGCAATTGTATCGTCGCGAGAAAGCTGGCAGAGCAGGGCGTTCCGTTTATTCAGCTCTTCCATCGCGGCTGGGATCAGCATGGCAGTCTGCCGAAACTCATCCGCGGGCAGTGCGACACGATCGACCATCCGATCGCCGGTTTGATTCGGGATCTGAAACTGCGAGGCATGTTCGACGACACGCTGGTCGTGTGGGGTGGCGAGTTCGGTCGCACGATTTACTCGCAGGGCGCGCTGACCGCCGACAACCACGGTCGCGATCATCACGGTCGAGCCTTCACTATGTGGATGGCCGGAGCCGGAATCAAACGCGGCTTCGAATACGGTAAGACTGACAACTGGTCCTACAACATTCTGGAGAACCCCGTCCACATTCGAGACATGAACGCGACCATCCTGAATCAGCTCGGCGTCGACCACAACCGATTGACCTTCAAGTACCAGGGCCTGGATCAGCGACTCACCGGAGTGGAACCGTCCCGCGTCGTCGAAGAAGTGCTGGCTTAATTCGAAATTACTTCCCGACAACTCGATCAATTCAGACGGTCTTTGCGATGCAGTCGGCCTGAAATTACTTCCCGAATATGGTGAGAGCGGGAATGACATGATTGGAAATCGGGAAGTTAATTCGGACACGTTCCTTCGGGAAACCTGCGACCTGAGCGAAACAATCGACCCTCCCCCGGAACCGTTTCTGCCTGTCGACAAACCTGCGCTGCCGTCGGACTGTCTCTGCCCTGAGGAGGGTCGATGTACGTTCGAGAGTATAACTGATCGACATTTCGTTGCCTTTTGATAAAGGCAGACATTAAACACAAGTTCCACCGAAGCTCAGGCGTAGTTCAATTGCTGCGATGGAATTTGCATCGATTTGCAAATCGAATGCTTCAGTTTCTGGGATTCGGCGACATTAATACGCACTATCATGTCATTTTTTGTTCGAGTTTGATCACTCGGCAATTTAAGCAACTGTGGTCGGACGTCTCAGTCGAAACTGCCGCAGTTCGTGCCACAACAGCCACAACGCCAGACCGAAGACGCCCGCGATCAGGATCGGTGTCAGTTTTTGCAACCGGTACAACACAGACAGCTTTCGGAATCCTCTCGCGAAAAAAGCGTTCAGCACGCCGTTCCTGATGTCGGCAAACGCAGGAATGCCAGCACATTGACGTCCCTGCGAGTGCATCAACCACCTCGCGAACAACAGGAGCCCCGCTGGTTCCCGTAAGTCGATCATTGGAGATCTGGCCTGAGAAATCTTTTGTTCATAGTGACACCTCACTTTGCAGCCGATTTCCTAATCAGTTTCGTTCAGGTCGTTGGCAATGATCCTTGTTGCATTCACTGTTCGTCGAGTGCTGCACGTCCTGTCTCCGGGCAGGGGATCGCATTGCCCCATTGTCTGCAACTGTCTGCAGCAAATCCCTGCCGCTGCCGTCTTGCTGATTCTTGATCCAACGCCCACTCCAGCCGAGATTTACGTGGCTGGCCCACTGATCGGCGTTGATGTGTGAAACCCTGGAAGAATTCGAAAACCTGGCGCGCCGATTGCTTCGCTCGGATGAGCTGGTACCAGCGACCGTAGGTTCCTCACCGGGATCGTCCCCGTCCTGCTGGCATAACTCCCCGGCTTTGTAAAATTCATTCCCTGTTCTTGTTGCTCCTGAAAGTGTTCTATGGCAACTGACGATCGTTCCACGACACGCGCTTTCTATGATCGTATCAGCGACGCCTATGACCTCATCGCCGAATCGGGCGAGCACGCGGCGAGGGAAGCGGGACTGGCGAAGTTAAACGTTCATCCTGGTGAGCAAGTGCTGGAAGTCGGGTTCGGCACTGGACACTCCCTGGTCGCTCTGGCGAAAGCGGTCGGTTCGACCGGACATGTCACCGGCGTTGATATCTCACAGGGGATGTGCGACGTCGCGGAACGTCGAGTCAACGCGGAAAACGTCAACCAACAGGTCGAGCTGATCGTGACTGCCGTCCCCCCACTGCCGTTTGACGACAGATTATTCGACGCAGTCTCGATGAGCTTCACACTCGAACTCTTCCCACTCGACGAAATCCCTGCCGTGCTGGCCGAAGTGCGTCGGGTGCTTCGTCCCGGTGGCCGGCTTTCGATTGTTTCGATGGCCACGACGCGCGAAGGCGAACACGACTCCGTTCTCGAGCGCACCTACAAGTGGATGCACCAGCACTTTCCACACTTCGTGGATTGCCAGCCGATTGACGCTGCCGGCTTTGTCCGGAACTCCGGCTTCGTCGATGTGAATGAAACACGGCTTGAGATCTGGACCATGCCTGTCGCAGTCATCAATGCCAGCCGGTCGTCATGAGGATTGCCCGATTCTGTATTTTTACAATAACGATGACCTTCATTCAGCGAATCAGTTCACCTGCTGGTTCGGACTGGTCAGCGCATCCAGAAACTGGCACACCTCAGACTACCGGCTCAAAGTTCTGATCAGAACATGACTTAACATGCAGTCGCACTGGGTTCGCAGCGGCTCCTGATCAGCCCGACGCTGGCCGCGATTTTCCGTGGATTCAGTCGTCGATTCTTCACTCAGCAGGCGAATGCCGGAATTCTGGTGGTCAGACTCCTCCAGCCATGAATCTGGTCTCCCCTCGATTTGCGGAAATTGGCTAGTCTTCCGCCCTGTCGTCTCGCATGGGATGCGCGCCGGCAGTCCCCTTTGAACCATTTCGCCGCAGGAAATTCCGGGACTTCTTCGGAAACACGGCCCTTCAGAAATCTGACACGGACGTCATGTCGTCGGTACCAGCGCCCCGCAAATCGACCATCATTCACACGTTTGGACAGCTCATCATCGAGTTCATCCAGGCGGTTGGTGATCTTGCGCTGTTCGCCACATCAATGCTCCGCTGGCTCTTTCGAGGCCTTCCTCGCCGCATCGTGGTTGTCGAGTCAATGTACGAAGTCGGTGTCCGCAGCATTCCCGTTGTGCTGGTTACGGGCATGTTTATCGGCATGGTCCTCGCGGTGCAGGGTTACCAGCAGTTTCATCTGATGCGGATGGAAACTCGCATGGGAGCGGTCATCAATATGGCGCTGGTCGCCGAACTGGGACCGGTTCTGGCGGCAACCATGCTCGCCGGCCGCGTCGGATGCGCGATGGCCGCTGAACTCGGAACCATGCGTGTGACGGAACAGATCGATGCGCTGCGGGCGCTCGGCGCCAACCCGATCCAGTACCTCGTCGTCCCTCGATTCCTGTCGTGCTTCCTTCTGATTCCGTTGTTGACTGTGATGGCCGACGCCATCGGGGTGGCCGGCGGCTGGATGTTCAGCACGCAGGTACTCGGTGTCGACACGACTTACTACTGGCACTACTCGACCGAATATGTCGCCGCCTGGGACGTGTTTGCTGGCATCTTCAAAAGCATGTTCTTCGGCGCGGCAATCGCATTAATCGCCTGTCATCGCGGATTCAACTGCGGCTCTGGAGCCGAAGGCGTCGGGCAAGCCGCAACCAGCTCCTTCGTCATGTCTTTTGTCGTGATTTTGATTCTGGACTTCTTTCTGGGAATGTTTCTGAACGAGATTTACTGGACTCTTTGGCCAGGTCCTTCGTCGTTCGTTTAGAGCCTTACAGAGAAAGTTACGCGCGCCGTGCGCGCATCATTCGTTGTGGTCTGCCCGTTCTCATCGGTTGTGGCAAACCAGCCACGTTGGTCAGGTTGTCAGACAGCGGTTCTGTTTTCGCATCTCCACCTCCATCGAGCTTCTAACATGCCGACCCGTGATCCGTTCAACGATCCATTCACCGGAGAAGAATCCGGTCGGTCGATCATCGAGCTGCGCGGGATTTCACGAAACTTCGGCGCACAGGAAGTCCTGCGCGATGTTTCGCTGGACGTCAGAGCCGGCGAAACCGTTTGCCTGATAGGAGAAAGTGGCTGCGGCAAAAGCGTCACGATGAAAATCATGGCAAGTCTGATGCACCCGACAGCTGGCGACGTTCTGTGGAACAACGTCCCAATCAAAGATCGCTCCGATGAAGATCTCGTGCGTGATCGACTGCGGTTCGGGTATCTGTTTCAGGGAGCGGCGTTGTTCGACAGTCTGAGCGTCTTCGAAAATATCGCGTTTGGACTGCGTCAGAACACAAAGATGTCTGACGCCTTTCTCGAAGAAATCGTTGCCGAACGCCTTAAAGACGTCGGCATGTCCCCAGCCAGCGCCCGAAAAATGCCGTCGCAACTTTCCGGCGGAATGCGAAAACGCGTTGGCCTGGCAAGAACCCTGGCGCTCATGCCGGACATCATTCTTTACGACGAACCAACAACCGGCCTCGACCCGATCATGATCGATGTGATCAACACGCTGATCCTGAAAACCAAAAAACGGCGCCCTGTCACCAGCGTCATTGTCACACACGAAATGTCGACTGTCCGAAAAGTCGCGGACCGGGTCATCATGTTTTATCCGTTAAGTCGGCTGGAACCCGGAGAGTCTCAGATTGTCTTTGAAGGCACGCCTGAAGAAGCGTTTTCTTCCGACGATCCACGAGTTTCCCAGTTCGTCTACGGCGAAGCGGGCGAGCGGATGCAGGAACTCGCGTTGCTGTAACTGCTGATCAACGAACGCATCCTGAAAATGACAACCATTTATTCAAAACGTAAAAACTCATGACTGAACGACAACTTCAATTCCGAGTCGGCCTGTTTGCCATCTGCGCAATGGGCGTCATGGCGACACTGGTCTTCCAGTTCGGCGAAGTGCGCACGTTGCTTGAAAAACAGTATCAGGTACTCATCCACTTTGACTCCGCTCCAGGAGTACTTGAAGGATCGCCGGTCAGGCTTAATGGAATTCCCATTGGCGACGTCGACAAGATCACCCTTGATCGACAGCACGGCGGCGTTCTGCTGACGTTGTCGATTGACGAAAAATATTCGTTACGCAGCGACTCGATCCCCCGGCTTCAGCAGTCACTGCTCGGTGACGCCGCGATCGAGTTTACGCCCGGAGTGAGTCCGGCCGACTTCGACCGGCAGACCATTCTGGAAGGTGAATCTCCACCCGACGTGATGGAAATTGTCTTGAGCATGGAGAAACAGCTGGCACTGACGATGTCTTCCTTCGAAGAAACCAGTCGCGAATGGCAGCTGCTCGCCCGCAATATGAATTCGCTGGTCGAAACAAACCAAGGCAGTCTGCACTCCGTTGTCGAGCGCACGGCGACGTCTCTCGACGAATTCACGAAAACCATGCAGCGAGCCGGTGCCGCCTTCGAAAACACCAACCGAGTCATCGGTGATCCACAAACGGTCGCTAATCTGCAGAAGGCGCTTGCCGGACTCCCACAGATCGTTTCGGAAACCCGGCAGACAATTACGGCCATGCGTCAGACCATCGGGACAATCAACGGCAATCTCCGCAACATCGAAAATGTCACCGAGCCGCTGGCGAAACACACGACTTCAATTGTGGTGAGACTCGACAACAGTCTTTCGAATCTCGAAGCCATGACCGGGGAACTTCGGGACGTCGCAGAAATTGCTTCGAAGTCAGATGGTTCCCTGAAACGGTTTCTCTCCGATCCGGACCTTTACGATGATCTCGAACAATCGGCATCATCTCTGGCGATTCTGCTCAGAAACCTCGAACCCATCGTTCAGGACATGCGAGTCTTCACTGATAAGATCGCGCGTCGACCGGAAGTTCTGGGAGTCGGCGGTGCGCTTCGCCCCAGCTCCGGCTTGAAGGACGAAGAGATTCGACAGGCCGGCTTTCAGGAACCGAAGTGATCGATGTCGCTCGAAGATTCCGAACTCCATCCCGGCGCTGACGAAGGCTTGAATTCAGCCGAGCCCGAAAACGAAACCGTTGCGTACGGCGAAACCGACGACTGGGGCAGCAACGATCTCGAAGCCGCGTACCGAAAGGCGCTCGAAGCCAACGACGCCGTCGAATGGGAGTTCGACCACCTTGCTCCTGTGGCCAATGTGGACAACACAGCAACTGATACGGACTCGGACTCGGAAGAAGTTGCCATCGCCTCGGACCAGCCTGCTGCCGCTGTTACAGGCGATGCAGACTCTGGGGCAACCACCCAATCCGAAGGTCGCGTCGAACCGCTCCCGCAACGAGTCACGGCTCGGCAAGTGATCGAAGCGGCGATCTTTGTTGGTGGTGAGCCTCTGACGGCCAAGAAACTTTGCTATATGTTGAAAGGCGATTATGACCTCGATGCTGTCGAGCGTTCGATCGAAGAATTGAATCTCCAGTATGTCGACGAAGCGCGACCCTGTGAAATTCGTCTCGGCGAAGGCGGCTACCGATTGGTCCTGCGCGAAGAGTTTGAGCGAATCCGTAATCGTGTCTTCGGTATCGGTCCGCGAGAAGTCAGGCTTTCTCAGGACGTTCTGGAAGTGCTGGCTCTGGTCGCGTATCGGCAACCGATCACGCCGGAAGAAATCGAAGAGCTGGGTAAAGAAAACCCAGGCCCGCTGCTGCGGCAATTGCTACGGCGCGAGCTGATCTCGCTGGAACGCGACTCCGAAGACCGAAAGAGAGTCACCTACTCAACAACAAAAAGGTTTCTCTCGCTCTTCGGGCTGGGCAGTATCCACGACCTGCCGCAAGCCGATGAGCTGGCATTCAAGTAGGTCGATGAGTCATAACTCGGCAAGTTGCGAGACTTTGACGCATTCCGGTAAGTAATGATCACGGGAGATTCGGTGGTGCGTGTTTCGATTGCTTTTCTGATGGCCATGCTGCTGGTCGTCACGAACGTCTCAGCGGCGAAGCGGCCCAACATTCTCTACATCATGTCGGATGACCATGCGGCGCATGCCATCTCAGCTTACCGCAGTCGACTGGCCGAGGTCGCTCCTACTCCGAATATTGATCGCCTCGCCAGGGAAGGAGCGTTGTTTACGAACGCGTTCTGCACGAATTCCATTTGCTCGCCATCGAGAGCGTGCGTGCTCACCGGCCAGTACAACCATATTAACGGTGCGTTTGATCTCGGTGGAATGGTCATGCCCGGTAAGCAGATGCTGGCCATTGAGATGGGTAAGGCCGGCTATCACACCGCAATGATTGGAAAGTGGCACCTCAAGGTCGAGCCCGCCGACTTCAATCATTACTGCGTTCTTGCGGGGCAGGGGACGTACTTCGATCCTGAGTTTCATGTCCGCGGCGATAAGCCGTGGGGCAAAAACACGATCAGGTTCGATGACAAACACTCAACGGATGCCATTACGGATTTGACACTCGAATGGCTCCAGGAAGGCTGGGATCAGAAGAAGCCGTTTTTTCTGATGCACCATTACAAGGCGCCGCATGACTATTTCGACAATGCGAAACGCTACGAATCCTACCTCGCCGATGTCGATATCCCTGAGCCAGAGACTCTTTGGACTCGTGATGCAAAGTTTGGCTCGCTGGCAACCCGCGGCGACAACGACGAGCTGATTCCACACATTGGCACTTCGATTGGCTCTCGTAACCCGAGACGCTCGTACCTTGACGACTTGCCGAAACTGTACCCCGCCGAGTTTCCTGAGAACTTCGATCCGTCGAAATTCAGCGATGAAGAAAATACTCGCCTTGCTTACAACGCTTACCTGAAGAAGTTTCTTCGTTGCGTCAAAGGCATTGATGACAATCTCGGGCGACTGTTCAAACATCTCGAAGATGTGGGGCAGTTAGACAATACCGTCATCATTTACACCGGCGATCAGGGCTTCATGCTGGGCGAGCACGACTATCAGGACAAACGCTGGATGTATGAGGAATCGCAGCGAATGCCGTTCCTTGTTCGGTATCCAAAGACAGTTCCGGCAGGACAGCGTCTTGACACGATCGTTGAGAACGTCGACTTCGCGCCGACGATGCTCGATTTCGCGGGAGCGACAATCCCTGATTCCGTGCAGGGACGATCGTTCAAGTCCCTGCTGTTGTCCGGTAAAGAGGCCAGCGACTGGAAGCAGGAAGCCTACTACCGATACTGGATGCACATGGCTCATCATGACAATCCAGGACACCTTGGCATTCGAACGAAGACTCACAAGCTGATCTACTATTACGGTTGCAATTACGACGGTGGATACCAGACCCCACCAGGCTGGGAACTTTACGGTCTGATCAACGACCCACAGGAAACCAGAAACATCTACGACGATCCTGAGCAGGCCGAACTGGTCGTCGCTCTTAAGGCTCGACTGGCAGCCACGCGCAAACGAGTCGGCGATGATGGGTCGCATTTTCCAGACTGCGAAGCGGTCGTGCAGGACTTCTGGGATTACGATCAGGCCGACCGGGAAAAAGCCCGGCAGATCTCACACCGTTATCTCGAACGACGTTTGCAGGAACTGGAATCCGGTACAAAAAACGTCAGGACCTGGGTCGGAAAATAGCCCGTCCTGGTTTTCATGATTCTTTTCGTGCAACTGGACGGTAGTGCTGAACACGACTCGTCTTCTGAGCCTCTGAATAATCCCCGTCCGCAAAAACAATCCTCAACGCCCCTGGCGAGACACCGAGCGAGCCACGTATGCACAACAGCGAAATCGCAAGCCTTTTCGACGAACTGGCTGACCTGCTGGAACTTCAGGGGGCCAACGCGTTCCGGCTTCGTGCCTATCGGAATGCCGCAAGAACGCTCGGCAGCCTGACCGAACCGCTATCTGAGTTGGCTCAGGGCGGCGCAAAAGCTCTCCAGACAATTGACGGAATTGGCAAAGACCTGTCCGAGAAACTGGTGACGATTGTAGAAACCGGCGAGTTGCCTCAGCTGGAAGAACTGCGGGAACAGATCCCGAGCGGTGTCGTAATGATGCTGCGAATTCCAGGAATCGGTCCCAAAAAAGTCGCGGCGATCTTTAACGAACTAGGTGTGACAACACTCGATCAACTTCGAGAGGCGGCAGAGCAGGGGCAGATCGCCGGGCTGAAAGGTTTCGGAGCCAAAACAGCAGCCACGATCCTTGAGGGACTTGATCAGGTTGAGCAATCGGCACAGCGGGTTTACCACGCCGACGCCAGGCCTATCGTCAATCAGATTGTTGAGTCACTCGCGGCGTTGGACTCGGTAACTCAGGTCAGTGTGGCGGGCAGCTTTCGGCGTTGCTGCGAGACAGTCGGCGACCTTGATGTTCTGGCAACGGCGACGGACTCCGCGCAGGTGATGGACGCGCTCGCCGCCCATCCACTTGTCGAAAAAGTGCTGGCACGCGGCGAGACCAAACAGCGGGTGCGACTCAGTCCCTTGTTCGACGGAGTCAAGAAGCTGGAACTCGATTTACGAGTGGTCCCTGTCGAATCCTACGGCGCGGCGATGCAGTATTTCACTGGTTCGAAAGAGCACAACATCGTCATCCGGAAGCGTGCCCAGGAGCTGGGGCTGAAGGTAAATGAGTACGGAGTCTTTCGCGGCGAGGAATATGTCGCCGGGGGTTCCGAAGCCGAAGTCTACGCGGCATTGGGGCTCCCATTTATCGCTCCGGAGTTACGTGAAAATCGCAGGGAATTCGACCTCGCCGCCGCAGGGGCGTTGCCAGAGTTAGTCACCGTTGACGACATCCAGGGTGACCTGCACATGCACACGACAGCAACGGACGGTCAGGCATCCATTCTGGAAATGGCCGAAGCGGCAAAGGCTCGCGGTTTGAAATACATCGCGATTACTGACCACTCAAAACGGGTCACTATGGCTAACGGTCTGGACTCCGCACGGCTGAGAGCCCATTGGAAAAACATCGACAAAGCGCGAGGAAAGATTTCAGGTATCGAGATTCTGTGCGGCATCGAATGCGACATTCTGGAAGACGCGACGATGGACCTCCCGGACGACGTGCTGGCCGAAGCCGACTGGGTCGTCGCCGTTCTGCATTACGGCCTCAAACAGCCGCGCGATCAGATCAACAAGCGGTTGCTTAACGCCATCAGAAATCCGCACGTTTCGGTGATCGGCCATCCGAGCGGCAGGGTCATCGGCAAACGTCCGGGAGCTGAGATCAGCTTCTCAGAGGTCTTTCAGGCAGCAGCTGATCACGGCTGCATGATGGAAATTAACGCCCACCGCAGTCGCCTGGACCTTGATGATGTCCACGCTGCCGCCGCGAAAGATTTCGGCATTCCCATTGTCATCAGTACCGATGCTCACAGCGTTAACGGATTCGTCGAACTGCAGAACGGAATCAATCAGGCTCGCCGAGCGGGGCTGACGACTGACGATGTCGCCAACACTCGAAATATCAACGAGTTTCGCAAATTGATCCGGTAAGTCCCATTGCCGCTGATCCAATCCCGTCGTTGGGATTGCGTTTGCGATGTGACAAAGCGAAGAGGTGACAAAGCGAAACAGGCCAGGAAGCATCGCTTCCTGACCTGTGTCGGTCTATCTGATTGTCGCATCATTCTTTAATGCGTGAGCGTGCCTTCTTAAGTCAACTTCTTGTGACAGGTTTTGCAGCGAACACGTCGACGAACGACTTTCCCACATTTCGGGCAACGGGCAGTCGAGCGTGCTTTATGAAGTTTTGTACGAGGTCGTTGAACCATGATTCACCTGTGTCAGCAATTCAGCAGCTGATGTCTTCGATTAACAGTGATTGTGATTGAAAAGCGGGCAACGGGCAAATCTATCGCCACGAGGCAACGCTCGCAACCGTTGCCCAGGGTCGTAACGTTCTTTAGACGATCGAGAACGACGTGAATGAACCCATCGATATCGTGTCTGGCAAATAGAAAAGCCCTCTGGTGAATCCACCGGAGGGCTTCTGAGCAGGCGTCAGCTGTCAGGAGACCAGCCGCCGCTCCGCGTGCCTAATCTTCTTCTGCCTCACCATCCGGTCCGTGATCAACGCAGTCTTCGTTGTGCCAAAGGGGGAGGCCAGCAGCATAGCGAGCAGCAAGCATGCAGACTTTTTCCTCTGAACCCGGCTTAGCGACGGTCGCTGCCTGTGGATCAATGTTCCGTCCTTCAAGATCGATCTCGGGATACTCTTCCAGCATGCTGTAACCATCATCATCCAAGTCAAAATCTTCCATTGCGACATCCAGATCAGCTAACGGCATCGGATTTTACTCCTGCTCTAGAGAGGGAACCAAAGCGGGTGCTCAGTTGGTAAAACAAGGAACGACCACGTTCCAGGTCGGAAATAACTAAAAACTTACGCGTCAAAACTCACTTGACCAAAGATCGCCATGGCAGCGCACAAGGACCTCACAGAAACAGCAGATCCAGGAGCAAAAAGAGAATTCCGCACAGATACCGAACGTACCCATACAGAAAAAGGCGGGAACTACAGGATTCAACTACACAAAACTCAACGCTTGCAGCCGTCTGTTATAGCGAAGACTCGGAAACTGCTAAGGAAGCCAGTGAGTGTGAAAAGGGGGACGAATCAGGTGGGCAATGGTCGGAATTCTCAGCTTAATTGTTTCTGAAGTCAACAAAAATTTCTGCTTTCTATCGGACAAAATGACCAATTGATGAGCGGCATCACCTTCCCCGCCAATGGTCTTATTTTTGATGTGTTTACCTGTTCCGTGTCAGCCCGACTCCCGTCCTGACCTGGACGGACGCGAGACCTTGTATCGTTTCAGTTTTCGGTCGAGAGTTGATCGTTCAATTCCAAGGATTTGAGCAGCCAATGACTTATTCCAACTGGTCCTCTCAAGCGTGCCAAGAATGTGTTCCCGCTCCAGTCGATCCAGCGAGATGTCTCTGTTTTCCTGTTTGACCGGCTCGCCAATCGTCGTGCCACGCCGCGAAGACGTTCGTGTTGAGAGCTGAATATCTGACAATTCAATGGTCGAGTTGCGGGCCAGAATCACCGCTCGTTCGACTGTATTCTGTAGTTCACGAATGTTGCCAGGCCAGTGATATTCCATCAGGTGTTGAATGGCTGCGTCAGAGAAATCCTGAACGCGGTTACTGGCCTTTGCTGTGAATTTCTGCAGAAAGTAGTGGGCCAGGACTGGAATGTCTGACGCGTGATCTCGCAGTGCCGGTACTGCAATTTCCATCACAAACAAGCGAAAGAAGAGATCCTGCCGAAACGTCTTTTCCTCGATGGCCTGCTCAAGATCGCGATTCGTTGCCGCGACAACTCGCACGTCCACCGTGATCGGACTTCCGCCGCCGACGCGTTCAAAAGGATGCCCTTCCAGAACTCGGAGAAACTTTGCCTGAACAGACAAACTCATCTCACCAACTTCGTCCAGGAAAAGAGTGCCGCGATCGGCCTGCTCGAACTTACCGGTCTTTCGACCGGTTGCCCCGGTGAATGAACCCTTTTCGTGCCCGAAAAGCTCACTTTCGAGGAGCGTCTCCGACAGGGCAGCACAGTTCATACAGACAAAGGGGCCGCTGCGTCTGTCACTGCTGAAGTGAATTGCCCGAGCGACAAGTTCCTTGCCGACGCCACTTTCACCGCGAATCAGCGCTGTCGCGTCAGTAGGAGCAACCCGTGCGATCGTGTCTTTCAGGGATTGCATCGCTGGACTGTCGCCAACGAGATCACTTTCAATGGCCAACTGATGGCGAAGAGTTTTTGCTTCATCCGTCGCTTTCGCGAGTCCATCCTGCAGATGCTGTTTCTCCTGCAGGTGTTCAAGAGCAACTGCAAACTGGTCGGCGACAGCCAGCGTGTAATCAAGGTCATCCAGTTCGAGGTGGCTGCCGCCTTGAATCGTGTAAAGGTGGATCAGCCCGTAAATCGCATCCTTCGTTCTGATCGGAGCACAGATCACGCTGTAGGCCTGTAGTTTTTGCAGGCTCGCCTTGTCAGTCAGGCGACTGTCTTCCTTGATGTCTCGTGCGAGCACCGCTTCCCAATCGTTGAGGACGATTGTGGACAGCGAGTTCGAAACTTTCTCGTACGTCTCATCGCCGGTCGTTCGGTACGCTGCGATTTGCAGCTGCGAAGGTGCGGGGCGGAAAGGTTCAAGGCGGTCTGTCGTTTTGGGCAGTAACAGAACAGCTCCGATGCTCACGTTCCCGTCAGAGATCAGCCCTTCGAGCACAATCTCTGAGAGTTCCTTGATGTCCCGTGTGGACCCCATTTCGAGTGCCAGACGATACATTCTCGCCAGTTCCTGGCTCGCACGATCTCGACCGATGGCATCCGCGCCGCCGCCCGAGTGGTATCTTGTCTTGTGTCTCCGAAAGACAATTTCCGGCTCAGGTGCTCCGTGCGGGACCGCCGGAAGGCCGTCGCAGGTTTCCGTGCCGCTCTCCAGTGAAACGTCATTACCCGGCGGTCGTGAGATGTCCAGCGTAAACACGAGGCTGCATTCGCCGATCTGAATCTGATCGCCGTCGCTCAGTGGCCAATCGTCGGTGACCCGGCATCCTTCGACCAGCGTGCCGTTGCGGCTTCCCAGGTCCCGCAGCATCCATTCGCTGTCAGTCTGGTAGATCTCACAATGATGTCGGCTGCAGATATCATCTGGAACCACGACACGATTTGTGGGCGCCCGACCAATAGTGGTGACCTGGCCGGGAGCGAGGCGAAAGACGTTCCGCCACTTCAACTCATCCCGAAGAATCAGATACACCGACTGGTCCGATACGGATTCCGATTTGGTCCGCTCATACGCCATTAATCGAGGTCATCCTCAAGAGAATTTCAGAAATCGAGATTCAACGGCTTTGTTACTGCTGCCCAATGTAACCGCGTTCCTGCCACAAAACCGGAACTCCCAACTCCATCACGCCAGCGTTGAGTCGATCAACAGGTAACGGCAATCGGGCAGCATGCCAGAGGCCGCATTGGCGCCGTAATTCATCGTTGCCGATCCGCGCAGTCGAGTCGCCAGCATAAACAAGCGGGAAACAAGCTGGCAACGAATTTCAGCGGCTGCCGACGTGGTGTTCAACATCCGACATTGGCAGCCTCAATATCTTCGCCAATGCGGACAACCTGACAAAACAATCGCGCCCAATCCGTCGGGAACACATTGAGTGCTGCGGAAAATAGGTTTAGGCTGACAGTTCTGCAGAATCTGATTAGTCGATCATGTCAGGGATACACCTGACACTGACAATTCTTCGGCAGGCAGATCGACAGGTTTTGCTGTGTCGACTCGCTCACCAGAATCTCACGAAAACTCCCGTAGAGGCCGCAGCATGACTGTAACTCGGCATCCAAATCTGACGCGTCGCGCGGCCATTCAGGCGGGCGGGGTCGGCCTGCTGGGACTTGGTTCGAACCATCTCGCGGCACTGCGAGCTGCCGATTCCCTGGGGACTTCGCCGGCATCTTCGCAACAGCGTTCGGTGATCTACATCTTCCTGTCCGGAGGACTCGGTCAGCACGATAGTTTCGATATGAAACCAGACGCTCCCGACAACATTCGCGGTGAGTTCCTGCCGGTCTCGACGCGAACTCCCGGCCTGCAAATCTGCGAGCACATGCCGGAACTGGCAAAACGAAGCGACAAATGGTCCATCGTGAGATCCCTGACTCATCCCTACAACGAACACTCGCAGGGGCATATGGTGATGCTGTCCGGTCGGACGCCCATGCCACCGACATTCAACGCGAGCAAGCCCAGGCCCGAAGACTGGCCATCAATCGCGGCGATCGCCGGTGATCATTTTCCGACGACGAACAACCTTCCGCCCGCCGTTGTGCTACCCGAACGTTTGATTCATCGATCCGGTCGAGTCATCCCCGGACAGTTCGCGGGCCAGATGGGACAGCGTCGCGATCCGTGGTTCGTCGACGCGGCGCCATTTAACAGCACGACCTACGGAGCGTTTCCCGAATACGAATTTCATCATGCTCGCGGGACAGAGCACGTGAAGTCGCTGAAGTTCCAGGCTCCGAGTCTGGATCTGCCGGAAGGATTCACACAACCTCGCATCGCGCGACGTTTCGGTCTGATGCATGAAGTCGAGCGGCAACGTCAGGAACTCGATGGGTTTGCATCGACACAACAATTCGACAAATTTCGACAGGGTGCCATTTCGCTTCTGACTGACAACAAGGTCCGGCACGCGTTCGATGTTGTGAAAGCAGATGACTCCATCCTCGACCGCTACGGTCGGAATTCGTTCGGCTGGTCGCTGTTGATGGCTCGGCGTCTGGTCGAAGCCGGTGTCAACATGATCCAGGTCAACCTGGGCAACAACGAATCCTGGGACACTCACGGCAACGCTTTCCCGAACCTGAAGGACAAACTGCTCCCGCCGATGGACCGTTCGGTGGCGGCATTACTGGACGACCTCAGCGATTCCGGACTGCTTGATTCAACGCTGGTCGTCATGGCTGGAGAGTTCGGTCGGACTCCAAAAGTCACCGGCCTGCCAGCCCACTACAAACTACCAGGCCGCGACCATTGGGGAGCGGTACAGTCGGTGTTTTTTGCTGGCGGCGGCGTGCAGGGCGGAAGAGTCATCGGCTCCTCAGACAAGATTGGTGGTTACCCGACGGCCGATCCTCAAAAACCCGAAAACATGGCCGCGACCATCTACGAGTCCCTCGGAATTCCCCGCACCGCCGCGTGGAAGGACGACTTCAACCGCCCCTACCACATTTATCATGGCGAGCCGATTTCCGGCCTGACGTAAGCGTCGTCCATAGTTCCGGTCGTATTGACCGGGCGGCATCCCTCGCGGACTCGAATTGCCGTTGTTTCGCAAGGTCGCGTATCATTGCTGGATTACGCGAGTAAGCTTCGATGGGACACGGCGTCGAAGTCGTCAGCCGAATCGGAAACTGTGCGGCGTTTCACCGTGTAGTCGGCAATCATGTTCCGAAGATAGAAAAAGCCAACAGTTCGCGATGAACGTTTCGTACGGTCCCGCATCCCGGACTGATCGAGTCGCCACCAGAGTCACTGGTCACGCCAGCCCGGGCCCACCCGGTCGGAGATGTTTCATGTTAAGAAGGCCCCAAACCTTGCTGATCGACAGCAAGCTCGTTCGCCTGTTCGCCGTCGCGGTTCCTCTCTGCGTCACCTTGGCTGTCGCCCTGGCCGTTGTTGGTTTGTGGCCGGGAAACTCAACGCAGACGGCCAACGCTCAGGACGCCAGCGGGCTGTTCAACCTTGGCGATTTCACCGGCAAACCCGCAGCCAGGCCAGCGACATCCGGACCGAAGATCACTCTGGAACCGGCTTCCGCAACTGCTGGCGACGCGGTTACCGTGAAAGTGGCTCTCGATCTGCCGAAGGGTTCGCACACGTATTCCATGTCCAAAGGCTTCAGCGGTCGCACGAAATTCGAAATCAAAACGGCCACCGGCGTTGACCCCGTTGATGCCGACTTTGTGGCGTCCGTCAAACCGAAATCAAAAGACGACCCGTTGCTGGGGCAGGTCGTCGAGACTCACGAAGGCGCCGTCGTGTGGACTCGCCGCTTCCGAGTGAAAGCCGGAGCGTCGCCCGAGTCCGTAAAGATTACCGGCGAAATGCGCTATCAGGTCTGCGACGCCACAAGTTGCCGCCCGAAGAATCAGAAGTTCGACCTGAGTCTCGGAGGCAGCCCAGCCGCAGCTCCGGTTTATGAAGTTAAATATGCACCGACCAGTAAGGTCGGAGGCGTCGACAAGCCTGGCCCGACGATCTGGATAGCTCGACTGTCTCCGTCAGAGGCGACACCTGGCGAAAAGGTGACACTGTCGATCATGGCGAAGATGGAAAAGGGATACCACACGTTCGCGCTCGATCACGACAAACGGAACATCGGCTTGCCCACCGTGATCAAGACACTCGGGATTAGTGGTTTGAAACCGGTCGATGCGAAAGCAACGTTCAGCCCGAACCACAAAGTTGAGCTGCACGAAGTACTCGGCAAGACGCAGCGAATTCACCACGACGAGGTGACATGGACTCGCGAGTACACCGTTGACGAATCTGCAAAGGCTGGCGGCTATGGAATCTCCGGCAACGTGAGCTTTCAGGTCTGCGATGCCAGCAGTTGCCGCCCCGGCAAGTTCGCGTTCGACCTTGGGAAAGTCAGCAGCGCAGCACCAACCACTGTTCCACCAGCATCTCCTGCATCAACAGGATCGAAGGCTTCGGCCTCGGTCTTTGACGATCTGCAGTATCGGGAACCGGGCGGTAAATCATCCGCGGTAGGGCTGGGCCAATATCTGTTGTTTGCATTTCTCGGCGGGTTAATCCTGAATGTGATGCCGTGTGTTCTGCCGGTAATAGCAATCAAGGTTCTGAGCTTTGTACAGCAGGCTGGCGAAGATCGAGGACGCATCTTTCTTCTGAATGCAACGTACTCATTCGGCGTGGTTTCCGTTTTCATGCTGCTGGCGACGCTGGCCGCGTTTGCCGGAACGAGCTGGGGCGGCCAGTTTCAGAGTGTCGAATTCCTGGTCGCGATGTCTGCCCTGGTCTTCGTGATGGGTCTGAGCCTGCTGGGTGTGTTCGAGATCCCGATTCCCGGTTTTGTCGGTTCGTCAGCCGGCGGTCATCAGGAAGGACTCGGCGGCGCTTTCATGACGGGCATCTTCGCGACAGTTCTTGCCACCCCATGCAGCGGTCCTTTTCTGGGGCCAACACTTGGCTGGTCCATTCAACAGCCGCCGGTTGTCATCTACATGATCTGGGGCATGATGGGGCTGGGAATGGCGTCACCTTACCTGCTATTCGGGTTGTTTCCGGGAGCTGTTCGTTTTCTGCCGAAACCCGGCAACTGGATGATTCGCTTCAAACAGGTTGCTGGTTTCATCATGCTCGGAACGACGGTCTTCCTGCTTTCGATTCTGGACGAATCGTACCTCGTGCCTACGCTCGTGATGCTGCTGGGCGTGGGCATTGGCGTGTGGATGATCGGCAACCTGTACGACCTCTCATCGCCACCGGCGACCCGATGGAAGTTTCGATTTGCCGCGCTATGTGTCGTGAGTGTTATCAGCGGCTACGGTTACCACCTGGCATCTGCCGATGAAAAGCTGCACTGGGAACCATTCACGCCCGATGCAGTTGCAGACGCGCTGAAGAACGGCCAACCAGTAATGGTCGATTTCACCGCCGATTGGTGTCTCACCTGCAAAGTCGTTGAGAAGACGACACTCAATACGGACTCGACGCGCGACGTTGTCGACGCTCACGGATTCGTCACGCTCAAGGCCGACTGGACCGACGGCTCGGACGAAATTCGAGACCTGCTGAACCGGCTCGGCGGAGACAGCATTCCGACACTTGCCGTATTTTCACCGGCGCGACCGACCGAGCCCATCGTGCTGCGCGACGCCTGGAGCCAGTCGACGTTGATCGAGCAGTTGCAAACTGTGGTGACAGAGAACGCTCATCCGTCCGTTCCTCAGGCCAGTCTGACTTCGATCACCGCAGTCGATTAGCCGCACATGCCGTCGGTTTTTGGTGCCGGGGAGTTCACGCCACGCTCGTGTTTCTGACGACGTGTGCGCGAGAAACTTCGCCGCACAAATCGTTGCCGTAGCCAGCCGCCGATCGTCCGAACATTCGCGCATGACCTGACAACTCCCCATTCTGCTGTCACAAATGGAGGATAACACCTCTGTCCGCGGTAAAACTGTAGTAGGGACGATGGCTTGCGCGCAAATTGAATGGCTGGAGCAGTGTGATTCAGCGATGATGCTGCATCGATTCTCTTCGACCATCGGCGTTTCTTGTCGACTGAACAGGGCCCGGGAAAATGCGAACGAAGTTTCCTGTACTATGGATACTGCAGTTTCTGCTGCTGTTGGTCCTGGGAATCACCAGCCTGTGTTATCCGGACTTCGTTCTGCAGTACAGTCGTGGCATGCAGCCGCCGGAAGTACTCGTCAAACCGACAGACGAGCTTCACAACTGGATTCTTGGTCTGAAAAAGATCCCACCTCCGGACGCGAAGGTTCGAGACTTCTTCGCTCGCATGTCCAAAGCGGAAACGCCCCAAGGCCAGGATGACGAATCTGAAACACGCCGGGATGGCTACTGGGCGCGAAACGCTGCCGGAGCATCAGTCATTCACCGCGATGCCGGATCAACCGAGGAAGACTGGACGGCCGTCAAGAAATGGATCCTTTCCTGCGAGCCGCGTCTGGAAGACGACATTGCCTGGGCAAAAGTAACCGCCTGGATTAACGCCGCCGACGAATTCCCAGACCCTCCGGTCGAACTGTTGACCTGGATTGAAAAGGGTGGTGCTGCTGAGTCGGTGACGGATGTGATGCTCGGCTTAATCGGAAGACCAGACGAACACCAGCCGATCTCAGCGTTGCGTCATCTGATTCTCGATGCACAGCCAACGCAGGCGACGTCGTGGGAAATTGCTACCGATTACGTCCGACAGTCAGGTCCTTCGATTCTTGGGGCCGCGTTATTCACTTTGTTTGGAATGATCAGCGCCTCAATTCGTCGACCTCTCGCCAGAATCTTTGTGCTGGTGTCCCTCTTCTGGACCGTCGGTATTCTCTGGACGCGGCTGGGAGCAGAATTGTCCATCCAGAAAGTCGTACTCTTCGGTGGGCTGCTGGTGGGTGTGACCCTGCTGGGAACGTTGCTGAAGCAGCGTCCCGCCAAAGCAACCAGCTGGACCATCTGGACCCTGCTGACTGTGTGGTGGACCAGAATTGGCGTCCTTGAAGTCTGCAGCGATTACCACAACTTTGTTTCAACGGATGGAGTCCGGTTCTTTCCGAGTTGCCTCACGATTTCGATTGTGACGGTTGCATTTCTTGGCATTACAAACGCCTATTACTGGTTGATTGGCGAGAATGAAGATCCTCCCCAGGACGATGCGGGAATTGCTCAGGGACGACCTCCGCAGTTGTGGACCATCTGGATGTTCCAGTTTGTCATGCTGGCCATCGTCGGCCTGTTTACGCTGATTCAGCCGCACGTCTCGGCGTACATCTTCACTCAGCCGAAACTCGACCACCTCAACACAGAAATTGTCGTCCATTCCGTACGGATGCTGGGCGTGTGGGTGCTGGCCCTGGCCCTGTTCAGCTACTTCGCGCTCGGCTCAGCTCGCGACTGGATCTGGCAGAGCATTGCCTGGATCTTCAACATCGTATTTGTAACGTTCGCCATTAACGCCGCCATCAATCTCAATATTCACGAGCAAACAATCTGGGCCTATCTCTATGGTTTTCAGGGTGTGCTGTTCGTCGCGCTCACGTGGAGGCAGCTTCGACATAAAGATCCCTGGTCCACTGAGAATATTGAATCTGACGCTTGCGACTGGCAATGGGGCGATCTGTCAATTGGTCTGCCGATGCTGGTCAGACCGCTGTTGTTCGGACGCCGCACGCTTTATCGACAGGGAGTCGGTGCCGGGGGTGTCTTTCGGATGAAGCCGCTGACAGAGTCCGACTTTGCGGACCCGGAATTGAAAGGCGTGGCTGACAACGAGTTTTTCAGTCAGACCAGAGAGTTTCCTGTTCAGCTTCGATTTTCGAACAGAACACAGGCAGACGACACGTGCCTTGATATTCGCGGTTGCGCCATGCGTTTATCGGTTGGTACAGACAGTCCTTTAGACATGCTGTTTGCAACAGGTTCGTTTGCTCCAATCAGAAGCCTCCAGGATGCCTGGCACATTCTACCGATCGGCAAGTTCGAAGAACGAATCGAGACCGGCAAGACTCTTCGCGAGGGCCTGGTCGCGGGTCTCAGGCGAGCGCCGAAAAGTTTCACGTGCCTGACTTACTACAACCAGCTCGTTCTTGAATGGCGAGTGCCCGACGGCAACCACTATCTGGTTCGTTTTCGACTGGTGCCAACGTCAGACGGAGTGTCGACGGACGCCGATAAAGGGCTGACCGATATCGAAGATTTGAAGACTCTCTGGAATCAGAGTCGGCGTCCTGGCGAGCCACGTAGTGCCGATTATCTGCGGCAGCGACTTTATGACCGCCTCACTGAAGGACCTCCGGTGACGTATCGTCTCGAAGCACAGTTTCACGCGCCGCAGCGCGAAGACTCGCTCGAGTGGTACGACGCGTCTCTGGAGTGGGACGAGCGAACGCATCCCTGGCGCTCACTGGGTGACCTCATTCTGAGTCGATTGCTGACGACTGCCGAGAGCGATGGGCTTCGTTTCGATCCGCGAAACAGTCCGCCATCGCTGAGGCCACCTCAAGGTTCATCAATCTCTGATCTGGATGACCCACGCACGCTGGCGACCGCTCAATACCGGGTCAACAGCATCCTTGGTCGAATACGTTTGTGGCGGCGTCCTTCGCAGGGACTCCTGCACACCGCCAGCGACCCGCCAGCGGTTCAAACGCCTGTGATGGCGGAAGATTCATAGCTGGAGCGGCCTCGTTACCAGAGTTCACTTTCCCCTCTTTTAATCAGCGACGCAGGACCGTGAGTATGGAATCGACACCGATCAGTCGGATTTCTAATCCCAGCCCTTATCAGCTTCCGCAGCACGTTTCGGGAGATCGTCAGCGGGCGCGTCAGCTGACGATCGCCATCAATCGAGGGCGATTCCCCATCCTGCATGACGAAGGCCTTGATGAAGAACGACGCCTTCCCGCGCAGACTGGCCCTTGGCCGGGGGCCAGTAAAATGCGACGCGCCATGACGAAGCTCGTCCGGATTCTGCCGCCCAAAGAATTGTTTGTCTCAGAACTGCCGCCTGAAGCTCGTTTTACTGGACCGAAGTTCTTTCGACACGGAACTCACGCCGGCAGCATGAAAGCCCGTCAGGCCTGGGTGAAGTTGACCAGCTTTGCGTCAAGAACGATCAGCGATGCTTCTTACGAACGATTACTGGGAACGATTCCGCCACCCAGCGTCAAGGACGACTGGGAATCAGACGCCGTCTTTGCGCGGCAGCGACTGGCCGGCGTTAATCCAATCGCCATTCGGCGTTGTACCGAAACGCCAGGCGACGCTCTGGCGAACGCCGCCGACAAAGTGCTGGTGGTTCGCCACCGATCAAGATTCAACAAAGCCATGAAAGCCGGGCGCATCTACATGACCGAATATCCCATGCTCTGGGATAAGCCGGTTCAGGAGCATGTCCGTGGTAACGCCACTCTGGCTGCACCCACGACACTGTTTTACACCGACGACTGCGGTGTTCTGATGCCACTGGCCATTCAGTTGAAGCCTCGCGACATCACCGATCACAATCCGGTCTTCACACCGCTCAACCGGCGATGGGACTGGATGATGGCTCGAGGTCACGTTCAGGCTTCTGATTCTCATTACCACGAGTCAATCTCGCACCTGCTGGAGACTCACCTGGTCAGCGAAGTTTTCGCGCTGGCAACTCTGAGGAATCTGCATCCTGATCATCCGCTGAATCAGCTTCTGATGCCGCATTTCGAACACACGCTGGCGATCAACGAACAGGCTCGAAAAAACCTGTTGGCGGAGCATGGCGAGATCGCCAAATCGATGGCGGCCAAACACATCGGTAATATCAATCTGGTTCGAATGACATGGGCGTCCTGGAAGTATCAGGATCACAGTCTGCACGCGGATCTGAACCGCCGGGACGTTAACGACCTGCCTGGTTATCTCTACCGCGACGACGCCACCAGGGTTTACAAAGCCATCGACGAGTACGCCCGCGGCATCCTCGCTATCTGGTATCAATCTGACGAAGACGTCATCAACGACCCGGAACTCCAGGCGTGGGTCAGAGAAGTCAGCCATCCCGGAGAAGGTGGCGTCAAAGGTTTTCCCGAACGAGTCACAACTCGCGAGGAGTTGTTTGATATTGCTGGCAACGTCATCTTCCGGGCCAGCGCTCAGCACGCCGCGGTGAATAACGGACAGTTTGGAGCGTACGGCTGGGTTCCAAACGCTCCGGTCGCCATGTACAGCTCACTTCCCGAACACGCTCCTGAAGATGACCGTCCGTTGTTTACGAAACGCGACTACTACAAGGCGCTGCCTGACTGGAAACGGACTCTCGGACAAACCGGGATGGTCTGGCTGCTCAGCGAGCCCACCGAACGGTCTATTCTGCGTGCCGGTGAACTCCTGGCGTTTACAAAGGAGCATTGCTTCGAAGCTTACCTGGTCGTCGGTCAGTTCCGTCGTCAGCTGCGAGCAATCTCTGATGGTATCGACTTACGGAACGACGAAATTGGCTTTGAGTACAACTATCTCAAGCCGCAGAACATCGACCATTCCATCTCAATCTGATCGATTTCGACAGGCCGTAAATCACGTCGGAGTTTCCAGAACGACTCCGACGCTTTCGCCTTCGTGAACGCGAGGAAACGTTCGCAATGTCAGGACAATCCCCGAGTGCTGCGCAAGGATTGTCTGGCGACCTGAACCAGTCAGATCAAACACCGTCCCCAGTGAATCGCCCGCCCGAACTGCGTCGCCCAGCTTGACGACCGGTTCAAAGTAGCCGGTGACTGGTGACGGATGACAAACCTGCATGTGACCGGAATTCGGACGAGGATCCTCGACGATTCTTTCAACGTGATTTTCAGCGGGCTCGCGATTCAGCATACCCAGCATCGATAGGACATTCAGACACCCATCAACGTACGCGACGACGCCCTCTTCATGGCACGTGGCCGAGCCCAGATATTCGGTGTAAATCGCAGGGACGTTTGCATCACGAGCCACCGACAGCGAACGGCCATCCAGATTGCCGGCGGTTCCCCAGATGGTAGGTAGGTTGAACGCTTTAGCCATGCGGCGCTGAGCATCCAGGACCGTTGCGTCGCTGTGCATGACATACCCGGCCAGCGGAAGAACGGAAAGCTCCGTACCTCCGGTGTGAAGGTCGATGTAATAGTCTACCGATTCAATCAGATCGCTGAGTGCTCGGGCAGTTCGTTCGGTGATGCTGCCCTCCGCCCGGCCTGGACAGGCACGAGCGAGATCCAGTCCGTCGTCAGCACAACGATGCCCTCGCAGAAACGCCGCTTCGTTAACGACCGGAACCAGCGTGACCGTTCCGCGAAGCGTTTGCATGGACTTCTCGTCAGAGTCAAACTGATCAATCAAGCGACGAATCGCCGCCATCGGTTCGAACTCGTCACCATGCACGCCACCGGTAATAAGCAACCGAGGTCCGTCCGTCCGTCCACAAAATACTCGTTTTGACAGCTCCATCAATGTTGTGCCTCACTGGCCGAACGGTGGTTACCGGACGTCCCGAATTGGAATCAGTTGATCAAGACATCCCTGCCTGAAGCGGAAGCAGCCATCAACCGGCAGGATGGAACCCGTGATGTAATCAGCAGCATCCGAGCAAAGAAACACGGCGGCCTTGCCGATATCTTCAGGAAGTCCCAGCCGCCCCCAGGGAAGTTTGCGACCTTCTGCTTCAATCGCTTCGTCGGTGAACGTGACGTGCTCGCCCGGCGTGTCGATCCAGCCAGGTTCGATGGCGTTGACATTAATGCGGTGTGGAGCCAGCTCCACCGCAATCGACATCGTCAATTGATTCAGACCTGCTTTTGCCGCGGAGTACGGTCCGCACAGAGCGGTGGGCAGTTCAGCCTGAACGCTGGAGATGAAGACGATCTTACCGCGTCCACCCTGCGCGACCATCTGCCGCGCGACGAGCTGACTCATGTGAAAGCCGCTGGAAAGCGTACCGGCGATTGTCCGTTCGAAGACTTCCGGATCGTACTCCAGAAACGGTGCGCGGCGGCTGAACGCTGGATTGCTGACCAGAATGTCGATCCGCCCGGCTGTGTTGACTGCACTCTGCAAAAGTGATTCACAACCCGCTCGCGTAAAAACGTCCGCTTCGATTGCCGTACACGACCGACCCGTATTGCGAATCTCATCAGCCGTGGTTGCCAGAACGTCGCTACCAGGACGATCGTTAATGATGAGGTCAGCTCCGGCTCGAGCAAGCTCCAGCGCGCACCCTTTGCCGATTCCCTGCCCGGCGCCGGTCACTAAAGCGGTTTTTCCGAAAAGGTCCAACTGATCACCTCCCGCAAGTATAAAAGAAGACTCTGGCCGTCAGACATTATCACAATCTCACCGTGAATCTCAGATTCCGCTTTCAGAAATCCGACGAGTCAGGGAGCTTCGCCAAGCCAGCCCGAACGTGTCTCGCCGCTTTCACGAGCCTGCCAGACTTCGCCCAAGTCAACATCGAGGCATGTCAGCCAGCCGGTCTTACCATAGACCCATGTATCAATACAGACGGCGTGGCCAATCGTCAGCGGCCATCCATTTTTCTGCGCCGTGTGCCCACAGATCATCGTTTTACCGGAAACATGTGGCGAAGGATCAAACCACTTCTCCCAGTAAACCTTCCGGTCAGGTTGATCTTCAAATGGCATGTCGTCATGGGCGTTGGCATGTACGAAAAAATGATTGTCAGTGACGTGGATTTTCCGGCAGTCTGATTCAATGAACTGTCGGTGCCGCTTCGGTAACCCATCCGCTTCCGGATCGAATCCACGTCGCCGGTAAGATTCCAGCGTCGTGTCGCCTCCAAACGACTGCCAGCTGCCCTGCCACTCACCGCTGTCCAGCGCGTCGAGCATCATGATGTCATGATTGCCTCGCAGCGGAACCAACTGCCCGGCCTCAAACCGCTCAATCAGCCAGTCCAGCACTCCCGCACTATCCGGACCTCGATCCACGTAATCGCCAACAGTAATCAGCGTATCGTCGTTGTTCGGAGCGACAAACCCAACAAGCGTCTGCAACGCGTTGAGGTGCCCATGAATATCACCGATGGCCAGGTTTCGCGGCATTGAGACTCCACCGTCACTTGCGAATCACAGTTCCACGACCACCGCAGAATCGGGATATAATCGTCACAACTCCGACCGTTTCGCCCAGTAGCCGGGACGTCGATGCCGGTGGGCAAACGCAAAGACGACCACACCTTGCGGGGTCACCTGAAAAACAACGTCGTACGGAAACCCCTTCAGTGGGGATCTGCGGAAGTTATCGTCAACGACCGGCCAGGACTCCGGGTCAGTCAACAGCCGATCGATACAGGATTCGACTTCGTTGATGAATCTCAGCGCGACTTCGGGACGGCTTTCTGCATAAAAACCAGCAGCCGCTTCCAGTTCCTCACTGGCTTCGGCAAGAATTCGAAAGGTCATGACTGCTTGCCGTACCTGCTTCGCAGTTTTCGCAACACTTCAGGACCAGACAGAATCTCGGCTTCGCCGCTCTGATATTCATGAAGCCGACGGCTCAACTCGACCGCCCAGGCGTCAGCAGCTTCTTCACGCGATTCGTCCGGCAGACTTTCCCATAGCCGTTCGGCGAGTTCTGCACGAACGGAATCTGGCAAGGCCATCGCCGACTGAAACACTTCTGCGACATTTGGCTGGATCATGACTGACCTCGCGATCTAATCACGGGGAAAAATGGCAATATGACGGACTACCTCTGTACGCTCGTCATCAGGACAATGGTTGCAGGCGCTGCCTTCTTCACAGCGGTTGTCGTGGTCAGTTCGACTTGGTCTATGTCACGTTTAATCACAATGGCCAGCTTTGGAAACTTGTTGATAATCGCCTGCAGAGTTGCAAACCCAGTGACCTGGTCCGCTTTAAAATCCACCGGCATGTTCTGTGTGTAACCTTCAGATTTCATCGAGTTCACACCAATACTGATTTCGGCACCGCAGGTCCTGCCAACCGAGGCAATCGCATCCTTTATCGGAAGCCGCCTCAAGTTGACGTTGAACGTCGTCTACAACCGATCCGTTGCCCTCTTGCTATTGGCCGCGGTTGCCGTTGCCGCCTTTTTCAGTGTCTGCAGATACTCGACGACATCCACGAGGTCCTGTTCGCTGAGTAGTTTCTGCAGGTCGGCCGGCATGATCGAGATCTTCTGCTTCACGATTTCGTCCACGTCGCCGGTCGGAATTGTTCGATTAATCCCTTCTGCGTTTCTGATGGTGACCGCCTGATCGGTTTTGCTCGTCATCAGCCCGGCGACGACGTTCCCATCGTTCAGGACGACCGAATACTGTTCGTAGTTATGAGCGATGCCAGCGCTCGGGAAGAGGATCGATTCGAAGAACGCGGTCCGGCTCAACTTGCTGCCGATTTCGGACAGGTCCGGGCCGACGTCTTTGCCCTGCTTGTTGACGATGTGGCACTTCGCGCAGGTGCCGGTCGTTTCAAAGATCGTTCGCCCCCGAGCCGCGTCACCCTTGCGAGCGACCAGATCACTGATCGGCGGCAGCGGCCTGGCGTCCTTACTCGGCGGCAGTGGGAACAGCTTCTGAGCTTCATCGCGAATCTGTTTGACCGATGAAGCGTGCAGGCTCGCTGCGACGGCTGGGATCAATTGAGCGTCGATCTCTTTCTGATGAACCATTTCGATCAGACGCTGAGCTCCGTTACGCGACGCTCCGACCGCCTGAGTGGCCTGGCGCCGCAGTTCTGCTGGCTTGTCGGCGTTCTTGACAATCGGCAGGAGTACCCCGACCGCTCCGCCATTGCCGGACACCGAGAGGGCCTGAACCATCGTCAGAGCAGTCTTCTCGTCGCCGCCGTTGAGCACCGCCGAAATCAGGCTGTGCTGCTTCTTCTCGATCAACGCGTTGACCGCATCGACGCCCAGCTGTTCACTCGGGTGCGCGATCGCCAGCTCGACGAGGGCCGGGTATCGATCCGCCATGTCGAATTTCGCGACCAGCGAAACGAACTGCGATGTCCCGGCCACGCGGTCAAGAAGTTTGTTCAACGAGGCGACGGCTCCGTCACGACTCTTGATGCCAATACCGAGCCGCTTGATCGCTTCGGTGTTAACGAAGTTGGCTCGCTCCTGATCGCCTCTGCCGTCGTAGCCGAATGCCAGACCGAACAAAACGGATTCCTTGTCGTCGCCCGTCTGAAAATCAAACGCCCGCATGAACCGCGGCAGGTCTTCGTTCGGCACCGTCCCGGCACCAATCTGCAGGGCAAGCAGTCCTGAAGTTCGCGAACTTCGGCTGCGCCAGATAATGTCGAGCATCCCCTTTTTCGACCCGTTCGCATCCGGGCCGAGCGACTTCGCATGCTCGATCAGAGCGTTCAGACACACGTCCCAATTCAGTGCGGCACCAACGCCCAGCGCTTCCAGATACCAGCGATCCTTGCCGTCATGCTGCGCGGCAAGTTGAGCCCACAGACGGGCCTTGTCGGATGACTTTTCGAAACGCAGAGCGATCGCACATTCACGACGCACCTGCGACGACGGATCGTTTACAAGCTGCTTCACAACCGGAATCAGACCGAGCTTCAACTCCCGAGCGAGCCGCAGGCCGACGATCCGAATGTCCGCATCGCGATCCGAAATAGCCATTGCGACAGCTTCCTTGCCGGCATTGTCGTTCTTGCCGAGCAACCACAAAGCCCGCGCCCGCAGACGCAGATTGGTGCTCTCCTTGAACAGTTTCGTCAGAGCCGGAACGGCCTTCTCGCCTGCCGCGTGCAGCTTCGTCCAGGCGAGATATCGAGCTTCCAGATTCGGGCTCTGCAGCGCGACGATTGCGCCATCGATCGTACTGAAGTCGTAAGCCGGAGCTTTGTACGGCGAGTTCGGCGGAGCGACTCGGAACAGCCGGCCCTTCTCGGCATCGCCCATGCGATGCCCGCCGACGCCGGGATCGTACCAGTCCGCGATAATGATCGAGCCGTCTGGAGCCACGCAGACGTCAGACGGGCGGAACCACTTGTCTCGCGTCCCAACGAGAATGTTCTGAATCCAAGCTTTGTAACCGGCTCCGTCATTCGACACCGGGTAAGCACGAACCACGTTCGGGCCAGCGTCGCAGTGCAGGATCTGACCGCGGAACACTTCCGGCAGCAGATTACCTTCATAGAGGCAGATGCCGGTCGGCGCACCCGCTCCAGTTTGCAACAGGTTCGGCACAACACCCGGATCATTCAGATGCCAGTGCTGCAGCGGAATTTCTTTCTCCAGATTGGTACGAGGCTCGCGCCAGCCGGCTCCAGTGAACTCGTCCTTGTAACCATAGTTGCCGTACTCCATCACGTAGTTGATACGGACGCCGCGGTTGCCATCGTCGTCGTTATCGCTCTGCCAGATTGTCCCGAAGCTGTCGACGCACAGTTCCCAGTTGTTGCGGAAGTTCCAGCCGAGCGTCTCAACATTGCTGCCGTCGAGGTCACAGCGGAACGCCATGCCTTCCTGATACGGCTTACGGTTGGCAACGATGTCATTGCCTGCCAGATCCTTCACGACGTTGCCGTCTTTATCTTTGATCTGGTTTCCACTGTTGCCGAAATTGAAGTACAGCTTGCCATCCGGCCCGAATGAAAACGCGTGAATGCCGTGATCATGCTGCGAGCCGCTGATCCCCTGAAACATCACATCGTGACGATCGGCCTTCGAGTCGCCGTTGTCGTCCCAGAAGTTCATGACCTTATCGCCGGCGGAAATGATGACTCGGTTGCCGAGTACGCAGATACCGTGAGCCGTGTCGACTTCCCGGCCCTGAAAGAACGCTGTTTCTTTGTCCGCGATTCCGTCGGCATTCGTGTCTTCGAGGACGAGGATGCGATCGCCTTCCGGACGCTCACCGTTGCGGTGCCGGTAATTGACGACTTCGCAAACCCAGACGCGGCCTTTGTGATCGATATCGATCGCCGAGACGCTCAGCACCGACGGCTTGCTGGCTTCAGAGGCGAACAGCGTGGCTTCGAGTCCTTCGGCGATGTCGAGTTGGCTCAGAGCATCCGCCGCGTCGTGGCTCTCACTGCCGCCACTGGTTGGCGTAAGCGAACTGAGATTCGGCCTCTTCGAGTAAACGGCAAATGCTACCGTCGAGCCACAACCCTGATTTGTCCCGCCGTTGTCCAGCGCGCCGGTGGCACTGAAGCCGGTCATCCCCTCTGGAACATCGAATTCGATGACTGAGTTGGCGTGAACTCCGATGCACTTTTCAACCGGCTTGCCTTCGACGCGAGCCGCCTGACCGCCAGCATTCTTATTCACATGCACCTGGCCAAAGCCGGTCGATGCCGATTTCCACTTCAGCTCTGTCAGACTGGCCGATTGAAACGCGCCGCTAAACATCGGATTCACCCAGTCGGCCCAGTCGCAGCCAAAACCGTCGCCTCCATCGCTCGCAACGAGCCAGATCGTCTTCGCCCCTTTCAGGTCAACGTTGATCTCAACGGCGTGCCCTTTGGTCTGCTTTGAAATGACCGGACTTTGAAACAGCAGTCCGTCAACAGCTACCTGCGGAGCGTCTGCCGGTTCAGGCTGCAGTTTCGGAGCAGCCGCTGGAGCGAGTGACAGCGATGCGCGACCGTTCCAGGCATCGAGCTGCTTCTGGATCCCGGAGAAGTCAGTGCCCGGCTTCGCGTCAAAATCCTGATTGGCCTGAAGATCTTCGAGCGTGACTTCCGGCGAGTTCACTCCGTTTTCAGGCACCTTGCCCTGCGCGCACCACACAATCGCATTCAGCACTACCTTACGGAAGTTTGGATTGCCCCAGTTCCAGTGATCGTGGCCGCCGGTAAATCCAAAGCCGCGTCCGCCGCCTTCGTTCTCAGATGCCCAGGCCATGTGCTGCGGTTCTTTGCGAACCAGTACCGCTTCGCGCACATGCGGATTGTTGTTGTGAGCGTTATCCGGACGAGCCAGCGAACCGTCATCCCGCACCAGTGTGTTCGACGGAGGCATGTCCGTGAGGATCGGCGTCACGCCCTGCATGTCAGGGCGGAACCGCATGTGGTAGTACCACTCGTCGTTGATCTCGAACGGCTTCACGCCATTCGTAATCGGATGCTCGGGGAACTTGGTGTACTTCGCCGTCCAGTGCGGATTCACGGACCAGTTGGCTTCGAAGTAGCCGCCGATCCAGTCGAGGAATTTCTTCCCGGCGGGTTCGGCAGGAACTTCAACGCCGTAATGAAGGCAGACAATCCCGACGCCCTGCTTCGCGAATGCATCGACTTGATCGAGATGCGGGTTGACCATGTGGCCGCCGCCACCGTCACAGTACATGACGATGCAGTCGAATCCATCGAGCGCGTTGGGATCTTTCGGCCAGCCATCGGTAAAGACGGCCGTATCAAAACCGGGCATCGCTTTTTCGAGCGACCGTGCCAGCAGAATGTTGCCGGCTTTGTGCTCGTGAGCGCCGTAACCGTGACTGAGAGTTCCTGCGACAAACGCGACTCGCTTGTTCCGTGACGGTTTAACAGGCACCGACGCGAAACCAGCGAATCCACTTTTCGCAGGCCGAACCGAGCTAGCCGTTATTACGTCCCGTTTTTTTTTTACAGCGACGGCTGCCGTCTTCTTCCCGCCAGCGTGCTTGATCATGATTTTCCGGAACTGAACGAGCATCGGCGGACCCGCGTGCAACTGCAGAGCGAGAATCCCGCTCGCCCGCGCTGCGTCGTCTTCATCGGTGCATTCAATCGTGGCTGTACCGTTGATGAAGTGTTTGAAATGGTTGCCCTTTGCCACGATCCGGTAGTCGTTCCAGTCTTCGTTTTTGATTTTCGACTGAATCTCTGCCGAGTCGCCCACTGAGCCCACAACTTTCGGCTTACCATCTTCACCGATGACGGTCTTCTGACCACGATTGGCGAGAATGCCGCGATAGCGTTCGCCGTACAGAATTCCAGAGTAAGTCTTGCCAGCTTCGAAGTCGCCCTGATAGCCGCCGACGACCCACTTGTTGTTCTCGAC
>JABMPE010000529.1 GCA_013203845.1 Rhodopirellula sp. | reverse complement strand
CGCTCACCGAGTAGAATCTGAAGTCGAACCAGTGCCCGCAATGCGAACGCACTGTGTTCGGTGTCGCTGTCGTGTCTCAGGACTTCCTCATAGCTTTCGATGGCAGCGTGGAATTCCATCCGCTGTTCCTGAACCTGAGCGATAGTCAGCCAGGACTCAACGCTATCAGGCTGAAGAGTCAACAGTTCTTGAGCCATAGCCATCACGGGGCCGATGTTGCCACTTTGCTGAGAAAGAGCAATCAGCCGCTGTAATACAGCAGGGCGAATGCTGCTGTCGTGCGAGATGGCTTCGAGTGAGAGGCGAGCCAGCAACGGGTTTCCAGAAGAAGTTGCTTCGTCTGCCAACTGAAGCAACATTTCCTGATCAGCTGCGGACGGGTTGGACATCAGACTGAAGCAGCCCAACGCTTCTGATGGACGACCGGCGGCCAACAATGCACGAGTCCACAGGAGCTGAGCGTCTGGCGCGTCTCCGCCGGCATCGAATACCACCTGTTCGAGCATCGCCGCCGCTCGGTTTGGATCGCTTGCAAGTAACTCGCTGGCCCGCCTGCACACACTGGCGGTGTTGTTGGACATTGCCCACCAGACTGTTGGCGCGATCACCAGAACGGAGAGGCAACCAGCGTACCGCAGCCATTGTCGTCTTGCCTGGCGATTCAATTTCTTTGATGATCGAGATCCGGGTGAGTTTCCAGCGGCTGCCATGTTACTCAGCTCCCGAGTCCTCAATGATCACGTGACCGATTCCTGTCGCCAATCCCGGAAAGAACTCGTGCTTACCAGAGGGCCACACGACCTCAACATCGGCGGCGGTCTGTTCGGCCTCGACAGCAATCAGGATGCGTAAATCTGACTGCGACAGGTATCCATTTCCGCTTTTAACCAGTCGTACGCAGTTTCGATCAAACGTCTTCACCGACACTCGTGCGCCGACGGGAATCCTTGCGCTGTGCCGACCCACGAGTTGCAATCGCACCCAGTTTTGGTGTGGAAGTTGGTTTCGAAGAATGGCGATCGGCTCATTGATTGAGCTGACGACCAGATCAGGCATTCCGTCTCCGTCCAGGTCACCGACAGCGGTGCCGCGTGCTGCGTGAGACGTGCCGAACCAGGTTCCCGCCGACTTCGTCACATCGACAAACCTTCTGCCATTCAGATTTCGAAACACAAACGCTGGCTGGCGAAAGGGACGAATTCCACACTTGTATAAAACGTGGCCGTTAACGACGTACAGATCCACCCAGGAATCGCCGTCGAAATCGTGCAGACCCGTTCCGAAACCGACATTGACGCGACTCTGCCCAGCCAGGCCAAATGCTGAGGTGGCGTGTTCAAAGAGTCCATTGTCGCGATTTCGAAAGAGTGAATTGTCCTCCATCTCGAAGTTAGTGACCCACAATTCGGTGAGCCCATCTCCGTCGATGTCTTCGGCGTCGATGCCCATGCTGCCTTCTGGCGAGCCACTTTCGTTGTAAGCGACTCCGGATACCTCGCCAGTCTCGGTCAAAGACTTATTTTCCGAACCAAGATAGAGATGATTTGCGGTGGCATCGTTCGCGACGAAGAAGTCCAACTGACCATCCTGATTGACGTCGGTCGCCAGAACGCCCAACCCCATTCCGTCACGACGAATGCCGATCTCTTTAGCAATGTCGCGGAACCGACCATCGCCCAGGTTGTAGTAAAGATGATCTGCGACAGGCTGGTAGTTCTGGGGTGGGCAAACGTCCTCAATTTGGTCGGCTGACGGTCTGCAGGGTTTGCTGATTTGTGGTGTCCAGTCGGTGTAGCCAGCAATATAGAGATCCGTTTGTCCGTCGCCGTCAAAGTCGCCGAACGCGGCAGCCGTACTCCACGATCTGACTTCAAGACCAGCTGATCTGGTTTCGTCGATGAAGGTGCCATCTCCGCAGTTCATCATCAGGCAGCAGCGACCATAGCACGTAACAAACATGTCCGCGAATCCGTCGTTATCGACGTCTCCCACAACGCAGCCATGGGAATAGTCAGTCGTATCAGGAATGCAGCCGCTGACGGTCACGTCAGTGAATTGAAATTCGCCAAGGTTTCGATAGAGGTGACAGGGGAGCCCGGACGGAACTGCCGTAAGCGGGTTGATTGTCCCACCTCCGACACAGAATACATCCTGCTGTCCGTCTGAGTCGAAGTCGAACATTCCGACACCACCTCCGACTGTTTCGAGAATGGTGAATTGACCGGAGTCAGAGCCATTTCGATAAGTGAACGCGATTCCCGATGATGTCGTTACATTGTCGAACCAGCCATCATCAGCACGTGCGCGAGTCGCATCAGGTTGAGCGTTCACTGATGACAGCGGTGCTGATACGGCTTCGATGGCGTGCTTGCGAGAGTTGTCGTTGGTTGATGCGACCTTGGATTGATGCGAATCTCGACACGACGACAGCGATGTGGCGATCAGTGCAGCGCCAGCGAAAGTCAAAAGTTTGAAATGACGATGAGACAAGTGGCGATGGCACTCCGTAAACCGATGGCGCTGTTCAATGTTTAAAACATATTCGGATGACTGATCGCTCAGACAACATTTCGACTATGACAAACACAAATGATAGCCCGACATCCAATTCACGGACAACTGGCAAGTGGACGAGCGAGTGATGATGGTTCCAGTCTGGCCAGTTGAATGTCTGTATGGATGTATGGCAGCAAGTAGTCTGCTGTCGGGTATTTCGATGATGGACCATCATCTCGGTCTGTCGAAGAATACATCCAGACACACGCGGGTCCGTTCGTCACGTCGTTTGACTTCTCGTGCTTCGAGACGGTTGGTTTTTCGATCGGCAAGGCTGGTCACGAGTTGTTTTGAGTCATGTTTTGCCTGTGGGAGATGCTTTCGCGAGTTTGGCTTGCCTGACGGGTTTTCCTGATTCAGTTCCGAGTTGCCGCCACTTCGTATCAGCGTGCATAACAGAGGTGGCGTCACCAGCGGTCCTCATTGCGAGTGGACTCTGGCACTGTTAGTTTCGGCTGATCATGCTCAGACGAACGCGACGGTCCGCAAGGCCGCACGGGACTCGCTTTGTCGCTATGGTTTTACTCCGGTGCTGTCTGTGTTCTCCCAATGTTCAAGTTTCTTTCGCGAACTCGTGTTGAAAATCTGGGGCAGCTCACGTCCACAAAAGGAATGTCGATGTTTCCACCTTCTGTCCAGCGTGGCTGGTTTGCCACAACCAAAGAAGGCCGGCAGACCACGCCAAATGATGCGCGTACGGTTCGCGAATCTTTCGCGGTAAGACTCTGTTCGCTCCGTCGGGAGAATCTCGCTCGCATCGGTCATGCTCTTTCTTTAATGGTGGCGGGTTCGCATTGGTCTCTGCTCCTCGCAATAGTCGCATTTTCGACCGAATGCCGGATATTCCCGCGGTTGCTCATCGTGCTGATTCTGTTGTCACCATCGTCGGGTTGCGAGAAGTCACAGCCAGCGTTGGTTGTACCAGAAGCCTCGGATGCTGCCGTTAATTCCGACATGGTCGAGCCGCTCGTGCCGGAGATGGATCAGAGACGTCGTGAACCACGTGACGACGATTGGTTCGAAGATGTGACACAGAAAGCTGGCGTCGATTTTGCCTACCACAGCGGCAGGGACGCTGGCGAGTTTACGATGGTCGAAACCTTCGGCGGTGGCGTCGCCCTGTTTGATTATGATCTCGACGGAGACGTTGACGTGCTTTGCCTTGGCGGAGGTGACATCTCCAGATCGGGAAGCGACCAGTTGCCCACGCTCAACATCAGTGGCCGTTCGCCAGCATTGTTTCGAAACGACGGCGACTGGAAGTTCGTTAACGTCACCAGTGATG
>JABMPE010000528.1 GCA_013203845.1 Rhodopirellula sp. | reverse complement strand
CGTCACCAGTGATGTCGGCCTTGATGGTTCGATTGATTACACGCATGGTTGTGCCGTCGGTGATTTTAATCGGGACGGGTACCCAGACATTCTGATCACTTGCTACGGGCGTTCTCGATTGTTTCGCAACGATCAAGGCCGGTCATTTGTTGATGCGAATGATTCGGCGAATCTCCACATTGATGGGTGGAGTACGGCCGCGTGTTTCGCAGATATCAACGGTGACGGTTGGCCTGATCTCTATGTCGCCAGTTACCTGCAATGGACTCCTGATCCGGAACGGCGCTGTCAGGATCCGAAGTCTGGTCGGCGGGATGTGTGTATGCCTGGTAACTTTCCCGGCGCGCAGGATCGACTGTTTGTGAATCAGCGGGATGGATCCTTCCGGGACGTTACCGAAGAGTCTGGACTTCTGAGCGACGGCAAAGGCCTTGGCATCATCACTGGCGACTTTAATGACGATGGCTGGCTGGACTTCTTTGTGGCCAATGACGTCATTCGTAATCATTTTTATCTGGGAAGCAGCGATGGTCGGTTTAAGGAGCAGGCTGTCCTGAGCGGCGTCTCAGGAAACGAGTTCGGCATTCCTGAAGGCAGTATGGGAGTCGACTATGCCGACTACAACAACGACGGTCGCGGTGACATTTTTGTGACAAACTACGAACTTGAGGACAATTCTCTCTACCGAAATAACGGCGGTGGGCTGTTCAGTCACTCCACCGTACCCACTGGCCTGGCGAGTCGCTGCCGTCCTTATGTGGGATTTGGAACCGGGTTTGCGGACTTCGACTCAGATGGACTGCTCGATCTGTTTGTCGTCAATGGTCACGTCGTTTACCACAACCGTACGTCTCCTTACCAACAGCCGGCATTCATTTTTCGTCAGATGGATACGCGTCGCTTCGCCAATGTCACCGAACAGGCGGGACCCTGGTTCAGCGTGAATCACAGCGGTCGAGGAGCGGCGGTTGGCGATCTGGATAACGACGGGGCGCCTGATCTGGTGGTTTCCTGTCTGGACGAGCCGGTCAGCATCCTCAGGAATCGAAAACCACCTTCCAACTGGATCACGGTAACTCTCCGCGGGACGACTCACGACATTGATGCTGTCGGAGCACGGGCTCAGCTAAGCGTCGCCGGGCTGACTCAGACACGTTTCGTACGAGGGGGCGGTAGCTATCTGTCGTATTTTGATCCTCGACTACTGTTTGCCATCGGGGACGAGTCTGTCTCCAGAGTGGAGTTACGAGTTCGATGGCCTGGTGGTCAGGAAGAATTGTTCAAGAGTCTCGACACTCGTCAGAGCCACGTTATTGAGGAAGGCAGCGGAATTTCGACAGCCGCTGCGGATGCAACTGCTTTGTAATGAGAGTATTCGGATGCAGTGTCGTCCTGAAATCCAATGCGACGAACTGCGGAAGTCGATTTTGCGGATAGTCCCTGCGTCGTAATGCAACAGTTGAAGTTCGGTCTGCTGGTTGCTGAGGATCGTCATTTGTCTTGCTGGCGTTTGAATTCGAAATCCATTGTCACAATGGGCTGTGTTCTTGCCTCTGTGCTGGGGTTGTTCTGGTACTTCCAGGGGCGACCTCAGCGTCTTTACGAAGAGGCTCAGACGCTGGTTGCAACGGACCTGGCACAAGCAGAGAAGCTGCTGGAATTGGCTACCGCATCGGCAGGCGGCAACTTTCCCGAAGCGGAGTTTCTGCACTGTCGAGTTCTGGCTGCTCAAAGACGTTGGAATGAAGCACTTGGAGTCTTTGGCAGAATTGCAGATACATCGAAGCTGGATCCCGCGCAACTGGTGCAGTTTGCAGGTCAGGCCCGTACCGCTGGAGCCAATCTGTTGATGCAGCTCGCTCTTCGAGCGGCGAAGCAGCCTGGCCCCGGCTTGCCGGATGTGTTGCGGCAATTAATCAGGATTGACATCGAGGCCGGGCGATTTGAAGTCGCGTTGCAGGAGTGTCGGGAACTGCTTGCCCTTGAACCGGAAGACGGAGTGGCCTGGCGCATACTCGGAACCATCCATCTTGAGAAGAAAGAACCGTTGGCGGCGGAAGCTGCGTTTCTTGAGGCGATCCCGAGAATTAATTCGCCGGAGGAAGTCACCCTTGTCCGTCAGCACCTGATTGAAGCCCTGCTCGATGTCGGCAAGATTCAAGATGCTCGCCAGCAATTAAAAACTGCGAGTGAAGCGGGTTTGTTGTCCGACGAGATGAAGCTGCAGGAAGCTTACCTTGACCGTCTTGAAGGTCATATTGATGCGGGGATCCAGACGCTGCAGGCACTTCTGGAAAAACGGCTCGTCGAGCAACAGAAAACTCGGGCGCACATGCTGCTCGGGCTTCTCTGGCTGGATAAATCGGAACCTGACAAAGCAGTGGTCAGTCTGGAAACGGTTGTTGCTCGTCAGCCCTTCAACAAAGAGGCGCACCACAAACTGGCCCAGGCCTATCATCAGACTGGTCAACCTGAAAAAGCGAGGTTGCATTCGGAAACCGCCCAGCAGCTGACGGAACAGGCTGTGGAACTCCTAGATAAATTAGAACAACTGCGAGCAGATCCAACGAACTCAAGCCTGCGTCAGCGCGTCGGTGATCTCTACGACCTGCTCGGGAAGCCTGAACAGGCGGATCGAGTTCGTCGTGTTGATTGATCTGGCTGGATGGTTTGATGACAGAGCCGGTCTTTGTTCCAATTCCTGATGAGTATATTCGTTTAACGGTCACCAGTTAAGTTGATCAATAACTTTTGATGCTTGTTTTCAAGCGTGAATTCGGCGAAGGTTTTCCGACAATATTTGATCGTCGAAGGTTGTCTGCCGATGTAGGTATCCCTGGGATGCGTTTCCAATTTGGCGCTTCCAGTTCGGCGTTTTTCATGGCAGACGGGTGTCTTGCCGGTTTCATTTTTTTGATGCAGGAGTTTTGGGCATGCGAAAACAACGACGACGGTTGGGCTTTACGCTCATCGAATTGCTGGTGGTCATCGCAATCATCGCGATTCTGGTGGCGCTACTGCTACCGGCAGTTCAACAGGCACGCGAAGCCGCTCGCCGGTCGCAATGCAAGAACAATCTCAAGCAGATGGGTACCGCACTTCACAACTACCACGACGTTTTCGACACACTGCCGTATGGCGTTCGAAACTCGCCACAGAACTGGGGCAGCTCCTTCTGGATTGGGCTTCTGCCGTACAATGACCAGGGCGCCAAGTTCGAAACGATCAATTTCGACACGTGGCCCGGCTGGGCAACGAATTTTCCCGTTTACAACAACTTCTTGCCGCCATACATGACCTGTCCATCCAGCCCGCTGCCCAAATGGCATCAACGGGATGGCCAGAATCTGGGGGTTGGTACTTACGTAGGGATTGCTGGCGTTGCAGGGCGAGACAGTACAGGCCCAACTTCGAATCGAGCGGATGTATCGTTCAGGGGCGTCCTCTTCCCGTTAAGTAACATCAAGCTCGACAGAGACATCGTTGATGGTACGTCAAACACCATGGCAATTGCCGAGCAGTCTGACTTTGGCGCCGGAGATACGGAAATCCGATCATCATGGGACTGGGGCGCGTGGATGGGTTGTGCGAACTGTGATGCGTTCTGGGCAGGCCGCACTGACATCTGGATTGCGAATGTCACAACGTTGCACTCAAACTGGCCAATCGGGTCAAAACCGGCTGATAAGAGCCATAAATTTCTTAGCCGTGAAGGCGGTGGTAACTTCCCGATTCAGTCGGTCCACGAGGGTGGCGTGCATGCTCTTCTGTGCGACGGAGCCGTTCGGATGCTCTCGATCAACATTGATCAGGCCGTTGGATTTAATCTCGCCGACCGACGTGACAGAAATGAGCTGGGAGACTTCTAATAAGGGAGTCTGATTTTTTCCCTGCGTCCAGGTTTTTCAGACGACGGCAGCGTCCGCGTTGCCGTCGTCTGCTTGTTTAGACGCTGAGTCTTTGAATCGACATCAACTTCAGAAGGACACTGTCAATGACCACTCAGACGGTTGGTTACTGGGTCGCTATGGCTCGCTCAATATCATTGCTGCTTGCCTGCTTGATTCTCACTGCCTCACTCGCTGGATGTGGAGGCCCTGCTGCTCTTCCGGGGCCGGAGTTGACTGCCAGCTTAAAGGGAAAGCTGAGCTACAAGGGTGCGCCGGTGAAGGATGCGCGGATCAGTTTTGAAAACGCGTCACTTGGTGCTTACGGTGCGCTGGTGAATGCCGATGGAACCTACACCGTCGACAAAATGGCCGAAGGAGAGTTCACGGTTACCGTGACTGTCGTCGAAGCTCAGAATCCAATGGTTCCCACGGCGGATGGAAAAATGGCCCCGCCAGTCGCTCGGACTGATATTCCCGAAAGCTATCGCTCAGTCGTCGACAGCAAGGAAAAGGTGACCATCAAATCTGGCGAGAACACGTTCGACCTCGACATGAAAGATTGAAGTCGCGAGTTGTCCGACGATTGATCGTCGTTCCATGACTTCTCAGAGACCATTGAATCTGGTCGCGTTCTGTTTTCAGGAACGCGGCCTTTTTCTTTTGAACTCTTCCAGACACTCAACCATATGGCAGGTGGCACATGGCAGGTGAGTTGGCCCGTATTGTGTTTTGTTGCCGATTGTCGGTGAGGGCAGGGACTGCCAGCGTTGATTGGTGGCTGAGACTGCGCGTGGAGCTGGGAACGCGATAGCATGTATCAGCATGCAGCGCTCATTTTCCATCCTGCGATTTCCACCTTGCCAGGGATTCCTCATGCGTCACCTGTTGATTATCACGGCGTTCCTTCTGTTGGTGTCTTCTGGTCCTGCCTCTTCCGCTGACGACTCGCCTCACAAACTCGAGACGCTGTCGCTCTGGAACGGGCAGGCACCGAATGGCGACGGGACATCGGAAGAGGTCGACGTTCGCCTGACTCTGCATCGTCCAGAAAAACCAAACGGTACTGCCATCGTGATCTGTCCTGGTGGCGGTTACGGGGGACTCGTCACGGGTGGAGAAGGTCACGGGATCGCGAAGTGGCTCAATGGGCACGGCATCACCGGTCTCGTGCTGGAGTATCGTCTCCCGAAAGGGCGACCGTACGTGCCATTGCTCGACGCTCAGCGCGCCATACGAACGGCCCGCGCCAACGCAAAAGAGTGGAACCTCGACGCGAAGAAGATCGGCATTATCGGGTTTTCCGCAGGTGGGCATCTGGCCTCAACCGCCGCCACACATTTCGACTCGGGCATCGCCCAGTCACAGGATCCCGTGACGCGTCAGTCGTGCCGGCCAGACTTCGCCATCCTGATCTATCCGGTCATCACGATGGACAAGACCACTCACGCTGGTTCACGACGCAACCTGCTTGGCGACAAGCCGAGCGATGAATTGATCGAACTGTTCTCGAACGAAAAGCAGGTGACCGACGAATCGCCACCGACGTACCTTGCCCACGCGATGGACGACCGAGTCGTCGTGCCCGCCAACAGTCAGGCATTCCACGACGCCCTGAAGGCACACAACGTTCCGACAGAATACCTGCAGCTTCCTTCCGGTGGCCACGGCCTGAACGGGTACAAAGGCCCCATGTGGGACGCCTGGCAAAAGCAATCGCTCGAATGGCTTGCCACCATATTCACTCATTGAGCGATTGAGCGGTTGGCCGCGCAGGAGCTTGCCATGCGTCCCCTTGTCGATTAACCGTAAGTTAATCACGAGACTGGGTTTTGCCTTTGCGGAATTTCCGTTTGGCTGCAGCGTGAGCTGGCTTGCCCCGGGTTGGGCCTTCGTTACCGGGACCGTTCGAATGACGCGGCCCTTCGCTCCGAAAGTTCTTTGACGGGCGAGGGCGATCTGACGGCGCGACAGCGGTATCGGTTGCGTCGTTGGCCAGTGTCATCATCATCGGTTTACCAGCGACTCGGGTTCGCTGCAGCGTGTTGTAGATTTCGCGAGGCATGCCTTCGGGAAGATCAACCGTGGCGTAGGAATCGTGAATTTTGATCGGCCCAATGTACTCTCCACCGATGCCGCCTTCGTTAGCGATGGCTCCTACGATGTTGCCGACCTTGACGCCGTCGTTCCAGCCGACTTCGATGCGATATCGATCTTTGCCGGCTTCCGGCGGTCCGATCTGCCGGTTGTCGCTACGACCGCGAGGAGCGGCCTCGCCTCCCGAGGACTGTTGTGAGAACTTGCCACGTTCCTTCTGTCCGCGTTCTCCTTGATTGTCTCGGCGGTCGTTCCGATCAAACTCTTTTCGAGGAGCGCGATCTTTGACGAGAAACGGTCGACCGTTCTGGCTGATTTGCGCCAGAGCGGCGGCGATTGTCACCAGTGGAGTGTCGGATTCTTCAGAGAATTTCGTGATCATCTCCTGGAAGAAAGCCAGATCCTGACCAGTGGCCGTCTCGGTAATCTGCTGAGTGAACCGCTTAATGCGAATCGCATTGATGTCGTCGGCAGAAGGCGGTTGAACGATTTCGATGGTCTGCTTTGTCGCTCGCTCAATGAATCGAAGTTTGCCGCGTTGCGCATTTGTGAGGAAGATGATCGCTTCGCCCTTGCGACCAGCTCGGCCAGTTCGCCCGATGCGATGAATGTACGATTCATTGTCCTGCGGAACGTCATAGTTGAAGACATGGCTGACGCGTGTGACGTCCAGGCCGCGGGCGGCAACGTCGGTGGCGACCAGGATGTCGAGATTTCCCGCCTTGAGCTGTTCGATCGTTCGTTCGCGGGTTTTCTGAGGCATGTCGCCGTTGAGAGCGACCGCTTTCAGGCCTTCTTTATTCAATTGCTCGGCGATCGTAACGGTCATGTCTTTCGTGTTTGAAAAGATGATGACGCCGTCCGTGTCTTCGACGTCAAGCAGTCGCTTCAGAACGTCAATCTTTTCGCGAGGCTGCAGGACCAGCGCCCGTTGTCGAATCGAGTCGGCCGTCATGGTCTTCGTCTGAATTGTGATGCGCGCCGGATCGTTCAGGTACTGCTGAGCGATAGTGCGAATCTGCGGTGGAAGCGTGGCAGAAAACAGGGCGATCTGCCGGCCATCCGGAGACTGTTCCAGCACGAACTTGACGTCGTCGAGGAAGCCCATGTTGAGCATTTCGTCGGCTTCGTCGAGAACCAGGCACTTGAGTTCGCTCAGGTCCAGCGTGCCGCGTTTGATGTGGTCGATGACTCGACCTGGCGTTCCGACAACAACTTCGACTCCACGCTCCAGCTGTCTGAACTGAGCCGTGTAATCGCTTCCGCCGTAAATCGCCGTGACCGAGAATCGCGAAAGGCTGCTCGCGTAGGTTGAGAATGACCGGGCGACCTGAATGGCCAGTTCCCGTGTGGGCGTGAGAACCAGTACCTGCGGAATTTTCTGCCCGATTTTGATTCGAGACAGAATCGGCAGTGCGAAGGCGGCTGTCTTGCCGGTTCCGGTTTGCGATTGAGCCAGCACATCGCGACCTGCCAGCATGTGCGGAATGATTTCGGCCTGAATGGCGGTGGGCTTTTCGTAGCCAGATTTCAGAACCGCTTCGAGCACTTCCTTTCGCAGTGACAGATCGGCGAAGAGCGGTTCGCTGGAAACTTCTGGTGCTGCATCGAGCGGCTTTCCTGCGGCGGGCGATTCCGCAACGACAGTCGGTTCGACTGAATGCACCGGCGTTGTCGACTCAGCAACCGGCTCGTCAATCACGACTTCGGGGCTGAGCGTTTCTGGTTCAATTTCTACTGTCTCGACTTTGACGGTCACTTCCGGCGCAATTTCTGAGGCAACGTCCGCCACATCATCACTGGCGTTTTCGTTGTCATCAGGAGTCGAACCAGAGGCGATTGTGCTGTTCGACGTGGCGAGCAGATGCTCGATTGGATCAGACATCGGAGCCACCGCAGACATTTCGAACGTGTCAAAAGAAGATGTTTCGAATGTATCGACGGGGAACTGGGCAGAGTTTGCTTCAGCGACAGACGGATCCTGAGCGGCATGTTCAGACATTAAAATCTTCCGATCGTAGTGGTCACCACCATTGCGGGACGAAACGGTCCAGCAAAAGCAGCGCGTACGCGAGCGTCAAACAGCGAAGTAGCGATTGGGCGTGCGCATCTCTTTACAGTAAAACACAGATGGCGACGCCGCTTCGTTCACTGGACGCGTTCTCGAAATCCGGTGACTTGACCGGGGAGAACACTCGGAAGACCTGTCGCCTGAGAGCCGTTGTGGTTCCGCAAACATGCGTTTGCGACATCCTGTGTCGGCCAACAAGGCCGAATCGATTCGAAGTTGTGCTGACTTCGAGGCTCAGACTGAGAGGCAAACTACAGATATCTCGACGCATTCGCCACAGACATTTGACGGAAATATGAGCGATTACCGAATATGGTTATACGAAGTACTCGAAATCGATTCGCTAATTCGCTTACAGACAAGTTACCGGTATTACCGCTCATCCTGAGAGCAACCACGTTCTGAAGATTCTGAAGCGGGGTAATTTTCAGGTGTCCCGCAATTCCTTCGACCAGGAGTCGGTACACTGTCAAACGAACGCTCGTCGGCGTAAGTTCGATTTCAGCCAACCGGACCTGTCAGTTGCTTAGATCTGGTTGGATTCAGAAGTTTCGTTGAAAGAACTCGGTGAAGCATCATGACGGGACTCGTGCGAATCCTCATCGTCTCAGGCGTGGCCCACTTGTTTTTGAACGGGATGTGCCAGGCCGATCAGCAGTACCTTGAAGCCGTCAAGCCGGTGCTCAAGGCTCGGTGTTACGCCTGCCACGGGGCACTGAAGCAGGAGTCCGATCTTCGGCTGGACACTGCGGCTGCGATCAGAAAAGGTGCGGCTTCGCAGGTTGTCGATATTGAACGACCTGAGCTGAGCGAGTTGCTGATGCGTGTTCTTTCGAAGGATGACGACCTTCGCATGCCGCCTGAAGGGGAGCCGCTCAAACCTGCCGAGGTGGCTGCCCTCAGAAAGTGGCTCGAAGCCGGCGCGCCGGTGCCCGACCACGAAGAAGCTGATACCGACCCGCGCGAACACTGGTCGTTTCAGCGACCGGTTAAAGCAGAGCTGCCGGTCGGCGATGGTATTGCGACCGGAAACCCGATCGACGCGTTCATTTCAGAAAAGCATCACGAGCTGGGTTTGAAACCCGTCGGACCCGCGGAGAAGTCGTTGTTGCTGCGGCGAGTTTATCTCGACCTGATTGGCCTGCCACCGACGCGAGAGGAGCTGCAGGCGTTTCTGGCCGACGAAAGCCCCGGAGCCTGGGATCGCGTGATCGATCGTCTGCTCGATAGTCCGCACTACGGAGAACGCTGGGGGCGGCACTGGATGGATGTCTGGAGATACACCGACTGGTATGGTCTGGGGGCTCAGTTGAGGAACAGCCAGAAACACATCTGGCACTGGCGGGACTGGATTATTGAGTCGTTGAACGAGGACAAAGGCTACGACCGGATGGTTCTCGAAATGCTGGCGGGCGATGAGCTGGCTCCGACCGATCCGCAAACTCTTCGCGCGACCGGTTTTCTGGCGAGGAACTATTACCTTTTCAACCGGACGACCTGGTTGGACTCAACGATCGAACACACGTCGAAGGCGTTCCTTGGCCTGACGATGAATTGTGCGAAATGTCACGATCATAAGTACGACCCGCTGACCCACGACGACTATTACTCGATGCGGGCGATTTTCGAGCCGCACCAGGTTCGGCTCGATTCCGTGCCCGGTCAGATTGATCTCGAACAGGACGGCCTGCCGCGAGTCTTCGACGCGCATCCCAAAACGCCGACGCACCTGCATCTTCGCGGAAACGAGAAGAATCCTGATCTGTCGCGGGTGATACTTCCGGCCATTCCCGCTCTGCTATCGACGGGTGATTTTCAGGTTGAAGCGATTTCGCTGCCGACCGCAGCACACGCTCCTGAGCTGCGGCCTTTTGTGCTGACCGATCATCTGGCAGCAGCAGAAAAGGAAATTGAAGCGGCTCGCAAGGCCGTCCAAGTCCGGTGGGCCAAGTATCGAAAGCAGAAAAAAGCCAAGTCCTGACCCACAATGCGGGTCATGTCGTGGCTGGCATGAGGGCAAACCCTGCCCCCATAAATCACAACCTCAAAAATCTCGGGCGTCGGCTGCGCCATCCTCAATGGAAAAATCGCGGGCGGCTGCGCCGAGGAAGGGTAAACGAGTCGGGCGTGGGT
>JABMPE010000527.1 GCA_013203845.1 Rhodopirellula sp. | reverse complement strand
TGCGCTCGGTGATGTCCTGTTTAATGGCCACAAAATGGGAGATGGCTCCGGTCCCGTCTCGCACGGGAGTAATGGTCATGTCTTCGTCATAGAGGCAGCCGTCTTTGCGCTTGTTGACCAGTTCTCCGTGCCACACCTCACCGGCGGTGATGGTTTTCCACATCTCCTGATAGAACTCGGGTGGCTGCTTCCCCGATTTAAGGACGCGCGTGCTGTGTCCGATGGCCTCGGTCGCCGAGTAGCCGGTCAACTTCGTAAAGGCTGGGTTGATCCACTTCAACGTGCCGTCGACATCAGAGATCGCGATCCCGTTGGCGGCAGCTTCCATCGCGGACAGGTTCAACCGCAACGCCTCTTCGCTTCGCTTGCGCTCGGTAATGTCCTGTTTGATGGCGACGAAATTCGTGATTTGCCCGGCCTTGTCCTGCACCGGAGTAATGGTCATTTCTTCGTCATAGAAGCTGCCATCCTTGCGTTTGTTGACCAGTTGCCCGTGCCAGACTTCACCAGAGGTGATGGTGTTCCACAACTGCTCGTAGAATGCCAGCTCTTGTTTCCCCGATTTGAGGATGCGCGGATTCAGTCCGATGGCCTCGGTCACCGCGTAACCGGTCAGCTTCGTAAAGGCGGGGTTGACCCATTGCAGCGTGCCGTTGATATCGGCAATGGCGATCCCATTGTCGGCCGCCTCCATCGCCGCCAGGTTCAGTCGCAGCGACTCCTCAACACGCTTGCGCTCCGTGATGTCGCGCGCGATGATGGACGTGTAGAGTGGCTCGCCGCTTTCGGGATCTCGAACGAGGAACGTGCTCGCTTCCGTATCGATCGGCCGGCCCGTCTGGAAATTCCTGTACTGAATCTCTCCCTTCCACTGGCCGGTGGTCATCAAGATCGGCAGGTGGATATCGTGCAGCGTTCGCAGGCCCGCTTCCGTGTAGAGGTCGGTGATGTTCGTCCCGACATAACGCTTGTCCGGATCGAGTCCGAGCAACTCGAAGGCGGCTGGGTTCATGTAGAGAACCTGTCCGGACACCGTGGCCATGCCGATGAAATCGATGGAGTTCTCGGCTAATGAGACGAACTTCTGACGTTCCTGGTCCGCCAGTGTGGCCGCGGTGATGTTCTCATGAGACACGACCACACGGACGGGGCCGTCTCCGCTGAATCGCGTGGCACGGGCCATGAACCAGCGTTTTTCCGACGGCGAGTGGCAGGGATATTCCAGCTCGAAATCCGCTTGTTCCCCTCGAATGACGGCGCGGATGCCGATGGCGGCGGCGGCTGACCCCTCGGCATAGGGGCCGGTCGCGTGATCGCAGGCATCCAGGTAATTGGCTCCCACGCCGACCGCCGTCTTTGCCGAGTTGGCGATCGCGAACTCCCGCCAGCTTCGATTGGTGGCGAGGATCATCCCATTCTCGTCGATGATCGCGATGTGCGCGCTGAGCGCGTCCAGCGTCGAACGTGCGAACCGTTCGGATTCGAGCAGAGCCATTTCCGCCTGTTTGCGTTCGGTGATGTCCTGCCCGGTTGCGAAAATGACTTGCCAATCCGAGAACGACGCGGCACTCCACGAAAACCATCGGTACGAAGCATCCTTCAGCCGGCTGCGAACCTCGAATGTCTCAATCACGCTTCCCGCCAGGAGAAGTTGAATCTTCGAAGCGACCAGCTCCCGATCTTCGGGATGGAAGTAGTTCACGAATGGTTCTGTATTAATATCGTCGTTTGACGACCAGCCACCGATGCTCAACACCGCGGGGTTCACTCGCTTGACGTATCCATCAAAGCCGGCGATGACCATCATGCTCGGCATGAGGTTAAAGAAGCGATCGAGTTCATCTTCGGCTTTTTTGCGTTGCGTGATGTCGAGGAAGCTCACCACGCAGCCGGTAATCCGACCGTTCTTCCGGATCGGATGGGACCAGTATTCCACGGGTAACGAAGTGCCGTCCCGCCGCCAGTGAACCTCATCGACGACATGTGTCGCGATGCCATTCACGTACACTCGACGAATCGAGCACGCTGCCGCTGGTATGGGAGTGCCATCGGCGTCGCTGTGGTGCAGGAGCTGATGCAGGTCTCTTCCAATCAGATCTTCCACGCGGTCGTAACCCAGCAACCGCAGACTGGCGGCGTTGAAGAACGTCCCTTTCCCGTCCAGGTCGATACCATAAATTCCTTCTGCCGTGGAATTCAGCAGTGTCGTGATTCGTTCCTTGCTTTCCGTCAGTGCCTGCGTGCGTTCCGTCACGCGCTGTTCCAGCACCGCGTTGAGCTGGCGGACCTCGGCCTCGCTCACTCTGGCTGTCAATTCGGAGAGGAACGCGCGGTGGGCGACATACAGGATGGAGCCCACCAGTACCGTGACGTCGATCAGCACAAACAAGGCCCTGCCATACGCCGCTCCATACCATCCCGCTCGCTGGCCGACCGCCTCCAGGATGCCCAGCACGAGCGTCACTCCGATTACAAGCGGCAGGAGCAACCGGACGAGCGCACCGCTCCGCGTGGCACTCATCAAAACGGCGACCGGCCCGCGCGGCGGCGCGGCGGCCAGCAGACCGAACGCCAGAACCGTGAAACCGACAGCCGTGTTGAGGGCCAGCGACACATACGAGTAGCCGCCCGTCATATCCACGTCGCGCCACAGATAGGTGGCCAGCGAGAACAGGGCCGTCAATGCGGTGGCGCAGGCCAGAAGCTGAGCGATCACTGTCGCCCGTCCGCGCAACAGCAACAATGAGCCACCGGCCATCACAAATCCCACGGCCGTGACCAGCGCCATCCGACCTGGAGGCAGGAGCCAGTACGCCGCGTCCGTGTCAGGCGGATCTCGAATGATCAATTCGTCGATGCCCAGATTGACCCCGCCCAGCCACTCAAAGATCGTCGCCAATCCAATCGCGATCAACAGGCAGGTGCCGACGGACAGGATCCAATGACGGGTCTTACAGTCGGGAGAGAGTGTCGCCCACAAGACCGCTCCGGACAGGAGAAAGCACAGCGCGGTGTTGGCCTTCATCTCCACCAGGCCGGGCAGCACACTCTTGATGAGCTCGAAGTCCGTAACCCAGCCCAGCAAAACCAGGCTGCCCAGCATGGCGACAGCAACGCCACAGCCCCGGGCGATTCGCGCCGGCCATGAGGAAGTCTCCGCGTGTATACCGTCGGCGTTCTCGACGATCTCGGAAAAGACGTAAGCCTGGTAGATGCTCGTAAGCCGCTGGCCGATCGCGACAAGTTTCCCCCAGACCACACCGCGCAGTTTCAACAGGCGTTTGCCAGGTTGGCTGGTTTCAAGCTTCATCGGTCAATTCCGGATGGCGGATACAGCCGCGGCTGGTTACTTCGTGAGTTCCGCCAGCGTGGCCGAAAGACCGGCCATTTCTTTGTTCAAGCTGGTCCAGGTCTCTTCGGCGTGATCCCAATCGCAGTCTCGGCCCACATGTTCCATGCGCAGCACAACATCGAACGCTGGTTGAACATGGAAGACCCCCACCGAGCCTTTCAGTGTGTGCGCCGCCAGCTTCAACGACGGTCCATCGTGCTGAGTGATCGCGTTTCGAATCTCCGACAGGAGATTGGGGCAGTCCTCCAGAAACATCACCGCAAGTTCCTTGAGAAGCTCGGGATCTCCGGAAAGCGGGTCATCAGAGTCGGCATCGGGAATGGCATTGGGATTGGGATTGGCATCGGTACTCATGATTGGCTCCTGTCCAGTTTGGTTGATGTTATGTCGGGCTCGTCTTTCAAACGCAGAGTGCTGACGCCGTCCGACCCGTCGATCGTGTGTGTGTCTTTCATCGCCGCTGCGATGGCTGCGAACAGTTCGCTGGTCCGAATCGGCTTGGACACATAGCCGTCCATGCCTGCCGCCAGGCAACGCTCGCGGTCGCCTTTGAGCGCGTGTGCGGTCATCGCCATGATCTGCTGATGACGACCGCTCCCGATTTCCTGCTCGCGAATTTGTGCCGTGGCCTGGAAGCCGTCCATGACCGCCATCTGCACGTCCATCAGCACGAGATCGAACGACTCACGACCGACGGCGGCCACCGCTTCTTCGCCGTTGTTCGCCACCGCGACCGAGTGTCCCGCTTTCTCCAACGTGCGCTGGGCGAGCCTTTGATTCACCGCATTGTCCTCGGCCAGCAGGATGCGCAGTGGCTGACGCATCGGTTCGACAGGAGCGACGGAAGGGACTGCGGGTTGCGCCGAGCCGTTCCCCGACGTTGTGGCATCCAGCAGGACTGGCAACGTGAAAGAGAACGTGGACCCTTTGCCGACTTCGCTATCGACCCGGATTTCGCCGCCGTGCCCTTCGACGATTCTACGGACGATGGACAGCCCCAGGCCGGTGCTTTGCTCACCGGCGGTCGTGCGCACGCTGAGCTGGCTGAACGGTTTGAAGAGCCTGGGAAATTCGTCCGCGGGAATTCCCTGGCCCTGGTCCTGCACAGACACTGTCACTGCCTCATTGGTCGAGGTCAGCCGAATCCGCACTCGTGTACCGCGATGCGAAAACTTGATGGCGTTACTGATCAGATTATTCAGCACCTGCTCGATCTTTCCGGCGTCAATGCTGAGCGGCGGGAGCGCTGCCGGCGGAGAATCGAACTCCAGCGCGATCTCCTTTCGGGCGGCGAGCAGGCGATTCAGCTTCACGTTTCGCTGGATCAGTCGGACCAGGTCCGCCGGTTGCCGGTCCAGATTCAATTGACCTGCCTCAATCGCCGAAACATTCAGCAGGTCGGTGACCATTCTGAGCATGAAGTCGCTGGTGTCTTTGATCGTGGTGACAAACTCGCGTTGTTCGGCGGTCAGGACGGCGGCCGCCTCGGTCTCCAGAAATTCGGCGTAGGTGTGAATGACCCCCAGAGGATTACGCAGATCGTGCGCGGCCATGCCCAGCAGGCGATTCTTTTGCTCATTCGCCTTTTCCAGTTCGATATTTTTCTTCGTCATGTCGCGATGCAGGTTCACCAGCTCGTTGTTCAACCTGGTCAGTTCTTCATACAGAGCTTCGTCGTCGCTGGATGGCACTCCCGTGGCAAAGGCCAGTTCCCTGGCCGAGGATCGCAACGAGTTGGCTGGCTCGATGTGGATGGGCATCCGGTCTTCGTCCGTCGTGCTCATACCCTGCTTCCCTTCACGAGCTGATCGGCGAGCACGATCGCCTGCTGCGCATCAGACGCTGTTCCGTCCGCACCGACGCTGCGCCAGAGGCCTGGATCGCGTTTGAAGGGATAGCCCCCCGCTAGAATCCTGACCTGACTTCCGGATGGATGCTGGCGCACCGCACTGATCAAATTGCGAACGGCCTCAACGTGAAAGGAAATCGTGGCGGAGATCGCCAGGACATCCGCCTGCTGTTCAACAATCGTTGCCACCACGCTGGCGTGAGGAGTATTCGCCCCCAGGTAGTAGGTGTTCCACCCCTCCATTTCGAAGAAGTCGGCGACCATTCTCACACCGATTTCGTGCAGGTCACCCGCGACACACGTCGCGATCAGCGTGCGCCCGTTCTTCTCACTGGCAAAGATCTGCGGATAAAGCTGAGACATGATGAGCTGCGTGGCGGCTGTGTAATAATGTTCCTGAGCCACCGAGATGCGATTGGTCTGCCACAGACGACCGATCTCATACTGCGCGGGTTGGAAGACCTGCAGGTAGATCTCCTTCACCAGCGTCCCGGTGGCCACGGCGTCGAGCACCAGTTGGCTCGCCAAACGGCGATCGCCACGACGCAACCCCTCGAAATACTGATGAGCCAGTGGCGACAGCGGCGCACCCTCGCGCAGGAACGTCGGCAAGTCCTCAGGCATCGACGGGATCGCCTGCACGGCAGCGGTGACGAAATGAGCCGCCAGTGTGCCCGGTTCCCCAGGCAACTGCTCGCGCAGCAACTCCGCCAGACATTCCAGATGAAATGCCAGATCCGAGGCCAGCACTTTGCGCTGGCTCAGCACTACCTTCACCCACGCGATGTAGTCGAGGAACAGTCTCTGATTGTTTAACGCCAGCGCCTGCGCCAGGAACGACAAATGGAAGCCGGCATCCTGGAGCGACTTCTCGCGTCCGATCTTTCCATAGCGCTGTTCAAGCTCGGGATGACGTGCGAACTCACGAGCCACAAAGCCCTCGGCAATCCCGGCTCGCTGTTCGAGAATGGCTTCACTCGTCTGCACAAGGATCGGTGTTGTGGTCATGTCAGGAACTCACATGTTCGAAGTGACTGATGCTGGTCTCACCCGTCGCCAGCTTGATTCCTTTGGGCATTTTCCTGTGCGATTCGTGATACTGATGGCTGTGATGCCAGGTCTGAAAACTGCGCTCGTCCGTCCAGAACGTGAGCAGCCAGATTTCCTCAGGGCGATCCAACGGACTGATGACCTCCATCCGGCAGTAGCCCGGTGCATCGTCCACCAAATGCGGCCGAGCACAGAACGCGGCCTTTACTTCGGCGCTCATGCCATTTGCGATGACAAAGCGGCTGAGCACCACAAAGCCGGACGCAGTGATCGGCGCAACTTCAGAGGAGATGGCGATCCTCGTCTCGGGTTCTGCACGGGCAGTCATGTTTGGCTCCTGTTTCGGAATGTTGGGCTGTTGTCCACTTTTGTCCCGGCAGATTCTTGAAACCCGGTCGCACGTTGATCGTTGTCTTTCATCGCCGCCGCGATGGCTGCGAACAGTTCGCTGGTCCGAATCGGGTTGCCACATAGCCGTCCATGCCCGCTTCCAGGCAGCGTTCGCGGTCACCTTCGAGCGCATGCGCGGTCATGGCCATAGTCCCTCCAGGAACTGCCGCGAACGAATTTCGACATTAAAGACCGTTTGGACTCCATTCTGCCCTGATTCTCCCGTCGCTGAATCCGGCACCCCCTGAATTCATCGTCGGTGTTTCCCTTACAAAGGGACTTTAGGAATGCGACCGAAAGCACGTTCGCCACAATCCGACAGCGACAAAGTAAGACACGAAATTTGAAAGTTCCCAAAACCTTCACATTCTACTTAAGCTGCCAGTGGATTATGTCGATTTGTCTATGTTGAACGACTTTCTCGATCTGAGAACCGGTCGCATTTCTGCTGGAGGTCGGGGGCGACCATGGTCAGTCGAATCAAACTACAGACATCTGCACAAGCGAGTGCTCCTCGTCGATACGTCGGCTCTGTCGCCATCGTACTGCTGATCATTGCCGGGATTATGCTGCAGGCCTCTGCCCAGGCATTCGATGATCCGCCCATCAACGGCTTCGGGTAGCCACTCTCTGCGGT
>JABMPE010000526.1 GCA_013203845.1 Rhodopirellula sp. | reverse complement strand
TTTGAGCCGGTTCCCAAAAGCCCTGCTCCCCACGCCAGCAGCGAAAGTCGGCGTTTTTGCACGCCTGCCGGAAGGGCACCCTGGGGCAGTATCCAGTGGCTGGTCGCAGCGATGACTGTTGGACTCGGCTTTGGTTTGCAGGAGATTTTTGGAAATCTGGTCTCTGGTCTCATTCTGTTGTTCGAACGCCCGGTCCGGGTAGGTGATCTGGTTACCGTTGGTGGAACCACGGGCACCGTCACAAAAATGCGAATTCGAGCTACCACAATTACTGACCCGGATCGTCGAGAGCTTGTGGTTCCCAATAAGCGGTTTATCACCGACGAGTTCATCAACTGGACGCTCTCTGATCCAATCACGCGAGTGGTTTTCAAGGTCGGCGTGGCCTATGGCACAGATACTTCGCAGGTTCACAGTCTGTTGATGGAGATTGCTGACAAGCATCCACTGGTTCTGGACGAGCCTGCTCCCAGCGCACTTCTCACTGGGTTTGGCGACAGTACTCTCGACTTCGAGCTGCGTATTTTTATTGCCAGTCGTTCATCTTACGTTGCTGTCGTACATGAGTTGAACACAACGATTGAGCGGGAATTCACCAGCGCCGGCCTTGAAATTGCTTTCCCACAGCGTGACCTCAACATACGGTCCATTGAGGGACTGGAAAAACTACTTCCGTTCCGGCACGTCGAAGATGAACGTCGAGCTGCTTAAGAACAGCACAGTCAAGACGCTCAACTGAGTTTGCCGGGCTGGCGTCAGGGAAAGTCAGTCTTTCGTTAGCGGACTATTGCCGAACGAGACAGCAGAAAGTACCGGGCAGATTCGCCTGGATGCTTCTGGAGAGAGTCGTGCTGAACTATTTATGCCATTTATTTTCTGTTCTTACTGTGACGCTTCTGGTTGGTTCGGCGTCTACTCAGCAGGGCGATGGGCAGACGGGAAAGCAGAAGGCGAAGCAGCCGACTGGTTCAATTATCATGCCGAGTCATTACGCCACGCGGCTGTGGCACAGAATGCTCCGTGATCCAGCAGACTCTTCAGCAGAATGATCAAACACCTCATCGAACGACTGACGCTGATTCACGCTCCCGATCAGGTACGCGTTACAGGCATTTGGTGCCTTGACGTTGGTGGTTTCAATGAAGCGCTGCTTAAAATCGACGAACGAGACTCAATGCCTTCGTCCCACCTGGTGTTAGTTCAGTTCTACAAGGACAACAACGATCATGTCAGATGCAACACCCTTGCTGTATGACCGGCTCGGTGGATACGACGCCATCGCGGCTGTCGCCAACAACATGCTTCCGCGACTGATGGCGGACGAGCAACTCGGGCGTTTCTGGCAACATCGCGGTGCGGACGGGATCGATCGGGAAAAGCAACTGCTGATTGATTTTCTCGCTCACTGTTCCGGCGGGCCGATGTACTACACCGGTCGCAAGATGACGACGACTCATCGCGGCATGCAGATTTCCGAATCCGACTGGACTCGTTTCATCGGCCACCTGACCGACACGCTGAAACACTTCGAACTTCCCGCCGCTGAAACCAACGACGTGCTGACCTTTATCGAAAGCACGAAGTCAGAAATCGTCGAGGCGTGACGTCATTTACCCGCTGGTAAGGATCGTGTTCGAAACAACTTCACGAACTTCCCGATGGAAAACTAACCACTGAGACTCAGAGGAAAACAGACTCCCGCATTCCTCTGTGTCTCTGAGACTCTGTGGTTCAAAATTGTGGTTGTCGCTTCAACTGCTCCTGGAGAAACAGATGAATGATCACAGGCAGCACAATCAAGCTTCATGGGATGCAATTGACCCCGAGTTATTGCGCAAAGTTGCCAAACGCCTGGCGGAGGCACGAGCTAACCCGCCAACGATTATGAGCACACTCTTAAAGTGGCCAGGGACGCCATTCCTTTTGTTATTTGGTGTCCTTGGTACCACCATTCTGATGGTTCTTGCAAATCTACCGGACTCGGCAATTTCGCCAGTTTGGATTGCTCTGTTTGTCGGCATCGTTCTTGGTGCTTGCCTGCGTGATCTTGGTTTCGCAAGACGGATTGCGAGACTTTGGATCCCACAAACACACTTCATCGACTGGCAAAAAGTGGATGAGCATTCGGTCTAAAAACCATCAAAAGGCGTTGGACTGATTGGATAGCTCTCACAGGCCGATGTAGCGGGAGTAGATGGCTCGGGCGAGGGCGGGCTCGTCGGTGCCTTTGATGATGGCGCGGCCGTCTTTGAAGAGCGTGATTTCGTAGTCGGGATCGGTCAGCGAAACTCGCAGCAGGAACGCGTTCTGTGTGACCGTCCCGGATTCGCTCAGCTTTGTTGCCATCTCATCGAGCGACAGGTTGGCGGGTTCCTGAGGCCGGATCTGCACGGCGTTGCGACCACACAGAATAGTTGACTGAGACCCCTGCTGGCCGGACAGCCAGACTCGTTCTCCGTGCTGGCAGGCAGCACAGTCAGCCTGCTCGCGGAGATCGGACACGTTCATCTGGCGGAGCGTCCCGTCCCAGACGTCGATCATCGTCAGTGACAGCGCAACGTCTTCCCGACGACCGGCCAGGATCTTGATCGCCGTCATGGCCTGCAGTGAGGCGATGACGTTGACCGTTGGGCCGAGGATGCCTGCCGTGTCGCAGGTTTCGGTCGAACCGGCGTCGGGCGGAGAATCGATCAGGCAGCGCAGGCAGGCAGTTTCGTTCGGGAAAATCGGCATCGTCTGGCCGTGGCTACTGATGCAGCCGGCGTAGACCCAGGGGATGCCGGTTTCGAGCGACAGGTCGTTGATCAGGAAGCGGATCTCGAAGTTGTCCGTTCCGTCGAGAATCAGGTCGACACCCTCTGCCAGCTTGCCGATGTTGGTGTATTCGACGTCGGCGACGACCGCTTCGATCGCCACGTCGCTGTTGATCTTTTCAAGCTTCCTCGCGGCGGCCACAGATTTTGGCAGCTGGTTCCTGATGTCGTCTTCGTCAAAGAGCACCTGACGTTGAAGATTGCTGTACTCGACGAAATCTCGATCGACGATGCGCAGAAATCCGACGCCGGCGCGCGTCAGCGTTTCCGCCAGAACCGTTCCCAACGCACCGCACCCGCACAGCAGGACGCGGCTGGCCAGAAGTTTTCTCTGGCCTTCCTCGCCGAGTTGCGGAAAACGAGTCTGTCGGCTGTAACGTTCGAGATTCATGGCTGGTGCTTACGTCTAAAGTAGCGAGCGGCTACTGAGCTGGTTCCTGAGTCTTCCGGGCGACGCCTGCTTTAATGGCCGCTTCAGCAACGGCGTTGGCGACGGCTGGTGCGACTTTGCGGTTGAACACGCTGGGGATGATGTAATCCGGATGCAGTTCGTCGTCACTGATGACGCTGGCGATGGCGACGGCCGCTGCCAGCTTCATGTCGTCGGTCACCGAGTGTGCTCGGACATCGAGCAAGCCTCGGAACAGTCCTGGAAAACACAACACGTTGTTGCACTGGTTCGGGTAATCCGACCGGCCTGTGGCCATCACCTTAACGTGCGGACCGGCTTCTTCGGGCATGATCTCGGG
>JABMPE010000525.1 GCA_013203845.1 Rhodopirellula sp. | reverse complement strand
TCGAGCTGCCGGGCGTCCAGTCGCGAAGGAAAACTGCCGGCGTGTCCCAGGATGATCTGCGCGTCGTTGAATGTTGACGAATCGTTCTCAGACAAAACGATCAAGTCAGCAAATCCGTCGGCGATGCAGTCGCCGACGGTGTCTACCCTGCCGACGACAAAGTCATTTGCTGACTCTGCCGTAATCACAAAACCATTCGTCCCGTCGAGATCGGCAGACGGATTCAGAACGGTCGGAAATCCCGTCGCCGCACCGAAAATCACGTAGGCCTGCCCTCGTCCCTGACCGCGGTCCTCATCGACAGGCGACGTAATCAACAGGTCGTCGTAACCGTCGCCGTTCATGTCGCCGACGTTCTGAACGTCGTCACCGAGGACGCCGTCTTCGCTTCCCGATGCGATCCGGAAGCCGTTCGAACCGTCAAGCGAATCGAGAGCGATTGGCGAACCCGTCGCTGCCAGCAGCAAACGAATCTCGAGGCTTTCGACACCCCGTGCGTTTGTGAATCGACGGCGGCACTTCACCGAAGATTTGAGTCTTCGATTGAACGTCGTCGCCGCACTCGATCGCTTCCTGAACCAACCGGACTTCCCTGTCCTGGCCATCGCTACACTCCTCAACCGTTGTGTCAGACAACTCGAACTGTTGCCCATTATTCAACATGCCGGCGTCTGCCTGAGGCGAAATGAGATGAAATTAATCAGGAGCCGCGATCTTCCGACCTCGGAAAACCATTAACCAGCCGCCTGACAAGCATTCCGATCACCTGGCACACCTGCCTGTTCATATCGACAGAAAACCGCTATTTTCTGGACACAAACAGGGCCAATGCGGCATCAATTAACACTTTAACAACGAACCAGCCGACAGAACCTTCTGTTTCCCAACGGAGACCTCATCAGCAGCTCGAATACCCGTTACCGGCCTGGGCGTCAAAACCATCGCGTCGATGCCGATCTCGAATCAGCCCAGCAGGGCGTGTTCAACGACATTGAAATCTTCTGCAACGAGAGACGCCGGCATCAGACACTTGCCTGGGCCTCACCCTGTGAGTTCGAAATCGATTTCCACAACCGCATCACGAAGGCAGCGGAAACAACAGAAAACAGGACAACCGTGACAGCCGTCTAAAACTAAATCGGCCCCTGTCCGTTTTCATGGGCTGCCGCACGCAAACCTGTTCAAGAGTTACGATCGTGTTCATTGCCCGTGTGTGGTCTTCATGTGTTTTGCTGTTTGGCAGTCTGACGGTGCTCTCACCGGCGGTGGCGGCCCGGATCACTGAGCGACCTGACATTCTCATGATCGTGGTCGACGACTTGCGACCGATGCTGGGGTGTTATGGCGATGCCCGCATTCGCTCGCCGAACATCGACCGTCTGGCTCGACGAGGACTTGTTTTCGAACGGGCCTACTGTCAGTACGCGAAATGTGGAACGTCGCGGTTGTCTCTGATGACTGGTTTGCGGCCTGATTCGATCGGGGTCTTCAGTAACCGTGACGACGACGTCGCCAATTTCCGGAAACGACGCCCCAATGCCTCTTCAATGTCCAGCTGGCTGATGCGGCACGGTTATCACTCGCAGAGTTTCGGCAAGATTGATCACGACGGCTGGCACGTCGACGATCAATGGTCCGTGCCGTGCTCGCCCGGCCGGCCTGGTGAAATGCTCGAAGTTGTCAACAGCAAGCAGCCGTCCACGCCAACTGTCATTGCCGAGCGGTTTGCCTGCCCGGTCATGCAGAATCCCGATGTCCCTGACGATCACCTTTTCGCCGGTCGGATGACCCGCCAGGTTCTGCAGATAATGCAGAACCGCGACATGAAGCCGCCGATGTTTCTGGCCGTCGGTTATCGGCGACCGCATTTGCCATTCGTGGCGCCGAAGCGTTACTTCGACCTGTACCAGCCGAATGAGTCCTGGCTGGCGAAGAATCCGCATCCTGCTGCGGGTTCGCCCGTCGTGGCGTGGTTTAACTCCGATGGCTACGTCGGTGCCGCAAAGCGACTGAATCTTACGATGCCCAATCCACCAACACGTTCGCAAGCGATCGAGTGGAACGGCTATGAAATGCGCAGTTATCAGGGAGTTCCCAATCATGGCCTCATCGAACAGCAACTTCAGCTCAAACTGCTGCAGGCCTACGCCGCGTGCGTGAGTTTTGTCGATGCTCAGGTCGGACGACTGCTTGACGAACTGGAAAAGTCCGGGCAACTCGAAAACACGGTTGTCATTTTCTGCTCCGATCACGGCTGGCACCTTGGCGAGCAGAGTGCCTGGAGCAAGATGACTAACTTTGAAATCGCCACTCGTGTCCCACTGATCATTTCGGGGCCAGCTATCCACGCTGGACGAACTCGCGCGATCGCCGAGCTTATCGACATCTACCCAACAGTCTGTGAACTGGCAGACATCGCTCCCCCTTCCCAACTTGAAGGCGAGAGTCTCGTACCGGTCTTCAGAGATCCTGATTCTGTTGATGTACTGCGAGACCGGGTGGCGCTTTCTCAGTACGCGAGATTCAACGAAAAGTACACCGGGCGGGCGCTCCGAACAGATCGATACCGGTTCGTTGTCTGGGATGCGAAGAAAGGCGGCCAGGTCGTGCATCGAGAACTGTACGACCACGAAGCCGACCCGGACGAAACCATCAACCTGGCTGACCAGGAGCAGCATCGGCAGCTGGTTTCGGCTCTCGAAACCAGGCTGCGAAGCGAGTTTCAGGAAAGAGGCAATTGAACGCCGACAGGAGAGTGACGACAGGTCAGCTGCTCAACTGCAGTTCGCCTCGCCGCCTGTCGCTGCCTTCCGTCCAGGTCGATTCCAGTTATGACTACGGCAGCAGAAAGAAACGCTCGGCCTGGGCGACGGTTTTTTCGTCCAGCTTGCGGAGCATGTCGATGTACTTGCCACCCTTCGTGACGTGTTCAGGAACCGCTGACTCTTTGCCGCTGGCTGCGTCTTCAGGCAGGTCTTTCGTGCTGACGAGCATGTAACGCACGATCGCTCGTTTGATCGACGGAACGTTGAACGACTCACCCTGGGCTCCGGCGCCTTCCCACTTCTGATTGGCGAAAACTTCCTTCCACATCTTCTCGTAGATATCAGTGCTGGCCGTTTTGCTTTCTTTCGGATCCTTGTCCGAAGTCTCGGTGTCAGCTGGTGCCGATGCGAGGGCCTGAATGTAAAGCCCCATCAGTCGATCCTGGATCTCCCAGTCTTTCCAGCGGGCAAGGTCGGCAATGACCAGATCAGCTAACTCAGGACGGTCGAGGAGGATTCGCATCGACGCGCGAAGCCGGGATTTTTCGATACGGCCATCCGCGTACTTCCACATGAATCGCAATGCCTGCATGGCCGCGTAGGTTTCACTGAACGGGACGTCCCTGTTCGCCAGCTTCTGTTCGTCGAGAACGGACAGACCTTTATCACCGGTCAAGAGCAGGTAGCCAGACATCAGACCGTCGATACCCAGGCGAAAGTCTTCCGTTTTTTCGAGAATCTTCTGCTCAAGAACTTTTGAGTCCTCGTCAGTTCCGCAGAGACCGATCAGCAGGCCATAGAGTCCAATTCGTGTGGCGGGAGTATCTTTGCTGGTGATCCAGGTGCGAATTTTCTCACGCGGGAGTTTGTCCGAAAGCTGAGTAATGTCGTTGTAAGGAGCGTTGGCGAACTCCCCATACGCGTCGTTCGAGATCATCTGGTCATGATATTCCAGAAACTTCACGTAGTATTCGAGTCGCTTCGCGACGGGCACTTCCGGCGACGGTGCCTGTGCCACGTAGTTGAAAGAGGTTTCCGTGACTTCCAGCGGGCTGGCCCACTCGATGGTCACGCCTTTGCTGCCGACCAGTAGAAACAGGTCGCCAACTTTGCTCTCGCGATATCGAGGCAGAGTAACTCGACCTTTGACTTTCAGTTCGTTCTTATGATTGCGAACGATCTGGCGGATTTCGTAAACGGTTTCGCCGGCAGACGTATCAGTCGCCTTCGTGCCGCCAACCCATTGCACCAGCACGGCCGCGTCGGCCTGAGCCATTTGCTCGGCAAGCGTCAACGATGGTGCCGAACAGAACGGGCAGCTCATGGCGGACGGGACGGCCAGGGTTGTCATTAAAACTGCCACGGTTGTGACCGCGGTTGTGAATCTGAATGCCTGAAGCATGATTCAATCTCCTGTAGGAGTTTATTGAGCGTTCGCGACTGGCAATGCCGCCGGAAAGTTGTCTTGCTGTTTCAGCGGGTTGAATTATTGGTCAACGACGACGGAGTCGTCCATCGAGTACAGCTCGCCAGGAACGATCGAATCGCCAATGTGAAAGATTCCGATCACGTCAAAGGGACGCCCCTGGATGTAATCGGTCGATTCGCCCTTACGCATGAAGACGTCGACGAGGTCGTACACCAGAGGGTTGCGACCGAAGCAGCAAATCTGGTTGTCGCGTGCCAGAGTGAAGGCTCGAATGTTTTCTTCTTCGAACGGCGGGAACATGAATCCGCGAACGCGAATCCGTTTTCCATCGAGATCCTTCAGCCATTTCGGCATCCTCGAAGGAGCGTCTTCGGTGACCGGGTCCATGTTCAGAATTTTGAGCAGGTCGAAGTCGTCAAAGCTAACCCGCAGAGCCTTCTCTTTTCCCTCGGTCTTAAACGTTTTGTCCGGGATGAGCAGGGTTACGATGCGAGGTGGTTTTTTCTCCACGGCTTCTGCTGGGGCATCCGGTTTCACGATTTCCTGCGGTTGGGATGCCGCGTCGGACGGTGGATTTGCGGGCTGAGCGGCCCCCTTTGTTTCTGCGGTCGCGACGGTTTCGACAGGAGCTGACGCTGTGGCTCGCGGTTCGGCGACGGTCGTATCACCAGTCGATGCATTTCCTGCTGATGAATTTCCGGAATCAATCGGCGAGTCTGATTTCGTCGTTTCAGTCAAAGCATTGGGGACTGCCACGTCGTTCCGGGAGTCTTCAGGTGTCGTCAACGACTCTGAAAGAGCTGGCTGTCCGACGGTGTTTGCCGAGCTGGTTGCGGTTTCCGACAGCGAGGCCGATGCTGGCTGATCGAGCACCACATCGTAGCCGTCTGAGCCACTTTCACTGTCGCAGCCTGTCAGCACCGTCGACAAAACAAAAGTCGACAGAACTACCAACATCACCACATTCCATTCCATCCGAACAGGCATCTGCATCATGGCTCAATACAGCTTTCTGGCGACCTCAAAATGAGACGCGTCAATTCTGTAAGCCGGCTTCAGTTCCCCGGCTCTGCGAAGGTCCGGAGCGACCAGAAAATTTCCAGCCACAGCAACCAGGCCGTCATGATATTGAGCCGGAGGCACGTCATCCGGAATATTGATAAAGATCATATCGGTCAGAGCGGGCTTCCCGCCGAAGCAGCACTGTCCACTGTCTTTGCAAAGGATGAATTGCCGCAGCCCGTCCTCACGACCATCAGGGTACATGTATCCTTTGAGAAAGACCTTCTTGCCGTCAAGTGCCTTGACATCCGGATGGTAGTCCTGCCGCCCGTCGATTGTCGTAAAGCCCTTTTTTGAGATGTCTGTGACGAAACTGATTCGCGTGTAACCTTCCGGGACTTCCGTCGCGTAGACGTAAGCGTGAAATGCCGATCCGCCACACAGGCACAACACGCACAGCACCAGCCCGCCGCGGACCAGCCAGATCCCGCTGTATTCACCCTTCGAACGCGAAATCTGTCGACTCGCCACGATGCCCAGCACGATTCCTAACAGAGTGAACGGCAACGCGAATTCAGTAATCGGCACCAGTAGCAGCGAAATCACACCCAGCACCGCGGTCACTGCGGCCAGTGGAGGCAGAGGGCGATAGTCGAACTCGTTTTTGAGTCCGCTGGTTTCTGCCGGCATCTGTT
>JABMPE010000524.1 GCA_013203845.1 Rhodopirellula sp. | reverse complement strand
TGACCTTGAACAGTTCGAGTTGCGCCGTACAGTCCGTGTTCGACATGAGAGCCTCCTGTGCCAAAGTAAGTGTTGTTCCAATAATCACTTACCGGTGCAAGAGGCTCTCTGTTCGTCTCACAACGTGCGCTTTTCGGGTTAAGTCCATAGCTCGCCTGCACGTCGCACGTCAGGGAACTTCGCCGAAAAGCTCATTCATGGCTGCTGGATGCCTAAAGACATCGCGGAACATCACCAGCCGCCAGCCTAACAGCGTCTCAAGCGGCCTTAATCGACGTTGATGATTCCGTTACTTCGTCCCCGCGATGCGTTCGATTTCAGTTAACAGGTCGTCGGGCAGGTAACGGTCGACATGGCCGGCGGCTCGGTTTATTTCGTCAAGCGCTAACGCTCGTTGGGCAAAGTCTGCCGCTTCAGTCGCGTCGCCCGCCAATGCGAATGCTTGAGCGGTCTCAGCCGCCCATGTCGGTTGAGTCGGGTACATCTCCAGAGTATTCCGCATTTCTTCCGTAGCGGCGGTGATTGCTATCTCGTCTATCGGTACGGTCTCGCTTGCTTTTACCAGCCATGCGTAACCGATCTCGTGGGCGATCTGCGGACTGTGCGGAGAGAGCGATCGAGCCTTCCCGGCATTCTCGATCGCCTGATCAAAGAAGTCGGCATCGCGACTTTGTTTCCACTGATGAAGGTAAAACTGCGACAGGCGAATGTACGGTTCCGGCGAAAGTGGATCGGCTTCCGCGGCAGTTCGGTAAAGACGGACGACGTGTCGAGCTGGCTGTCCGTTGATGGCATCGTAGTCTCCCAGCTGGAGGAGCGATGCAGACTTAATGACCGGACCAAATGCAGTCAGCGTACATCCAACGGCAGCTATTCCGCCGAATAAGGCCGCTCCCAACCAAAGACCATTCTGTGGATCATCGCTTGTCGTGGCGGATGCCGGTTCAGCAGCCAGCGAGATTTCCGAAGGGCGGCTTCCGGTGCAACCGGTCGAGGCTTCACGGTTTGAGTCGACACTCAGCACGGCGGCGAGCGCGAGGATGAGTCCGATGACCGCCGGCATGGCGATCCCGCCCGCTGCCGACAAATGCACAAACAGCGTCACGAGAGCCGCGATGATCGCGACGGAAGGCACGCAAAATTCGATCTGATCGGCTGCTGAACCAGACGATGGCCGCCTCTGGACGTTCGTCAGCAGGTAGTCAAAAGCGATCGCCAGCAGGGAGACACACAACACCTGCCACGCAACCACGCCCGAAAACAACCACTCACCCGCAAGCGCAACGGCAGCGGCAACGCCGACGGCACCTCGTGAAGTGGACGGCGGCGAATCATTCGAGATGCTGCGTGTCTGCAGTTCATCTTTCACTTCACTTTCCGACTGGCCGCAGAGTCGCCACGCGAGCCAGACGATCATCCAAAGAAAAGCCAACAGGCCAATCACCCCAATGAGTCCGGCGTTTGCCGCGACGTCGAGGACGAACTGGTGTGGGTCAGAGATTTCTTCGCTCGATTGAGGCAACTTGTACCTCAGGTAGTTATCGCGAAAGTTGCCCGGCCCGGTTCCGAACAGGGGATGATCAAGAATCACGTCCCAGGTCGACGTCCAGTATTCCAGACGGTAACTCAGAGATGTCGATGCTTCGCTCAGAACTTCGACATCAAGAGCCCCCGTCGCAATTGCGATTCCCGTCAGAAGCGAGAGGACGATGACGCTGGCCGCGGCAATTGGAATCAGCTTTTTCAACGCGGTACCGGACCTCGACCTGACGACCAGCAGACAGACCAGCGTCGCCAGACCGACCAGCGTCCCGGCCCAGGCCGTACGGCTTTTGGTGAGAAGTAAGCAATAGGCCACGACCAGAATCGAGATCGAAACAGCGGCGATTGCCACTCGGCGTCTGGTTCCTAATGACTGCGAAGCAGAAACCGTCGCGGCAGGCAGCAGCAGGTTCAGCAGCGTTGCCGCAAGAAGTACCAGAGACATCGCCATGAAACCGGCAAACGTGTTGGTCAGCGCGAAGAATCCCAGCGGCTCTTTGCTGTCCCGGAGCCTCCGTTCGAACAGTTCAAGCGAAGGTCCTGACAGCGGAATTCCCTGGGAAACAAATTGTGCCCGCAATTCCTGCTGACGCTTCACCCGATCCTGAGCAGAAAGCTCCGACGAGGATTCGACAGAGTCAATTTCCGCTCGAAGATTCTCGTAGTCGCGCAGGTTGGCCGGGTACCAGAATGTCGGCTGCCAGATTCCGTAACAGGCGAGTGCGGTTGTCACGACCAGCACTGACTGCAGAAATTGCTGGCGGGAAACTGGCGTGATGGTTTGGCGAATCAACGAAAACATCACCGCGACGCCCAGCCATTCCCATAGCATGTTAGTCGCCGCGCGTTTGTGTCCCTCGGTCACGATGACAACCAGCGACGACAGAATGTGCGCTCCGCACAGAAACCACACCGCGACATCGATCTTTTCGAAACGCGGTCGTTCCAGAGAAACTCGCGACATCCACCAGAAAAAACCGGCAGCGGCGGCGAACATCAACGAAGTCAACCACAGCGTATCACCGCCCGCTGTACCTTCAGTTGGAATCAGCCACCGAACCAGCAGCAACCCCCAGATCACGACCGGCCACCCTCCGCAAGCTGAAGACGGAGCGACATCAGAAATGCCAGACTTCCGCAAGCTGCGGACGTTTACCGAAGATTGTTGGCCGGATGACCGATTGCGTTTTGCCATTCGACGTCACAGTCAATTGATTGTGGTGACGGGTGTTACGATCCCTGGGATCTGAATCATTAGTTCGTGAGCAGCGCCAGTATTCCAGAACGGCGACAAATAAAAACACCCCGGCGACAAGTGTGGCCGGGGCGTTGACGTAAATTAAGAACTCGTTACCTGAGACGTGGAGCCTGATTAGCCGTCGGAAAGTTCCCTGACGGCTTCCTCAAATGTCGGATACAGCTCCCACAGCTTATCGAGATGAGTGACTTCAAGAACTTCTTTGCAATAGTCGGTCAGCCCGCTGATACCGAACTTGCCGCCAGGAATTGCGTTGATGCGGTTCCAGATCCGAAACAGAACTTCAATAAACGACGAACCGAAGAAGCTGGTGTATTGCAGATCGATCAGAACCCGCGGCGGGTCTGCCGCCGCTGCCGCCTCAAGCAACTGCGTGCGAATCATGTCCAGCGTGTATTCGTCGAGATTCTCAAATTCGGGGCCAAGGCGAATGCACGTAACACCACCTTGTTTTTCGATAGTTGGGCTTTTCTCGGTCATCGCGGGTCTCGATCGTGTGCGGTACACGGTGGGCAGATATGGCTTCGGGTTACATAACTCGAGAGTCGTCACTCTCGGAGATGTCTCTTGCCGACATCATAACTCTAGCCACTCTCAAGAGGTTGATACTACTCCCTGACGCCTGAATGTCAACTTCGTCGAGAGCCTGAGAACTGCCCGATTTATGTTCACATTACCGTTTCCATCAGGCTGTTTCTGCAGGGCACTGTGCCGAGCGATCGTACCCAACAACAGCAAGATCGTCGAAGAGTCTTCCGGAACGACGGGACATACTTACTCAGGCGGGGCGTCAAATTTTACATCAGCACATTTGCGGTTGGTTCTTTGACGATGCTCTGCCAGCTATTCTGATTAAGTCGACACAAATACACGAACATCCGTGCTGTAAAAACCATGGTCCATCCCGGAGCTGGTGACACCGCTTATTCTGGCATGGCCGCAAGCATCACTTCGACTTTGCGTTTTTCGTCAGCGCGCATGAGAGTGACTGTGACTGTATCTCCAGCACGATACTGGGTGAGTAGATCGAGCAGATCTCGCGCGGTGTGTATCGGGTCGTCGTTGATCACCAGCAATCGGTCACCTGCGAGAGTTTCCAGATTCTCGCCGCGGCGGATCGGGAGTATCCCGGCCTTATCGGCGGGGCCATCGGGGACAACCTGTTGGACCAACACCCCCGGAAGCCGAGTTTGTCGATAGGCGTAGTCTTCCCGGACAATGACCCCCAGCCAGGGTCGACTGATCGTTCCGGTGCGAATGAGGTCAGGGACCGCGACATTTACCAGATCGACGGGAATGGCAAATCCGATTCCATGAGACCCTCCGGATTCACTCACAATTGCGGTGTTGACTCCAATCAATCGTCCCGCGCTGTCCAGCAGCGGCCCGCCCGAGTTCCCGGGGTTGATTGCGGCGTCGGTCTGAATCGCGTTGTGAATCGTTCCCGATTCTGTTCCGAACGTTCGATTCAATCCGCCAATCACCCCGGTGGTCAGGGTGTGGTCGAATTCGAACGGACTTCCGATCGCAAAGACCTTCTGACCAACCTTCAAGTCGCTGGACTCGCCGATTGCGATGGGAGTCAGCAGGCCGGCCGGAACGTCGATCTTCAAAACGGCGATGTCGTTGGCCGTGTCGAAACCAACGAGTCTCGCCGAATGATTCGAGCTATCGGCGAGCGTCACGACCGCCCCTTGCCCTTCGCGAATGACGTGCAGATTGGTGACGATATGCCCTTCTGTGTTCCAGATAAACCCGCTGCCAGTCCCTGCTCTCATTTCGTGGACGTCCGTGCTGAAGGCGTTCCGCAAAACGGCAACGGACGTCACATGAACGACCGACGGTGACACCTGCTGGAACAGCTCGATCGTGCTGAGTTCGTCAGCGGCCAGATTGCCTCGTGGCGTGATGGCTCGCGACTCGGCGTGCGAATTGAACAGCGGCGAATGCCAGAAAGCCTGGCGATAGATCATCACTCCCGTCAGTCCAAGCAGCAGGACCACGAGCCACACGTTGACTCGGGATGTCCCCGGTGCGTCAGACGAATAATGGCGAGGACCGGGAGTGCTCATTTTCAACTTAATCCAGTTGTTTTTTCGTTGAGGTTTTCCATCGCCGTTAGAAAGCGAATGCGGTCTTTTTCGGGAATCTCTGCAAATCCGTCGATGATTCCGTCAGTCAGCATGCGCGTACAGCGTTCAATCGCCGTTGTGATTTTCTTAAAGGCCTGTTCCGCGTCCAGCATGGTCGGGCCGTTTGACTCAGGTGAATCTTCCGTCGACTCCGGTGGCACACTCCCTGCGCCTGTCCGATAAGGAGCATAGGCCGGATCACCACCAGCGGAAGTTCCTTCTCCAGGTACGGCGTGAACTTGATTTTCGCTGGCATGACTTTCGTCGAGCGAGTCAGAAGTTGGACGAACTCCGTCGGTATTACCGAATCCTTCCGATGCCAGATGCACGATTGGCTCACCAAATCCGGCAGCGGACGAGTTGACGTCGAGATCGGCTTCGGCCTCAACCGTCAGATCTTCGCCGTTCTGCATGCGTCGCCAGGCCTTCATCTCGGCGACCGTGGCCTGATTTTCTTCCGCCCAGGCGAGACACTCCGCAGAATCCGCCCAGGTCAGCGCGACGTAAAAGTGTGACCATTTCAGTTTGGAATAATTGTCGGTGACATCCGCAAAGGATTCCCAAACACGTCGACGCTGATAGATCTGGTCGCCACTGAGCCCGACGAGAGCACCAAAGTCGGCGTCCGTTCGGCCACGTGAGTAACGGCTGGTCCATTTGGTGGCGCATTCGCCAACTGTCCAGTTGCAGCTGCTCAGCGCCAGTTGCGCGGTTGAGATCAGTTCCTGTTCGGTTTCCTGAACGTCGACGACAGTGCTCATGCGACAGCCTCTCTGCTGAAACATTTTCGACAGGACGTTCGACACTTCTGGAGCCGCCCGGAAGTCCTCAGGCCGAGGAGCCTTCAACAGGCCAGCCGTCCCGTCGACATCGAAAGGAGATGGAAGAAAATTAGAAGTGGTTGTCAGCGGTCCGGCAACTGCTGCCAGAAGCCGCCTGAAAACGAGAAAAGGAATCCGTTCCCTCGCGCGTCTGAAGTCAGACGACAACCGAGCACAGGCAGGACTGCAGTGGCCTCACTTCGGCAAGCCGAAGCATCCATGCCGGGCAGTCAAACCCGGACCTCCGTGATGAATCGCTGTTTCCAGCTGAAGACTCGGAAAGCTCCTGCCGAGTCCGCGATCAACGTCTTCAAAAGCCTGTCTTGTCTGGCGTACCCAAAACGAACGGGCGGGCGGGATACTATCGCGTCATCGAGATGTTTTCCAGGGCGAACTCACCAGAGTTTCTCAACATTATTTTGACGAGCGAACTTACTTCCGGAGCTTCCGGTCAGCTGACCTTTGCTGCTCTCTGATCGCCGGCAACTTTCGATTCGCCATGAAAGTGGATGACAGCGTTTACCGGCGGCAGCTTCCTGCGCAACGATACTTCGAAGCAGAGAATTCAAACGCTGGTTTGTGACGGATGCCTCTGCGTTCGTTGGCGAATCGCCAGTCAGCACTGCATACTCAAACCTGCTGAGTAACGGGCTTCGACGTTCTATCCCCGTCTCAAGCACTACTTTCACACATCAGCTATCAGGAAATTCCGAATGTCCAGGTCGCGACGCGTTCTATGTTGCCTGAGTGTCATGGTGATCGGTTTCATTCTGCTTAAAGCGACGCCGAAAGAGGTGGCGATATCCAGCGTGCAGGCCGACGTACTTTCCGAAGATGGAACCCGGCAGTGGCTCAAGGGCAACCTGCACACGCATTCGTTGTGGAGCGATGGTGACGACTACCTTGAGATGATCGCCCTGTGGTACCGCGATCGTGATTACGATTTCCTTTGCTTCACTGATCACAACGTGCTGGCTCAGTCCAAAGATCGATGGGTCGACATCGCCAGGAAGCCGACCGGCAAAGACGCTCTGAGAAAACTCAAAGAGCGATTTCCGGAAGGCTGGATTGATGAACGAGTTGTCGACGGTCGAACCGAAGTTCGACTCAAGACGTTCAGCGAAGTGACCGCCAAGGTCGGTCAACCCGGAAAGTTCCTGCTGATTCAGGGCGAAGAAGTGACCGATCGATTCGGCAAGTATCCCGTTCATCTTTGCGCAGCGAATGTCAAAGAGCTGATCCCTCCGATGGGAGGCGACAGCGTCGCCGAGACGATCCAAAAGAACGTCGATGCGTTGATCTCGCAGCGCGAGCGCACCGGCCAGTCGATGATGATTCATCTGAACCATCCGAATTTCGGATATGCGGTGACGGCCGAAGATCTGATGCGAATTCGCGGTGAGAAGTTTTTCGAGGTCTACAACGGACATCCCGGCGTGAACAATTCCGGAAATGCCGAGCACGCATCGACCGAAAGAATGTGGGACATCATCCTGACCACCCGTCTGGCGGAACTTCAGTTGCCGGTGATGTATGGACTCGCAACCGACGACGGTCACAACTATCACAGCATCCCGAGTCGCAAAAGCGAACCCGGTCGCGGCTGGGTCATGGTGCTGGCGGAAGCTTTGGATCCTGAATCGATCATCCCTGCGCTGGAACGCGGCGACTTTTATTCAACGTCGGGGGTGATGCTCGACAAAGTGACGTCGTCAAGTGAAGAGCTGTCTGTCGATGTTAAAGCGGACCCCGGAGTTAATTACCGAATCGAATTCATAGGAACAGTCGCTGGGTTTGACAAAACATCCAAACCGGTGTTGGACAAGGCCGGTAAAGAGTTGTTGGCGACTCGTCGTTACAGCAAAGACATCGGCAAAGTTCTCGCGACACACGACGGCACTTCGGCGAGCTACACATTCCACGGAAACGAGATTTACGTGCGTGCCCGGATCACTTCGAGCCGAAAGCACGCGAACCCGTCCGAAATCGACGACTTCGAACAGGCGTGGGTACAACCGGTGGTCGGCCCCGCTGCTGAACCATCCGGTCACTAATCCGGATTGCTTTCGTGGTTGATTCAGGCAGTGACAGCGGGCGGAGAATCCGGTTAGTATCGAAAGCCCGCCAGCCTCACCGAGAGAATGAAACGGCACTTCCGATTCTCATTTTTTCGAGCAGACGTGAGACTGTCGGAAAGAACTTCCCGCCTCTTTCCCGCCCCGCCCTCGCTGAGTGAATTCTGTTATGTCGCGTCGCTTTGCTCCGACGACCGCTTCTCCGTTTTCCATGTCGAGCCTCCCTCGGCGCGCGGTGCTTCAGGCCGGTGTCTCCAGCCTCGCTGGAATTTCTGGTGCGACCGTCGCTGGAGCTTTGGCAGACGACGTCCGAAAAACAACTCACGCAAAAGCCTGTATCTTCCTCTTCATGTGGGGAGGACCGTCGCAGCTCGACACGCTGGACATGAAACCGAATGCTCCCGCGGAGGTCCGCGGCGAGTTCAAACCCGCGTCAACGGTCGTCCCCGGAGTACAGGTTTGCGAGCATTTTCAGCAACTCAGTCAGCGGATGGATAAAGTCGCGGTCATCCGGTCATTGACTCACAACGATCCGGCTCATCTTTCGAGCGCTCATGCGACGTTGACGGGACACCTTGCGCGCGTTCGACCGTCGGATGCCGAGCCACCTAACGAAATGGACGATCCACACATCGGTTCGGTCCTTGCTCAGCTGCATGAGAACCATCAATTTCGTGGATTGGTTAGCAGTGCATCGAACCTGCCGGGTTTCGTCACGATGCCCTGGAAGGCGTACCACCCGGCCGCTCCTGGAGGGCAGGCTCCCGGACAGCACGGTGGATGGCTTGGACGAACGTTTGATCCGTTCCTGCTGACCGGCGATCCCAACGCGGAAAACTGGTCGATCCCCGCCCTGCAACTTCTGGAGGGAACTTCAACCGGGCGTCTGCTGACGCGGCAGCGACTGCTCAACACAATTGAGCAGCAACAGCGGGCTCTCGTGGAATCAGGAGCGGGGCGCACGATGACGTCTCACCAGTCGACCGCCGTTGACTTCCTGACATCACAGCGTGTGAGGCAGGCGTTTGACCTGACGAATGAGTCGGCACAAACGCGTGAGAGATACGGACGCAACATTCACGGTCAGTGTGTCCTGCTGGCTCGTCGGCTTGTTGAGCATGGCGTTCCGATGGTTTCGGTAAACTGGCACAACGACGGGCAAAATTTCTGGGACACACACGGCAACAATTTCAACCGACTCAAAAACGACTTGATTCCGCCAGCTGATCGGGCACTCGCAGCGCTACTGGACGATCTCGATGAGCGGGGACTTCTGGACGAGACTCTGATTGCGTGGGTCGGTGAGTTTGGTCGACGGCCAACGATCACCGCCGGCAACGCGGGGCGGGAGCACTGGCCGAGCTGTTACAGCGGTCTGCTGGCCGGAGGTGGAATTCGCGGGGGAACGGTCTACGGGGCCAGCGATGCCCACGCGGCGTACCCGTCGGAGTTTCCTGTTTCGCCTCAGGACTACGCGGCAACCATGCTGCACGCATTGGGAATTCCCAGCGACTCCGTGCTTCATGATCGTCAGAGTCGTCCACACCGACTCTACGCCGGTATGCCGATCGAAGCGTTGTTTTAATGGCCAACCGTCGAAGTCGGGGCAGCCGTCCTGGTATCACGCCACGAGAAAAGTTCCGCGCACGAAAAACGCCGCAACATCAATTGTTGCGGCGTTTTCATTTTAAGGGTCCAGGCACCGCCTGAATCACGCAGAAAGTCTACTCGGTCTTCGCTTCGGCTTCGGCGGGAGCAGCAGCTTCAGCGGGGGCGTCACCTTTGGCAGGAGCAGCGGCTTCAGCAGGTGCATCACCTTCGGCGGGAGCAGCAGCTTCAGCAGGTGCGTCACCTTCAGCAGGAGCAGCAGCGTCGTGTTCAGCGTGAGCAGCGTGTTCTGAACCAGCTTCAGGAACTTCAGCACCACCACCAGTGGTCGATCCCGCTTCTCCCATGTCAGATGGTGGAGCAGATGCTCCGCCTTCTGGCTTGGCACAGCCAGAGCTGGCAGCCATCAGGCCGAAAACAGCGACGATCGCAAACAGACGTGCAACTTCAAAGATAACCCGCATGGGGATCTCCTTCTTAACGAATGACTTGTACCAGTTTCGATACGGGCTCTGCGGACAGTTCCGCGACGAGGGAAGGCACATTAAAGGCAGGCTCGTTCCGAGATTCAACCGTGCCAGGGAAGACCGTGATCGATCGGATTCCAGAATCTAATGCAGGCAAACAGGGGCGACTGTTCCGATTGTATGGATTTTTGCAAATACAAGGACTGACCTGTTCGTTCAATGTGCCTGTCTGACTGAGCAAATCGTAAACACAGAGCGCAAATCCACGCTGACAATAAGCTCGGTTGCTGCAATCTGTGCGCAAAGATCCTGTTGCGGTATTCCACGATTCGGCTTCCTGAATTTTTCTAAACGTGCCGCTAAATAAGACACGGCTGTATCAGATTACCCAACGAATCTCACATCAACGGTGCATCCTGCACACGCCGGCGTCGAACCCGGAAGTTTCGAACCGTCAGGAAGATCGGAGAATTTCTGATTGGCAGCGAACTGGCATTCGATTCGCTTTTGACAGGACACATCGCATCGTCCATGACAATCGGAATGACGTGACGGATTGCCGTCACTGACCAACGTTTCATGAAGACTGGAAGACTGAGACATCGAATGAGCTGTCGTGCGACACATCGCGACGGTGAGTGAATTTGGATCGGGTAGTTTCGGAAATAAGACCGCGAGCTGCTCGGTGGGCAAGGAAACTGGATCGCTGAAGAGTGAAGTCAGGAGTTGAGTCTATGAATAACGCACCCAGGTGGATTCGCCAGCTTGTGGATGCCGTCGCGGAAGCAACGACATCGATCAACGTTGAAGGAGAGCTTGGCTGTCACATTTTCCATAATCAGACCGATGGCCTGAACGAGTGGGAAATCACGATCTTTGGAGAACCACTCCAGATGGGTGGAAGACTCGCGGCCTATACGACGAACCGGGCGTTCTCTGTCGACATTCTCTCGATCGCAACACTCTTTGACACACTCGTTTCCTGCCGATTGCAGGCAGGAAACGTCGACAGCAACGACGACCTGGGGACGCACCTCAGTATTGAAGGAATCCAGAACGGTGAAGCGGTCTGGCTGAGAATTGTCGGGCAGAAACCCAAGGCAATTTCAAACGACTCTTCGATGCCGCCACGAGTTCGCCAGGAATAGTTTGCCAATGACGGATTGAGTTATCTGGTGCTCGTTTTTCAGTAAATCCGGCACCGCCAATACAAGAGAGCGTTGAGGGACCTGCGTGGGAATGCCTGTCGAGTCGCAACACTCGCGGGCGCGAGAGATGGTTGAGAGCTTTCCGCAACAAAAGTGGCCCGGCGTCGATATCGACTCCGGGCCGCTTTCTGTTTGAATTGGGACAGAAACCGCACCACGAAGTCCCTCAACCATCAGCAGGACGAACTACAAAAGCCCTTCCATACGCGATCCATGATCGAGCATGGGCCCCGGAAGATTCTGAAGCTCCAGAACTCGAGACTCAGGATCAATTCCCATCGCCTCGTAGATTGTATTGGCGATATCGGCGGGCTCGTAACTTCGCGGTGTCGGATATGCCGCGTGGGCGTCGCTGGCTCCGAAGATCTGCCCGACCTTTGTACCAGCACCGGCGAAGTAGACGAAGTCGCATGCTCCTCAGTGATCTCGTCCATCGTTCGAATTGAGTCCGAATTCCGTGAGAGATACAACCAGCGTTGCATCGCGGCAACATTTCTCGGCAACACCGCCTCAGTTGATGTTGCCCACACGCAACATCAACGAGCGGAAACAAGCGGAGCGTAAAGCCGAAAACTTTTTCGGCTTCGCGTTAAGTATTGTGTGGTCTGCATTTAGCGACAGGCTCTTTGCTACTTGTTCAATCTGTCAAGCGTCTGGCATTCACCTTGCTTTACACCATGCCAGACAGGCTCACACGACTCAATTCGAGATTCGCCTCTTGATCCGGTCGATCATCAAGTGACCCGTCGCTCGCCAAATTCAAGCTGCAGACCTGTCATCAGCCTGCAATATTTGATTGGCGATTTGTGTTTCCAGTCAAAGCACTCCGGTGTGTCGAGAGCACCGGTTTTATGCTTCGCTGAAAACGGTCAGAGAGAGAACCGAGAGCCAACCAGAAAAACGGAGAACAAATCATGAAAATTTTGATGAACCAACTGCTATGTGACGACGCCGGTTTTGTGATTTCGGCGGAGCTGGTCCTTGTCGCGACGATCGGAGTGCTGTCACTCGTGGTCGGCCTTGCCGAAATCTCTCACGGTATCAATCAGGAACTGGAAGACGTCGGTTCCGCATTCGGAGCCATGCAGCAAAGCTACGTCTACCGAGGACTTCGAACGGCTGATAAAGGCTCGATCGTCGGCAGCTACTTCAACGATGATCGTGACCACTGCGACAGTCAGTACGACATTATCAGCACGGCACCGGTTGCCGAAGACGCCGACGTCCACCACGATCGCTACAACTACTAAGCGGCGTTCAGCACCTGGCAGTTAAGCGAATTTCTCGTGAGTCGTTTTCTCCGGTGACAATGCCATCGACGTTCACACGGCCCGTCTGCCAGCGTCGCAGCCGGGCCGTTTTACGTTGAGCATGTTGATTGATCCGACCAATGTTTTTCTGCTGGCTCAGACGTTGACCGACGTTTTCAGAATGCGCTCGCAGAACGTAGCCGAGCTGAGCAGCTCTGCATCGCCGTTAAGGCGCCCGGCGAGTTGAATCGCCAGAGGCAGGCCTGATTCTGATATCCCAATCGGTAACGAAACGGTCGGAAGCCCGGTGTAACTCCACGGAGCGTTCATGGCCGGATTGCCGGTTGAAGATGCATCCGGTGCCGGACCGGTCGTTGCCGGAGTCAGCAAGGCATCGAGTTCTTCAGTCAGTAACGCGTTCATCCTTTCCGACATGACGACCTGATGTTCGAGAGCCTTGATGTAGTCGGTGGCGGAAACGTTGAGGCCTTCCTCGATCAGCGACGCGACGCACGGTCCGTAATCATCGCGGTGTTCGGCAAAGCGTTCGCGATGCCACGCTGCCGCGCCGGCGGCCATGATCAGCCTGTGATGAGCGAGCAATTCGTCAAAGCCATCCGGAACATCAATGTCGTAGACCAGGCAACCAGCCGTCATCAGAGCATCCAGCGTTCGATCAATCGTCAGCTTCAATTCTGAATCGACAAGTTCTTCATTAAAGCCTCGCAGGCGTCCGATTCGCGGCGGTGTTCGTTCTGCGTCTGACGTGTCAGGTCCGTTATTGCCGTTATGCGGCGAATGCTGCAGCACTGACAGTACAATTGCCAGATCTTCAACGCTCCTCGCGATCGGCCCCGGATGATCCAGCGACTTCGCGATCGGAACGACCCCATCGACCGAAACCGTACCGAACGTTGGCTTGCAACCCAGCACTCCGCAGAACGACGCCGGCCGTGTGATCGAACCTCCCGTCTGAGATCCGATCGCTACAGGACACATGCCCGCCGCAACTACCGCTGCTGAACCGCTCGATGAACCACCCGGCGTTTGAGCAGGGTTCCACGGATTACGAGTCGGCGGCGGATCGAAACAGGCAAACTGAGTCGTCACCGTCTTGCCCAGAATGACTGCTCCGGCGTCGCGTAACCGAGTCACCAGTTCCGCATCCCTCTCAGCAGGAGGCTGCCGCGACATCAAAGGCGAACCGGCGCCGGTCACCATCCCCGCGACATCCACGATGTCTTTGATTCCGATCGGAATTCCATGCAGCGGTCCACGAATCCTGCCGGCGTTTCGTTCGCGATCCCGTTCTGCCGCAACCGCTCCTGCACCTTCACGATCGACACTGACCCACGCGTGCAAGTCGGCTTCACGGTCGTCGATTCGTGACAGACACTTTTCTAAAATCGCAACGCTCGACGTTAATCCAGCCTGCATGGCGTCGACCATGCCGGCGACAGTTTCACTTCGATCCGGATAAAGTTTCACGGTCAGATTTCCCATTCGTCAGGTAGCTGAGGACTCATCAGATGGCAGCCACGTTCGGCGGATTCCCCAGGGAGACCCTGCAGTTTCTCAAAACGCTGAAGCGAAACAACGCTCGCGACTGGTTTCAGGAAAACAAAGCCCGCTACGAGTCCGCATTCCTTCTACCGTCTCTCGACTTCATCGCGGCGATGGAACAACCATTGCTGAAGATTTCGCCCTGCTTTCAGGCAATCGCGAAGAAACAGGGCGGATCGCTGATGAGAATTTACAAGGATACAAGGTTTGCGAAAGACAAGACGCCGTACAAGACAAACATCGGCATCCACTTTCGCCACGAAGCCGGGTGCTCCGTACACGCTCCAGGCTTCTACGTTCACGTGGAGCCAGGCAATTGTTTCGTCGGAGCGGGCATCTGGCGGCCCGACAAACAGCCGTTGTTTCAGATTCGGACAGCGATTTCCGAAACGCCGCCGGAGTGGAAACGAGCCCGAGACGCAAAGAGCTTTCGAGCAACGTTCGACCTGAGCGGCAACTCGCTCAAACGTCCGCCAGCAGGCTTCGACAACGAAAGTCCAATGATGGAAGACCTCAAACGCAAAGACTTCATCGGTGTGTGCCACTTCAACGACGACGAACTCACCGATCCGAAGTTTCTGCAGGACGTCACAAAGAAGTTCAAAGCAGCTACACCATTCATGAGGTTTCTCTGTCACTCCCTGGAGCTACCGTTTTGAATCAGCTTCGAGACTCACCGCAATGCTGGGTCTCGGCCAATGGAAACCGCGAAAGTAAAGATCTCGGTGAAAGTAAAGATCGCAGCTGACGCCGATAAGCTCCGATGGCTCGCGTCCCATCCTGCGCGATCCGAACTTATCCGCGTAATCCGCGGTTGCTGGCACTCAGGACCACATTCTCCCCGGCAAACGATTCGCGACCTTTGAGCGGGCTTCGCCTCAGCGGTGCTGATATGCTCGGACTCATCGCACCGATGGTCGATGATTCAGCCTCCATGACTTACCTTTCCGGACCCAAGCATGACCGATTCCGATGCCGAACTGCCGTCAAATGACGATGACAGTTCGAGTGCTGATTCTGAGCCGAGCACGTTCCCGCTGCAGTCTGAGTCAAACGCCGAACTCTCACCCGTCGTCCGCCCCTACGACGCGGAGATTAAATCCGGCGGACAGGAAACGTCGTCTGCAACGGGCGAAGAATACTCGCTGCTGAACCCGCCCGAAGCATGGGAAACGGCTGGTCCGGAGTGGCATCGTGTCGAGAAAATCGAACCGGCACGGGCAAAGATTTCGTCGATGCGCCGGAAGAAACCGGCAGGCTCGTTGAGTCCGATGGTCTGCAATCTGATCGTGTTTGTATCCAGCGTCTGCGTGATGGTTCTCGAACTGACAGCTTCGCGACTGATCGCCAAACACGTCGGCAGCTCTCTCTACACATGGACGTCAGTCATCGGCGTCGTGCTGGCAGGAATCACGATTGGCAACTTTATCGGTGGTTGGATGTCCGACCGCTTTAACCGGGAGAAGATTCTCGGTCGACTGTTTCTACTGGCGAGCGTTGCCAGTCTGAGCGTGCTGTGGCTCGACCAGCTCGCGGCAGGAAGAACCAGACCTGACGATGTGGGCTGGCCGGCGTGGGTATTCCTGACAGTCGCTGAAATGTTCTTTCTGCCCGCGTTGGCGTTAGGAACGATCTCGCCGGTTGTGGCCAGTATCGCCCTTGACCGAAGTGAGTACACCGGCAGCACCGTTGGCAATGTTTACGCCTGGGGAGCGTTCGGCTCGATCGTCGGCACGTTTCTGACGGGCTTCTGGCTGATCGATGTTTTTGGCACTCGCATGATCATCGGCGGCACCGCCGGGTTGCTGGCATTGCTCGGAGTTGCCGTTTCGTCAAAGCAGATTCTGTTTCGAACCGCCGTGTGCTGCGGCTGGCTGCAGTTTCTCGTCGTCACGACGGCGGCGGCCTCGGTGACTTCCGGCATGACTGGACGCGTTGGAGAAGTCATCGGCCAGTGGAACGCAGAACGCGACACGACCATTGCCATGCTCGCCGACTGGTACGAAGGCACGTCGAGCCAGCCGCTCGACAAGTCCGCCCGGACGAAGTTACTCGAACGCTGCAACCCCGGCCCATTGGCACCGCTCGACAAAGCAGCGACAGAAACCTTCAGCAAGTGGCTCCGAAATGGTTCGCGACACCACCTCGACGACGAACTGCGAACATCAATCGAAGCGGTCATCAGCGAGCAGTTGATTGATCGAAAGACGGTGGGTCGTTGGCGCGAGCACGGCGAAGAACTGGGCTACCACCTGCACTCGCTGGGACTTTTCTGCTTTCTGCGCGCGGATCAGACCGGCGAGTACCACGACGAAAGCAACTACTCGTACATCAATGTCAGTAACACGATGGAAGACGACGAGGTTGTCCGGCAGTTGCGACTCGACAAGCTGGTGCATAGCTACTTCAATCCGGAACAGCCGTCAAAACTTTACTACGAGTACGAGCGAATCTATGCCGAAGTCACCGAACGCGTCGCGACAGGCTGGTCACGCGAGACTTCGATTGCAGTTGAACCTTTCGAAGGACTCAGCAGCCTCGCAGCCGGGCTGCCGGATTGGGCGAAGGTTGATCTGGAAGCCGGCCAACTGACGATTCAAGGAGTACTCACGCCGGAACGCCGTGAACAACTCATTAAAGCCGCTCCGTACGGAGCATTCTGGCTGTCGATCGAAGAGCTGGCCGAAGACACTCGCGATCCACTGTGGGGCGGCCTCAGCACTGTTGAAATGACAGCGTTACCGCCCGGGTCTGACAGCGACGGGTTTCTGGCCGACCGGCTGACCTTCGAACCGAGCTTCAAATCACTCAACGCCTTTCGCGTGCTGAATGAAGCAGATGTTATGCGGCTATGTTCGGTCGGTGTTGCCGGGAAAAGCATTGCATGGCGCGACGCCGTCGATCGTTTAATGAAGGAGTCACGACAGGTCAGCACGTTTTTCATCGGCGGAGGCGGCTTCGTTTTTCCCCGCTGGATTGAAAGCGAATTTTCGTCCAGGTCGCGCATCGACGTTGCCGAACTCGACCCCGCCGTCAAGCGGGCCGTGCAACAGGAAATGGGACTGCCTCCCGACGGAAAAACCGCAGTGCGAACGCTGATCGGAGACGCTCGTAACGTCGTCGATGATCTGCTGAGGGCAAACGAAATCCTCAAAGCAAACGGCGAAGCACCAGTCCGGTACGACTTCGTTTACGGAGATGCCTTCAACGATTTCAGCGTGCCCTGGCACCTGACCACTCTCGAATTCAACGAGAAAGTGAAGACGCTGCTGAATCCCGACTCGGGCGTTTACCTGATCAACGTGATCGACGCCTGGCCGCTGACGGCGATCGGTGAGGACACACTGACAGCGACAGTTGGCACCGCCGAAGTTTCTTCTGACATCGACAATGACCAGGCCGTCGGCGAAGTCTTCTCAACAGGCATCCCCAATGGCCTGATGCTGGATCCGGGTCTGGTTCTGGCCTGGCAGTTCGCTCCCGAAACCTACCGTGGACTTGAGGTGCTGCCCTACTCTGACAATCGTTACCGGTTCGCGGTGCGCGGCGTCATGCCCAGCGGCTTGCGCGATCGCCTGATCGCCGATGCTTCGGGAGCCGGCAGTCAGAAATTCAAAGACGCCGTACTGGCCACGTTCGAGCGTTCTCATAAGACCAGAGTCGGCAGGTTCCTCAGCAGCTGCACGACGACGCTCGGCGAAGTCTTCCCGAACGTTTACGTCTTCAGCACGGCGCACGGAACACCTTCCGACGTGCGTGACACGTTTGTCATTGTCGCCTCGATAAACCCGATCGACGTCATGCGACTGGCTGCCGACGGTCGGTACTGGGACACGCCGCCGTTTGCGACGCTGCATACCGCTTCCGACGGAAGCCGCACAACGACGGGTCAGATGGATTCGTTAATCGAAACGTCGCGAGGCCTCATCCTGACCGATGACTACGCACCCGTCGACAATCTGTTGCGACCTGTGTTTGACGATCAGGACTGAAGTGTACTCAGAACTTCAGTCGCGGCGGCGATCGTTCGTTTGATGTCCTCGTCGGAGTGTGCTGCTGAAACGAAGTTCGCTTCGAACTGGCTACACGGCAGATAAACGCCGCGGTCCATCATGCCCCAGAAGTATTTCGCGAACCGATCCGTGTCATTCTTTGCGGACTGTGTGTAGCTGACCACTCGTTCGGGATTGAAGAACAGTGTGAACATGCTGCCGACCTGTCCGATGGAATGCTCGATACCGGCTGCCTGAGCCGCTCGACTGAGTGCGTCACACAGGTGCATCGTCATGACTTCAAGCCGTGCGTAAGGACTGTCCTCGCGCAGTTGTTTCAGCGTTGCCAGCCCACACGCCATCGCCAGCGGATTTCCGGACAGCGTGCCGGCCTGATAGACCGGGCCGACCGGCGAGACCATATTCATAATGTCGGTTCGGCCTCCGTACGCTCCGACGGGCATCCCGCCGCCGACGATCTTGCCAAGCGTCGTCAGGTCAGGCGTCACTCCATAGCG
>JABMPE010000523.1 GCA_013203845.1 Rhodopirellula sp. | reverse complement strand
TGATTTCGCCCGGCGCGGGAATGCTGCCGCCGCCGACGAGTCCCGCTTCGCTGATCGTGTGGTGCGGCGAGCGGAAAGGTCGAATCGCCATCAGAGCCTGCTCACGCTCCAACCGTCCGACAGCACTCCAGATGCGAGTTGTTTCCAGACTTTCTTCCGGATGCAGCCGCGGCAGAATGGTTGCCAGACGCCGCGCCAACAGCGTCTTTCCGGTGCCGGGCGAACCGATAATCAGCAGATGGTGCATACCGGCGGCCGCGACCGAGACAGCTCGCTTGGCATTTTCCTGACCTTTGACGTCCGCATAGTCGACTTCGTAACGACCAAGTTCTTCGATGGCATCCTCCCAGCTGAATGCCAGCGGGTCGATCGAAATCTGCTCCGAAAAGAATCCGACAGCTTCGGTCAGACTATCCACCGGGATGACTTCCAGACCTTCGACGACGGCAGCCTCACGACCGTTTCCGACGGGAACCACAATTCCCTGCATTCCTTTTTCACGGGCACCGATCGCCATCGACAAAACGCCCTTAATCGGACGCACCGTGCCGTCCAGAGCCAGCTCACCCACCGCCGAATATCGAGCGAATCGATCCGAACTAAGCTGGCCGCTGGCGGCGAGCATGCCCAGAGCAATTGGCAGGTCGAAGGAAGCCGCGTCTTTCGGCAGGTCGGCAGGCGAAAGATTGATCACGATGCGATCAACAGGCCGCGTGTAGCCGCTGTTGACCAGTGCTCGTTCGATGCGATGGATGCTCTCTTTGACCGCGGCTTCCGCCAGCCCGACCAGCGTCGTCCTGGGCATCGCCGCCGGAGAAATATCTACCTCGACTTCCACAGCGTGCGCTTCGATTCCGAGCAGCGAATATGTCGACAGTTTTCCCAGCATGTGCCCGCCACTTCAGCCCGAACGGCGTCGATGCCATCGGATCGTGATTGAACAAGCCGACCCATAAAATCGGTTTCTCATCAGGCGAGAAACCAGGAGGCCGATCAGTTGCACAGTTCACGCGAGGACAGACGAGATGTCAACCCGTTGACAACATTCGTTTCGGACAATTCGAACCGGGGCGAGAATTGCAGCTCGTTGAGTGCGTCGAAAAATCACGCGAGTGGCCGTTACCGGGGCGACTTCGGAGCCGCTTCGTCGTGGAATTCGGGCCAGCGATCCCAGGCGTAACACCACTCCATCCACATGCGAAGCAGCGACCACAGCAGACGCATTTTGGCGACACCATCGTTAGAGATCGCTCGCTCGGCCGCCGCTGACGAATTGACTTCCTGACGAAGTCCCCAACGTTCTGCCAGAATTCTGGCGACCGCATCCGAGTCCAGATTCGGCTCCAGTTCCGAGTCAGTCAGGCCGGCGCCGTTGGCCAGGACAAACAACTCGAACAACCGACCGCGGTACGGTTCCATTTCCAACGGCTTGGTATTCGCCTCGGCCTCGTCCACGACTTCCTGCAACCGGGCAGCGACATGCTCGATCAACGATGCCTGCGAAACAGGAGTGTCCAGCTTTACGTTCTCAGTCACGGCGCAATTCCCAGGTTCGGAGCATTGAGTCAGCGGCAGGCATCCTACGGTTTTCAAAACACGATGCCAACAAACGAGATGTCAGGGTCCGCTCGTTTCCGGATCGAATTTGAAACCTTCGGAAGAATCCGAATATACCACACACGCCCGAAAAAAATTGCCGTTTCTCAGCACGATTGAAGGCCTGAATGACGAAGAACCTCGCTGCCATTACCTCAAATCGCCGCCAGACGCGGCCACCGACTCTTCAGTTCTGCAGACTCATTCCGTTGCCGTCACGTCCCACCAAACCGTCACTCGATTCTGAATCCCCCCTGTCCAGCAACACTCACTTGGCCCCCTGTCGATTCGACAGGCCGATCAACTGGGCGTATTGTCGGTCGAACGCACCGTCCTGCACACGCAACTTTTTCGGTGAACATTTCGCGATCGTTCGCCGTGACACCGCTCAACGTGACATCACCTGAAGACGAACCAGGCAAAACCCAGTTGCTACGCGAGAATTCTCTGCTGCACTTTTCCGTGAACGTCGGTCAGACGGAAATCGCGGCCCTGGAATCGAACGGTCAATCGTTCATGGTCGATGCCGAGTAGATGCAGCATGGTGGCGTGCATGTCGTGGACGCTGACGACATCTTCAACGGCGTTGTAACCAAGATCGTCAGTGGCTCCGTAGGTCATGCCGCCCTTCACTCCACCACCAGCCATCCACATGGAATAGCCTTTGATGTGGTGGTCTCGACCGCTGCCCTGAGCCATCGGCGTGCGACCGAACTCGCTGGCCCAGATGATCAGCGTGTCTTTCAGCATGTCACGCTGTTTGAGATCCTTGATCAGCGCCGCCGTGCCCTGATCGCAAAGTTTGGCGGTACCCGCCGACGCATTTTTAATTCCGCCGTGATGATCCCAGCCGCGATGGTACAGTTGGATAAACCGCACGCCTCGCTCGGCCAGACGCCGAGCCAGCAAACAGTTGGCCGCGTAGGTTCCGTCGGCACCTTTCGTTCCGTAGGAGTCCAGCGTGTCTTTCGACTCATCCGAAAAATCCATCAACTGCGGAACGCTGGTCTGCATTCTAAAGGCCAGTTCGTACTGAGCGATCCGCGTTGCAATCTCCGGATCGTCGACCGTTTCGTTGCGAATGCTGTTGAGTTGTTGAACGGCATCGACCGCCTCACGCTGCTGCTCGATCGAAATTCCCGGCGGGTTCTTCACGTACAGAACCGGATCACCCTGCGAGTGAAACTGCACTCCCTGAAAACGACTTTGGAGAAACCCGCTGTGCCACTGCCGGGCGGCGATCGGTTGATTCTGTCCGCCACCGACAGACGTCATCACGACGAAACCAGGCAGGTCGTCGGCTTCAGCACCAAGTCCGTACAGCAGCCACGATCCCATCGATGGGCGACCGCTGATCGACGTTCCGGTGTTCATGAAGGTGTGCGCCGGATCGTGATTGATGGCTTCTGTCTTGAGCGATCGGATGATGCACAGCTCGTCGGCAACTTCCGCAAGATGCGGAAAGATATTCGCCATCTCAATGCCGGACTCGCCACACTTCTGAAACGGATGCTGCGGTGCGAGGCACGTCAACTGCCGGCCCTGCAGCTGAGCAATCGGCTGGCCCTTCGTGTACGAATCGGGCATCGGCTTGCCGTCCATCTCGGCCAGCTTCGGCTTATTGTCGAACGTTTCCAGATGCGAACTTCCTCCAGCCATGCAGAGGAAGATCACCCGCTTTGCCTTCTGCGGAAAGTGCAGCTTCTCGATCGCTCCCGTCCAGCGATCGACAGGCTGCTGAGGCGTGGCCGCCTGAGTCACCGACTGTCCCAGCATCGATGCCAGAGCGTAAGCACCCAGCCCTTGCGAGGAATGACCAAGAAACGCCCGTCTCGCGAGTTGTGAACTGAACATGGAAGATCCCGTACTGGCAATGAATGTCTGGCTTCCCGCTTACCACTACAGATTGCTTGACGACGACATCCGTGTCCAGGCACCGGAGCAGAATCACTCCGCTTTCGCGGCTGCCTGCAGCACCGG
>JABMPE010000057.1 GCA_013203845.1 Rhodopirellula sp. | reverse complement strand
CTGGTGATCTTGCCGTGACGATTTCGATCTGGCTGATCGGGAAGACATCGTTCCCCACGCGAATGCCGGTGCCTTCCACCGAAACGACCTGGTCCGTAATCGATCCCAGCTGGGCCAGAATCCTTGCGCTGCCGGGTGCGAGTACCCGAAACGGACCGTCGATGGAAAGAGTCAGGTCGGTCAGTGGCGACGGAGTCAGGTTCACGCGGACGAAAGGGTTCCAGGTGTCTGGCGGCGCAGTGGGCTGCTGCGAAGAAGCAGAGTTCGTCGGGGATTGTCCACTCGAATGCTTCGACAACAGATGCCATGCGCCGGCACTCAGCGGCACTGCCGAAAGTGCCGCCGCTGCCAGCATTCGGCGTCGTGAAACGTTTTTTGGCTCGATTACCGGTCGTTCGACATCCATACCCACGGTCCGTCTGGCAGGAAGTGTTGAGCGGTCAGTCGTTTCGAAGGCTGAGACCGATGTCTGCCAGTTTCGCACGAATTTCGTTCAGTGACGTGACGCCGAAGTTCTTGGACGACAGCAGATCGTCCGGAGACTTTGACAGCAGTTCGCCAATCGCCGAAATATTCAGTCGCGACATGCACTTGCGGGCGCGGACGGAAAGGTTGAGATCGGAAATCGGTTGTTCCATGGCCGATCGCTGCTCGGGCGACAGGTCTTTCGGCGGCGCTGTCGTATCGGCCTTTCTGGTGGCCACATTGCAACCAATTGACAGGCCATTGGCAACAAGCAGCTCCTGAATTTCCTTCAGCGACGTGTCACCGAAGTTGCGGCTGCCCATCAGTTCCTGTTCTGAGATTTCGGTCAGATCGCCGAGAGTGTGCATGCCGAGTCGTTCCAGACAGTTTCGACTGCGGACGGAGAGTTCGAAATCGGTAATTGGCCTTGTGAGCGTCTGCGAGCGTTTCTGCTCGGCTTTGACCGAATCTTCGTCGTAGTACATGCCCTCCGACGCATCAATATCTTTGAGGTACAGGCGAGCCCGTTCGTTCGTGGGCTCGGCTTCCAGGACGCGACGGAAGCAGAAGGCTGCCTGGTCGAGTCGATTGGCGTCTTCATAAAGCAGACCGAGATTCAGCAGAGCGCCGATGTGTAACGGCGGTGATGACAACGCCTGTTCGTAAAGGCGGATGGCTTCGTCGTCGTTGCCGTGTCGTGAATTTTCACCGGCCAGCCAGAACAACGCACGTGTGTGATGAGGATCCATATCCACAGCGCGTTCGAAGTATTCGATGCCGCCCAGTGTGTCGCCCTTGTCGGCGAGGATACAGCCCATCTGAAACGAGTAGTCGGCTCTGGAAACTGCCTTGGAAGCAATGGCTTTGAGTGCGGCTTCGGCAACGTGATCATTCATGCGGAGCGTGCCGACTCGCTGAAGTCCGCAGTCGACGGCGTCGTACCCGAGACTTTCCGCGGTTGAGAAATGCTCACCCGCGTCCTCGTAGCGATCCAGCGACAGACATACCAGACCATGCACGTAGGCCGCTACGGCGTTGGTTGATGTGCGGTCCAGGTAATTATGTGCCGCCTGATGCTGCCCCAGCAGGTAGAGCGAGGCTCCCAGTTTGGCGTAGGTGGTGTCAGACGCCTGTCCGGCTGCATCAACGGTACGTCGAAGCTGGTCGACTTCCTGCCGAAACGCCGTCGCCTGCTGCTTGTTGGTTGCCTTCTGCAGCACGGCGTAGTGAGCCGGTCCAAAGTCAGATTCCTGAGTCAGCATATCGCGAAGATCGTCGATCTCCACCAGCGTTGTTACAGCAGGGGTAGGTGTACTATGCAGCACAGAACTCTCCAGGATGGGAGGCGATTCAGAATCAGTGTTGTTGGGTGAGTGGAGCTTCCACGGCAGAATGCGGCAGAATCCCGCTGAGCGACCGTCCGGAATGATAGGGTGTGTCCAACGGAACGTACACATTCCCAGCCAGATATCCGAGTTTCTCAGGACATTCGGCGGTTGGCCCGAAACCTGTCGGATCATCGACTCTATCCGGATTGATCCGGAAAGGCAGATGCGGCGAGCCTGGAATCAAGTCTCAGCCGGGGTTACGCTGGTCCAACTGTCGATATTTCTGACGCGAGCGTCTCTCTCGCGAAGTCGATTCCTGTGGATCCTTCCATGCTTCGTCACCTGGTGTTTTTCGTGTGTGTGATCGGGGGGCTGTTGGAGCCAGCAGCCGCTGCCGAGCCCGCACGCGTTGATTTCGCGAGGCAGGTACAGCCACTGCTGGCTGACCGTTGTTTTGCCTGTCACGGTCCGGACGAGCAAACACGAGAAGCTGATTTGCGGCTCGATCTGCGGACCTCGGTTTCCGAACTTGAGCGTGACTCGCCGCTGATCGTGCCAGGGAAGTCGAGCGAGAGTTCCCTGTTCAAGCGGATTTCGTCTCACGATCCCGATGTTCAAATGCCACCGCCAGGTGCGACGCGGCAGCTCAGTTCGAAAGAGACTGAGCTGATTCGCCGCTGGATCGATCAGGGAGCCGACTGGCAGGAACACTGGGCATTTATCCCGCCAGTGTCACGAGCAACGCCCGAAGTCTCAGACTCAGACTGGCCGCGCAACGGTATCGACCCGTTTATTCTGTCGAGACTCGATCGGGAACAGCTCCAGCCGGCACGGGAAGCCGCGCCGGAAACATTGGTTCGGCGTGTGACGCTGGCGCTGACCGGCCTGCCGCCGACTCCGGAAGAGATCGATCGGTTCTTGCATGATCGGTCACCGGACTCGTACGAAAAACTCGTCGACCGTCTGCTCGCGTCGCATCGGTACGGCGAGCACATGGCGATGCCCTGGCTGGACGCCGCCCGTTACGCCGACACGGATGGTTATCAGAACGACCGCACTCGGTACATGTGGGCGTGGCGCGACTGGTTGATCCAGGCGTTGAACGACGGCCAGCCGTTCGACGAATTCACCATCGAACAACTTGCCGGCGACCTGCTGCCCGACGCAACGCTGCGTCAGCAGATTGCGACCGGATTCTGCCGTAACCATCGAATCAATTCGGAAGGCGGCTCGATCCCGGACGAGTGGATCGTTGAGTACGTCGTCGACCGGGTGGATACGCTCGGCACGGTCTGGATGGGGCTGACGGTGGGTTGCGCTCGCTGTCACGATCACAAGTACGACCCGGTTTCGCAGCGGAGCTATTACAAGCTGTTCGCGTATTTCAACAGTGTCGCCGAGTGGGGACTCGGGCCGAACAACGGCAACAGCCCACCGTTCATCAACGTTCCTGATGACTGGCCGCTGCTCGACCGTACGAAAGATGTGAAGATTGAACCGGCTCCATACGAGCTGGTAACGTCTCAGGTGTCAGTCGTGCGTCCGAAGCCGGGCGGCGAGAAAACGGTGATGGTGATGGCCGAGTTGCCAGAATCTCGACCAACGTGGCTGCTGCGGCGCGGGCAGTACAACCTGCCGGACAAATCCGAGGGGTTGACTCCCGGCCTTCCCAACAGTCTGAATGCTTCCGGAGCCACTCCGCGAAACCGCAAAGAACTGGCCGATTGGCTGGTCAGCCCGGAAAATCCGCTCACCGCACGCGTCATCGTTAATCGTCACTGGCAGCATTTCTTTGGGACCGGCCTCGTTAAGACCTCCGAAAACTTCGGCGTTCAGGGCGAGTCACCCAGCCATCCCGAGTTGCTCGACTGGCTGGCTCTGGAATTCGTCCGAACCGGCTGGGACGTGAAGAAGCTGCACCGGCTGATCGTGACGACGTCGACTTATCGTCAGGCATCGGAGGTGACTCGCGAGCAGTCTGAACGCGATCCCGAAAATCGCCTGCTGGCCCGAGGACCTCGATTCCGCTTTTCCGCTCACATGATTCGCGATCAGGCGTTGGCCGTCAGTGGCCTGCTGCAGGAACGGATTGGCGGACCGTCCGTTAAACCGTACGCGCCGCCAGGCATCTGGAAATCGATTTCCAACAACAAGTACGTGCAGGATCACGGTGCGAGTCTCTACCGCCGCAGCCTTTACACTTATTGGCGTCGCACGGTTCCGCCGCCGACGATGGCCACGTTCAACGCCGCCGAGCGTGAAGTATGTCTTGTCCGCAAAGACCGCACGAATACGCCGTTGCAGGCACTGACTCTGATGAACAATGTCGCCTTCGTAGAAGCGGCACGGTTTCTGGCAGAGCGAATCCAGCGGGAAGCCGACCCGAATCCGACTGCACACATCAAGCATGGATTTCGCATTGTGACCGGTCGACTTCCTCAGCCATCAGAAATCGAACCGCTGGCAACGGCGTACGATCGGTTTCTGAACCACTTTGAAACGAATCCGCAGGAAGCTCCAAAACTGCTGGCCATCGGCGAGGCTCCGCGTGACGACAAATCTCCAGCAACAGAACACGCCGCGCTGACCATGCTGGCCAACATCCTGCTGAATCTCGACGAAGCGATCACCCTCGAATGACCAAGTGTGTATTAGTGCCTGTTGACCGTGCTGTTTTCGTTAGAAGGTTGTGAAGATGCTTACCGCCAGCGAAAAACAAATATTGAAGGCTTATCGGAAACTGCAGAATCAGCGTCCGTCCGGTTTGAAAATGATCTTACTGAACCTGGTGCCAATGCTTGTAATTTCGTCCGGTACTTTGCTGCCTGCAGTGCTTTACTTTCGAGGACTTTCGACTCGCATGATTGTTCCTGTTTGGTTTCTGTTAGCTTTGTCATGGCTATCGGCGATGTTACCGATGCTCCTGATGACATATTTTCAAGCTCGGAAATGGCCGATTGTTGATGAAGTCACAAACTGGGACCGCGTTCACGAGTTGTTGGATGATGAATGAGTCGTGGGGATGTTTGAGTCTGGGATTGTCCCAACGTTGTTGACTTCGAACGCTGTTGATTGAGGTCCGGGTCGGCCAACAGTCCTGTTGAGGGTAACAATTTCATGAATTCGATTTCTGAACATCGACTGCAGGTGAACCGCCGGCACTTTTTCAGCCGGACGAGTACCGGTCTGGGAATGCTCGGTCTGGCCTCGGTACTGAATCCAGTCGTGTTTGGAGACGCAGGGCCACGGCGAAACGAAATCGGCGGACTGCAGGACCTGCCTCATCACGGACCGAAAGCGAAACGCGTTATCTACTTGTTTCAGTCTGGCGGTCCGTCGCAGCTCGATCTGTACGATGAAAAGCCCGAGCTGATGAAACGCTTCGGCCAGGAAGTGCCGAAGTCCGTTTACCCGGACGCCCGCAAGACAACGATGACACTGGGGCAGACGCAGTTCGTCACCGCTCCCAGCCGTTTTGAATTCAGGTCTCATGGCGAGTCGGGGCTGCGACTGAGTGAGCTGTTGCCTCACCTGGGAACCGTCGCTGACGAGCTGTGTGTCATTCGGTCGATGTTTACCGAGACGATTAATCACGATCCGGCCATCACGTTTCAGACGACTGGTTCACCACTGCCGGGCCGACCGAGCATAGGCTCGTGGATGAGCTACGGGCTGGGAAGTGATAACTCAGATCTGCCCGCGTTCGTCGCGATGACTTCCAGCGGGGCGGCCAAGCCCGGGCAGCCACTTTACGATCGGCTGTGGGGAGCGGGATTTCTGCCGGCAAAGTTTCAGGGCGTGAAACTTCGCGGGCAGGGCGACCCGGTTCTGGATCTCAACAACCCGGCGGGCGTCAGTTCGGAAATACGGCGGCAGATGTTGCAAACGCTCGGCCACTTGAACAGGCAGAAGTTCGAGCAAAGCGGCGATCCGGAAATCGAAGCCCGCATTGCTCAGTACGAACTGGCTTATCGCATGCAGACGTCAGTTCCGGAACTGGCGGAATTGAATTCCGAACCGCAGTCGACGTTCGATCTATACGGCCCGGATGCGAAGACGCCCGGCAGCTACGCTTACAACTGTCTGCTCGCTCGACGGCTGGCGGAACGCGGCGTGCGATTCATCCAGCTCTTCCATCGCGGCTGGGATCAGCATGTAAGTCTGCCAAAGCAGATCGCATCGCAG
>JABMPE010000522.1 GCA_013203845.1 Rhodopirellula sp. | reverse complement strand
GGCCAGCTGCGCGAGATCGGAATTCAGCCGGACATTCTGGTCGTCCGCTGCGAACGTCCGATGGGGCAGGAGAACCTCGAAAAGATCGCGATGTTCTGCAACGTGGAAAAACAAGCGGTCATCGAAGAAGTGGATAAGACCGTTTCGATCTACGAAGTACCGCAGGGACTCGTCGAACACGGTCTCGATCAGTTGATCGTCGAAAAGCTCGGCATGAACGCTGGCCATCTCGACATGGACGACTGGTACGAACTGCTGCGGCGCATTCGCAACCCCGAACACGAAGTCACGATCGCCGTCGTCGGCAAATACATCGAACACCGCGATGCCTACAAATCGATTTACGAATCGCTCGACCACGCGGGTTTCTCGCACTCGGCCAAGGTCATCGTGAAACGGATCGAAGCCGAAGACCTGGCCGAACAGGGCCCGGAGTCGCTGCTGGCTGGCGTCGACGGAATACTGGTGCCGGGCGGATTCGGGATGCGCGGTATCGAAGGCAAGATTGAAGCGATCCGATACGCCAGGCAATGTGAGATTCCTTTCTTTGGAATCTGCCTCGGCATGCAGTGTGCCGTGATCGAGTTTGCTCGTAGCGTCCTGGGTCTCGAAGGAGCACAAAGCACGGAATTCGCCGACTCGACCGATCATCCGGTCATCTGCCTGCTCGAAGATCAGAAAACCGTGACGAACAAAGGCGGCACCATGCGACTGGGGGCTCAACCGTGCGTGCTGCAGGAAGATTCGCTGGCCGCCAGAATTTACAACGAGGAAGAAATCAGCGAACGTCACCGTCACCGTTACGAATTCAACCCGGAGTACAAGAAGCAGTTCATCGAAGCCGGCATGCAGATCTCTGGCTGCAGCCCGAATGGCCTGCTGGCCGAGATCGTCGAAATTCCGGACCATCCCTGGTTCCTGGCCGTGCAGTTTCACCCGGAATTCAAATCCAAACCTCTGGAACCGCATCCTGTCTTCCGTAGCTTCATCGAAGCTGCACTGCTTCGACACAAATCAAGAATGCAGGTCGGCGTTTAGAGCGATCCCGGCAGAATCGCTTCTCGCAATTTCCGCTCCGCAGCGGCTGCGGGGAGTGAGTGGTTCATCAGTAACGACACAATTTGGCTGCCATTTCGGACGGCTATACAGCTGGAGTCTGTCGTTAATCGACAATCGCGTTCTGAAGATGCAGCAGCTCTTCGATGGTTGTGTCTCCTCGCAGCACCTTTCGACGTGCGGCTTCTTCCAGCGTCAACAGACCGCCGCCGATGGCCATCTCACGGAGGTCAACCTTTCCGTCGGCTTGAAGAATTGCCTGACGCAGCTCCGGCGAAAAGGTCAGCACTTCGAACACGCCAGTGCGTCCTGAATAGCCCGTCGAAAAACAGCTGTCGCAACCCTTTCCTCGGACAAGTTTCGTTGTGGCTGCTTCTTCATCTGACAATTTGAGAATCGCTATCGCCGTGGCGTCCGGTGAGTATTCTTCCCGGCATTCCGGGCAAATCTTTCGGATCAGCCGCTGAGCAATGACACATTTCAACCCGTCGACGATGAACATCGGAGAAACACCGAACTCGCGAAAGACGTCCAGCACTGCCAGACTGTGGTTCGCGTGCAGCGTGCTGAGGACAGTCACGCCCGTGAGGCCTGCTCGAACTGCAATCTGAGCTGTTTCGGGATCGCGGATTTCTCCGACCATCATGACGTCAGGATCCTGACGAAGAACACCGCGCAGACACTTCACGAACGTGAAGCCGATCTTCGTATCAATCTGGATCTGGTTGATACCATCCATGTGTCGTTCGACGGGATCTTCGATCGTCACCACGCTCTCGGTTGATCGATTCCTCATCGTCAGCGCGCTGTAGACCGTTGTGCTTTTTCCGGAACCCACGGGGCCAACTGACAGAAACACTCCGTACGGTACGTCGACCAGCTTTTTGACTTTCGCCAGCTGCTCGGGCTCGAAGCCAAGTTCATCAAGCTGAGTAAACGACTGCTCGTCGGGCATCAGTCGCAGAACGAGTCGCTCACCATAAATGGTCGGTCCGCCGCCAACTCGGATATCCCGCTGATGCTTGATGACTGACTTCGAGATGTGACCGTCCTGCGCGACTCGCCGTTCAGTGATATCCATCCCGGCCATGATCTTCAGCCGCGAGATTACCTGAGCTGTCAGCTTCTGCGGAAGCTGCATGACGTCGTGCAGCATGCCGTCGACGCGAAGCCGGATTCGCAGACCGTTCGGATTCGGATCAATATGGATGTCAGTGGCGTTGAGCTGAAACGCTCGCTCCAGCAGCAGATCTACCAGCGGTGCCGGGCCGACAACATCAATTAATTCCCGCAGTTCTTCCTGCAGGGCTTTCTGACGAACTTCCAGGCCATTTGACTCGGTGGCAGGAGTTGCTGATGTTCCGGTCGTTGCTTCTGTCGTCATGAGGGACCTCCTGTTGATTCTGCAAACTCGTTCTCTCACGAGTGTTTTTCAAAGACTGGGAACCCGCCCGAGGGCTTCCGCGACCGTGACACCCGCAGCAACGATGACCAGCAGAATTCCCAGCCAGCGCCAGACGCCTTGATCACGAACGATGGCGACCAGGCCCGCGATGATCGCGACGCTTCCACAGGTGCAGGCCAGTATCTGAGCCGTTTGCACATCGAGCTGAAGCAGTTGTTTTCTGGGAGCCACCACAAAAAACAACGCTCCGGCTGCCGACACCCAGCCAAGAATGGCGAGGAAGAATTTCGCCATCGGCGACGCTGTCGTAAAGTGATTGACGCCCAGCATTTCTTCGGCTTCTTCTCGCGAATCGACGATCTTCCAGACGCGAGTCAGACCGGCGATCTCGAGAACTTCACCGATCATGGAGCTGCTGTTAACAATCACCATATCGCCGTCTTTTTCCTGAGTCGCTTTCCACAACTTGACGATCAAAGCGACGATTGAGCTGCCCATGAAGTCCAGGCGAGTCAGGTCGAGCAGAAAGATCGGTCGATCCATCGCAACGAGCCGCTCCTTGATTTCGGATCCGACTTTCTCGATGTCGCCCCATCGGTAATCACTCAGCGACGAGTTAAAAGCGACAACGGCATAGCCTTTTGTCGTGTCGTATTCGTAAGACGATCCGTCAGCCATCCTGGGTGCAATCTCCCGAAAGAGGCGGCAAACTGCCTGCCTTGAGTTCTGCTTTGACGGGGAGTTGGTTGACTGGCCAGCTCCGGAGTCCCATGAAAAACAAGCAAATCAATAGAGATCAAGGCCCGGTTCCCGGCACCGACAACTATCGTCCACCGTGAATCGCACGCCGGACACGACACAAGTTATCCAATTGCAGAAAGTTACCAAAGACGACTATCGGTGAAACCTGCATGAAGTCTTGTCAGTTTCGCTTTCACAACCGTCGCGCCGACCGGATCTCCAACAAGCCTGAACGATCACAAACGCCATCACCGGCAAAGCATTGCCTGCAAATCGAGCAGTTTGAACGCCCTGATGAACGCCTCTGGTCTGAGACTGACTCGTTAGATGTCAGATGTCGCCAGTCTGCCCTTCTTCTCGACGACAATTTCTGAAGTCACAGGATGCTTGACGACACGGACAGATCGGGGAGACTCCCGTCGACTGCAGTTTTTGACTGATCCGTTGGCAATGATTGCTCAAGATCAGCTGCTCAAGGGGACGGCTTTCGGGCGACATCCGTTCCGAACCAGCCTTTCAGGTATCTAATTTCTGTGCTGTATATCGCTGAGATTTATCAGTCTGTTCAGGGTGAGGGAGAATTCACCGGTACGTCGTCGATCTTCGTTCGAACGACCGGTTGCAACCTGCGCTGCTGGTTCTGCGACACGCCATTTACTTCCTGGAAACCGGAAGGCGACGCGCAGAGTATCGAGCAGGTTCTGAACCGGGTCGCCGAACTGGATGCTCAACACGTCGTTGTCACTGGAGGCGAGCCACTGCTGCTGCCGGAAATTGTCCCGCTGACTGCGGAACTTCGATCCCGCGGCCATTTTGTCACGGTCGAAACTGCCGGCACCGTCTTTCGCGAAGCGACCGCCGACCTGATGTCGATCAGCCCGAAGCTTGCCAATTCCACACCGAGCACCGAGCGTTCACTTGTCTGGTCGCAGCGGCACGAGCAACTTCGGCACCGCCCGGAAGTCATTCGAAGTCTCATTTCAGCATTGCCGTACCAGTTCAAGTTCGTGATCGACCGCCCGGACGACGTTGCTCAGGTCGAAGAATGGCTTGCTGGTTTTCAGGAGATCGATCGTGACCGAGTCTGGCTGATGCCACAGGCCACGACTCGCGATGAACTGGCAGTGAAGACCGACTGGATCCGAAAAGCCGCAGGGACATCCGGGTTTCAGTTCACCTCCCGGTTGCACATCGAGCAATTCGGAAACGCCCGCGGCCACTGATTAAGCACTACGCCGCTTAACCACCACGCCTCGCCGGTGCGATCGTTCAGCAACACGCTCGCGGTTCTGGTACGCGTCCTTCGAACAGAGAGCAGAACTCCGGGTGGCTGGTGGTCGAGCCCTGGCGAGCTCCCAGTTGTCGCCATGCTGAACATCGAGCCTGACTTCGCGGGACGCGAACTTCGTCGTGGAACAGGGCCTGCGAAAACTACAATGCCTGATGGCGGACCAATCGACCGGCATCGTCGAGCGACGGGAACACACCGGCAGCCACTCCACCAACCAGAGCCGCGCCGAACGCCGCTTCTTCACGATGCCGGGTAACCACTGCGGCAGTTTCGAATTTTCGCGCAACAGCGTCGGCCAGTACCGGATTTTCCCGCAGACCATTGCCGGCACCCACCAGCATCGGCTGACTGGCCGGCGCGCCAGTGATCTCGACGATCTGGTCCCAGGCGTTGCGATAATTCTCCGCCATACCTTCCAGAACCGACCTGGCAAGGTTTGCTGGCGTCAGGTTACCAGGCGTGATGCCTTCGAAAGCTCCGGTCTGTGACGGATCAGAACGAGTGCCAGAGAAGGTCGGTCGACAACGCAGTCCTTCCGAGTCCAGGGACGCTCCGGCAGCGAGGTCCGTCAGTTTGCCATAAAGCGACTGATGCGTGTCGGCACCAAACAGTTCAACACCAAGTTGTCGAACAAAATTCTCCACCACTTGAAACGACCAGCCGCCAGTCAGACCGACATTCGACAGCAGGTTGCCCTGAACGGGAAACGGTCGCAGCTCAACTGGCGGCGTGAAGTTCGTGCCTTCCGTAAATACTGCGACCTGAGCGCCAGTTCCAACATTGAGCAGAACGCTGGATCGACGTTCCGCGACGCTGCCCAGAAAGCTGGCCTGGTGATCTCCGATTGGCACTGAAATCGGAGTCCCGGCGAGTAGTCCGTCGAGTCGACTGCCCGACAACACGCCCGCTGGTCGATCGGCTTCCTGAATCGACGGCAACTGGTCACGCTGAATCCCCAATGCCAGCAGAGCATGGTCGTCCCAGTTCCGAGTCGCGACATTCATGATGCCTCCTGAAGCGGCCACTGAGGGATCTGTCAGCAGCTCTCCGCCGGTCAGTATCGCGACGAACAGATCCATGATAAAGCACGCGCGGCTGCCGTTTGGTACCAGATTCTGTTCGTTCAGCCAGAAGAGTGTCGTTCCGAGAAAACCAGAGTTCAGCCGGCAACCCAATCGGCTGAGCGAGTCTGCGCCGCAGCGATTCCGGGCTTCCTCAACCCAGCTCATGTTCCGACCGGGAATCAACTCATTTCCCCGCTGGTCCTGCCAGTTAATCAACGGCGTCAGCGGCTTCAGATCGGAATCAACCAGCAACATCCCGTGCTGCTGCCCGGTGACGCCGACACTGCCAATCGAAGCTCCTGCCACTGTTGCATGCTTCGCGACTTCGGAAAGACAATCGAATCCGCTCTGCAGGACCGCGACCGCGTCCCACTCTGATCGACCGGTTTTTCGTCCGGCATCAGGCGTGATGTTGCCGTGAGTCGGTTTCGCCACAGAAGCAACGATCCGACCGGACTGCGAATCCACAGCGACGCAGGTTGTTTTCGTTGTTCCGAGGTCAATCCCCAGCAGCAGCGACATGTCAGCATTCTCCAGCGAAACGAAAATAAGCACGTTTCAGCATCGCCACTTAATCCAGGTAACGAATGCGTTTCTGCATTTCGACATTGAAGCTTTGATAGCGGGTCAGCAGATTGGCTGGCGAGAACAGACACGACTTGATGACTTCCATATCTTCGTGACCAATCGCATTCTGAAAGATGGGAGCAAAGTATTGTCGCCCCAGTTCTGACG
>JABMPE010000521.1 GCA_013203845.1 Rhodopirellula sp. | reverse complement strand
GTACGCTGCCAGACAGTCTGTGATTTCATATCGGGCCTCCAGGTTGCCGCCTAAGTTGATCGCTAACGATCACTTAGACGCACCCGAAGGCCATTCAGATCCCGAAACTCTGAATAATCCGCGCTAGCAGCCCGTTGAAAAAGTCCGCCGATTGACCTGGACAGCAGACACGTTCGCGCTATTCTTCTCGCGGTCGTGATCTTGGTGAATGGAGGATAACTGATGGCTCTTGGTCAGCGTCGTACGGAGCGGCAACAGGAACTGTGGGTGGCAACATCTAAACTGCCAGCATCGATCAGGCATGTGTTTTATGACGCGCTCAATGGGGTTCTTCGCGACGCGAAGTTCGACAGCTTTGCTGAGTCGTTGTGCGGTCCATTTTACAAAGAAGGCGGGCGTCGGGGCATTCCGCCCGGCGTCTACTTCCGCATGATCTTTGTGGGGTACTTCGAGGGCATTGATTCTCAACGCGGCATCGCGTGGCGTTGCGGTGACAGTCTGTCACTGCGGGCGTTTCTCGGATACGAACTGCATGAGAACACGCCGGACCATTCAAGCATGACGCGCATCCGTCAGCGTCTTCCTCTGGATGTTTTCGAACAGGTCTTCGCGTTCGTGCTGTCACTGGTCGAAGAGCACGGGCTGCTGAAAGGTAAGACCGTCGGTGTCGATTCAACTCTGTTGGAAGCCAACGCGGCGATGAAGTCGATCGTTCGCAGGGACACTGGCGAGGACTGGGAAGCGTACGTTCGCGGGCTGGCCGAAGCCGAAGGCGTCGAGATCAACAGCGACGATGACCTGCGGAAGTTCGATCGAAAACGCAAAGGCAAGACGGCGTCCAATCAGGACTGGCAGAGTTCCAGCGACCCTGACGCCCGCATCATGAAAATGAAGAAGGGCCACACTCACCTGTCGTACAAGCAGGAACATACGGTTGATCTGGAGACCGAAGTGGTCCTGTCCGCCGAGATTTATCACGGCAACGAATCCGACGCCAACACGCTGCTGGACAGCGTCGGTACTGCTCAAGGCAACCTTCAGCAGGCTGATAGCAATTCGAAAATCAAAGAGGTCGTCGGCGACAAGGGTTACCATAAAAACGAAACGCTGGCGAAGTGCCTGGCGGATGAATTGCGAACCTACATCTGCGAGCCGGATGGACCGAACCGCCGCTGGACGGACAAGCCTGCCGATTACGAAGCCGCGTACCGAGCCAACCGACGTCGTCTGCAAGGCGACCGCAACAAGCGGCTGCAGAAGTTACGGAGTGAACGAGTCGAGCGCAGTTTCGCCCACGTCTGCGAAACAGGAGGAGCCCGCCGCACCTGGCTGAGAGGTCTGGAAAACAACCGCAAGAAAGTCCGACTGGTAGTCGCCGCTCACAACCTGGGGCTGATCCTGCGAAAACTGCTGGGCAGCGGCAAGCCCCGAGAGTTCGCGGGCCTCCCAGGACTGCTGATTTCGATGTTTTTGACACTTCAAGCCGCCCTGAAACGTTTCCAGCGACTCCGCCGCCGCGTAAACCAATTCCACCGACTCCACGACCAGCAACAACGCCCGACATTTCTGACACCAACATGCGTCTTATGACCAGCAACAATCAGCATTCTTCAACGGGCTGCTATCAGTGACCACGTATGATCCTGTAATGGTGTGGTAGAACTTCCGCTAATTGATCTTCAAACAGGAGCATTAAGACTCAGTAAGGATTTCCACTGGGCAGTCGAACCTGAGCAAATCCGCCACCTCACCACCCACACGAAAACCCCCGCTCTCATCGCCAGCGACGAAATTCGCAATATTGCACGCCTGCCGGAAGGACACGGGAAACAAATCAAGCAGCTTCTCAACGGAGGTCTTTATTGAATCTTCGAAGCTGATCGTCAGTCGAAGAATTTACCTTCCGACTGAGTTACGCTCCTTTCGAGACGATCGACTTATTGCCCCCTGGGTAAACAAATCATTCAGCTTCGGTGAATGGCTTATGATCGACTCTCTTCTCACAAACATGCACTTACCCGAGTCGAGCAGCATCTAGTGCCAAGGCATCCACATGCATGTGCAGTTGCTCCGAAGACGGCAATGCGCCCCAATGTAACTGCCTTTGCTCACTGCGCACTCTACACATTCTTACAATTGCCTCCATTGAACGCACGCCGTGCTTCAAGTGGTCAACAACCAGCAATGCCCTAATCACATCCTCGTCCATAGCAGCGACTCCGTCACTGTCAATTATTCGTCCTTGAAAACGTCCCAATATGCTCCTAAGAAGCACTGCCCGGCGCAGAATGTAAGTTGCGTCATCATTGTGCCGCCCGATTCCCAGAACGTTCATGTGGCCCTTCAGCCGGCTCACAAAGTCTGGCCCCTTCGCTTCAATAAATTCATGGTTTCGCAACCGACCATCAAGCATGTCAAATGTGTGATTGACACCTCCGACGAACATGTAAATCGCCCGTCCAGTATTGTAAACGGATTCGCCGTGCCGAAACTTACCGTCCTGCATTGGGGCAAGAAAATAGCGCAACCAACCGAATGGGCGACGTTCAAATGTCGCATCGAACTCATCAAACAGAACAAGTGGGATCTTGCCTCCGAGAGCAATATCCCTCGCTGCGTGAAGTGTGTTGGCGAGATCCCCGTAACTAGAAAATTGCGAGACATTGGCTTCTATCACGTCACCGGACACCACGCGAGATCGCAAACTCGCAGCAACTTGCACCACTCCAAATGATTTACCTGACCCAGGTGGCCCGAAGACAGCTAAAGACAACGGTTGCTGTGTAACAGGTCCCTCGACGTATCCCTTCATAGCTAACTGAACCTGCAGGAAGCCTTCAAATTCCTTGCGGTCAATCACGGATACCTGGCCGAAGCGACCTACTGGAAGTGAAAGGTCCATTTCGACCTTTTCCAATCCTCTCTTTACGATACTCAATCCGACCTGAATGGCACGTGACCGACTAAGTATACCTGATGAAACATCACTTATTGTTTGGGTCACTGCAGACCAATTGTCACTATCGGGAACTCTGACGGTTTCGGCTTGTGCAATGAACTCATCACTTCTAAACAGCCGCCTGTGCCACTCATAATCAACGGTACCATCCTCCTTGCCATACCCTTTGGACGACAGCACCGAGCATCGCCGAAGACCTTCTTCGGTCCCACTCAACGCTGCCTTATAAATTGCCTCGTCAGAACTCTCGGAAACCGCAATTGCGATGGATGCCGCCATTACGGATGTATACCCATGCATATGCTCGCTAGGGGCAGTGCTGTTCGGTAGCCTGCTTGAAGCGTGGACGAGCGACATTTGCTGTTTATTGTCAACCGATGAGATCACAATTGCAGAAGTGGATCTGTGACGGATCACTAAAGATGTAGATTTACAGAGATAACGTATGATCGATTCATCACTTGTTTTCTCGCTCAGCGTTCTTCGGAGTCCATTCGCAAACTGCTCCCACGAACCACTAACCGCGCATGGAATACCGAGGCGTTCCAAGGTGGCCGCACTTAACACTACCACTGAGTTTTGCCCCTTACGATTACCCATGCGCTGTTTTAAGGCTTTCTTCAACGCCATTCTTTGACTAACATCGAGTATCGCGTCAGCACTCAACTGAAGAATGAGTGTCTTCTGGGGATCGGCGGCTAGCAGGTGCCTCTCCGTTGGCAACGTTGCTTCTATATAGACAAAGTCAATCTCTCTGAAAACTTGCGTCCGCTTCTTGGGGGCAGAAAAGTGGTGCAGCGCTGGCGTGGATAGTATATGTTCCAGTGGGTATGTGAGTCGCGCCAGTTTTGAGATGCAAATCAGCCCACCTCGGCTTTCATCACGGCGTAGCAATGCCAGGCGAGTTGACGCTCGTGTATCGATGCGTTCAGATCGCGTCTCTCCAACGTTAACGCTAGAGAGTCGATTAGTTACTGCCTCTTCAATGCAGGATTTAACAAAGGGGATCCCCTCTTGCCACACCGTAGCTTCGTACTCCTCGTATTTGCCGTGATCATCCGCCCCGATCACCATCAAGGTGGAAATCTCATGGCCAGAGAACGTAATTCGGCTTTTGAGAGCAGGCGTCTTTTTCCGCAAGCTTGTTCTAGACGTCCTCTTCTTACTCATCGCGGCCTCCAGCGTTCACAATCTTCTGACATTGCTCAGGATGACGGCATAACAGACATGGCAGGCTGACCGTACTGCTACGCATTTGACTCATGACATAAGAGAGTATTTCTTCAGCTGCGTTCTTCGCTTTTGTTTGCATCATGTTTATCGCGACATCCTTTTTAGTCGCGGTAACATACTGACTTTGCAACGCCGCCGCCGTCGCCAGAACGTCGTGTAACTTTTGATTCATCACATCCATAACCAAAGCCAGTTGCAATTCGTAACATACGACGCGTTCTCTTCTTCTTGCGCGGGCGACCGTATATTCAAGTAGCTGATTCCAACTCACTTTGCCGCTTGGGAATAGCGGGGTAGTTGTATTACCGTGAAAGTCATAGAAATCCTTTCGGGCTGGGATCCCCGCCCCTAATTCGGCTCGACGTAGCGTGCTGGATGCAGAGGTAATTTCTTCAATGAACTTCGCAGCCAGTTCGGGACTGCACGTTGACCGGCCTACACCGACCATCCAAGATCCTTCGCAGGTGTAGCCTGTAAGACTTGAAACACTTCCTACTTGCTGTTTAGAACGATTCCCCGTCAGTGACTCGGCTAGTGCCTCGCTCGCCAGTTCGCCACGAATTAGCCGGACCCGTAGGTCATTCCAGGTCAGTAGTTGCAGTACGTCTCGAAGATCCATTGCGATGGCAGCTGGTAGTCGCCGCCAGAAGCCCGATTTTGATGGTCTGTCTCGGGCTCGCTTGGGTCGCCACTTGGCACTTAGCTTTTTCTTACGAATACCGACCCCGCTCGGAAACATTCCTGAAGAAACTGCGGCGGCCCGAACCCCTGACGCGATGTTTTCGAGTTCACTGAGCGCAAACTCTATATCCGACGCCGTGAGCGCTTTATTGATATCTATACAGCGCTGAGCGTTGGTAAGCACTTCTGCAATCCGTGTCTCCCACTGCGCAATTGAACCAAAATGTGAGCGGTTTCCAACCAAGCCATCCCGATATTCAACCGCCGCGTGAACGCGCGACAGAAGTCGACTGAATCGATTCAACGCATCATGCACTGCAAAGCAAAGGGCTTGAGAGCCCATTGCGTTGCCGTCGTTCACGGAGCCTACTGGAAAGAAAGGAATCGGAAGCAACATAGGTGAATTGTTCGGGCCAACGGAGACAGTCGATTCCAATTCCATCACTGTACTGAACCAGTGACGCGAGAAAAGAGAAGCCTGTGCATCATGGGCCGATGTTCTTGCTTTCATCAAACCGTTGACGACCAAGAAGCTAAGAAAACTAAATGCGGTCGTCATGGGATGGGACTCAGTAAGACGCTCCCTCTCCGTCTCAGTGGATGTTGTATACTTCACTACATCCCTGATCAGGAAATTCTCCGATGCCCCGAAGGCCCAGCAAAACTCTAAGAATGCACACGCTGCAGTCGAAGAAGTCTCCATATCGAATGAAAATCCTTGCAGACCTTTCTTTTGCTTGCCGACCGCTTTGTGTAACATGTCAACAAGCGTGGACGCACCCTCGGTTGGGTCTCGGAACCAATTATTTTCTCTCTCCACCCAAACGCGTGGCACAGCCGATACGACATCTGGCCAGTGCTGAAACTCGTCGCCCATGCCTAAAGAATCAGCAATATGTGTATTAATGCAGAACGCACCAAAGTCCATGTGCGATGGACACGCAACCATTTCAGCGTCTAATTCACACTCGTCAGTTTCACTGGTATCGGCGAAACTACGTCGTTTGACGTCAGGGGATGTAACCTTTTCGAACTCGTTTATCCAAAAATCCGAATTAATCGATTCGTAAACTTCGGGGTCCATTGAGGGCCGCGTGCCGGGAGCAAGTAGGAAGGACTCAAGACCTAGTAGCGGGTGCTCGTCAATCTCTGCGTCTGAGCCTTGACGTTGGGCCGATCTCAACTCGCGAATCCACCATTCGTCGATACTCATTATCTTGACATTCGAGTGTGGAGTTCGAGCTCCTCCGGCTGCAATGTCTAACAGTGTGCGGTGAATCTCATGTCTTGAAAATCCGAGTGAATCCACGGGGTATTTGAATAGACGCCTCAACGTCGCTACCAGTTCTTCGTTGAGCAGGAGTTCTTTGGAGTTTTCTGCAATTAGCTGTACGGTCACTGCTACGGGCTGTGGATTAGACGTGTTCAGGCCACTGTAGTTTTCTAGTCCCTTCGCAACCCTTACAGGAATCGAGTTTCCGTCCTTGACCAGCAATTCCCGCACCTGCTTGTCAGGGGAGTGTCCTCGGGCTTTAAGTACCTGAACTGTTTTTCGCAGTTCGTCATTGATCATGATATGTCGCAGGACGATGAGGTTATCCGCAGTAAACGAGATTGAATCCAACATCGGGAAGACGTCAGAGCCAATATCCATCTCTAGCGTTACGACTATCGTGATCGGCCTAAGAAGGGCCTGACTTTTTGATTGGTTCTTGTTGTCCTGTCTGGACTCGTGTATTTTCTGCAGACTTGTTTGGCGTATCGTGACGAGTAAGTCTTCAATAAGTTGAGCGAATTCTCGCTTATCACTTACCACGAAGAGGTCGGTCAGCCCGTCAATGGCGATGCGTTCAATATCCTTGCTGTTCAGTATTATGTGACGAATCTCAGCAAGTAGTGTATTGAAATCGAGGTTTGCTCGCCTGCGGTATAAAGTGGCACAGTGTTTAAGCAACTTCTGTGCATTCGCAGTTGGGAACATATTCGCAACACGACTCGGTCGATTCTCAAAGTTTATGTACAGGCCTCTTTTTGGATCGGCCAACAGGAACTGGATTGCCGTGAGAGTCTTTCCGGTTCCAGATTTCCCTAAGATGATCGATGTGGAACCCATGTACAGACTTCCACTAAGACGCGGGCTTTCGTTCAGAATAGTTCGCCGCGCCCAGTATTTCCTGTCACCAACAATCATTTCATCGAGTCCGGGTGTCCCGGTTGTAATTGTGGCTTCCCGGTAGTGTCTCTGTTTCGCTTCGTGGGGAAGCCCCTTCCACCCTTGGAGAAGGCCGATAGGGAATAGGTTCGGACGTGGAAAGATCGCAATTGTGCCCCAGTTTTCCGACGTCGAGCCATATTTCTTGATCTGCGCGAGAATGGAATTTTTTAGACTACTAGGCGCGATTTTCCGTCTAATGTCCTGGCAATTTATTAGCTCCCAAGTGTGTGTGCCAAGTAAAGGGGATGCGCCTTCGGATTTTGAAATTTCAACTATTCGTCGGCGACGTTGAAATCCAGTGGGCTGGACGGCGAATCGAAAAACAAAGTCAGCTAGGTGTTCTTCGACCGCCGAGCCGATCGGTGAAGATTCGACCCAATCACTAACCAGAATCGTCAGTGCCAAGCGTCCATTTGGAAAGCCAGACTTCAGTCTAGCAATCAACTCATGGACATTTCGACGGCGGTCGCCATCGCTTTGACTATCCTTCACAAGGTCTGAGAGAGTGTCGACGATCACGAAAATCAAGTCATTCGCCGTTACGCGTTCCACATCGCGAATTTGAGTAAAGACAGGATTGATAAGCTCATCTGCGTTTCTAGCTGGTCCTGGGAGATTGATCTCGGCAACTTCAATGACATGAGTCCTGCCCCATAAAGTGTCGTCTTCACCAAACCAACCACACTGATGGTATCGTCGTTTCAGATCGTCTAAGCCTGATATGGTGTTTATGTAATAGAATCGCGAATTGTGCTTATTTTGGAGCAATAGGTCACGCACCAGTGAAAGTGCAAAGACACTTTGGCCGGCACCCGGATGTCCACCTAGCACGACTGTGCCTCCGTGTGGAAATCCTCGACCAGGCGACGTCGCCTTGGGGTCCCCAAAGAGTGTATCGAAACCGAATATGGTGGGCAGATAAAAGTCACCGGCTTTAGATGGCATTGGTTTCCTTCGTTGTTGGACCAAACTCTGATTCTCTGCACGTTTCTTAGGAGGTTTGTTGTACATCGCCCGAAAGAAGTATCGGTGGACTCCTCAGGGATGGAGCCGGAAAGGCTGCTGGTGTAGGCAAAGTAGCAAGACCTGGTAACTCAGTGCAATCATTCCGCGGTCCTTAATCATTGGCCCACTGGGCGGGTTGTGGGGTTAGTGAACACTGCCGGGGTTGCGATGCGCGGGAAACAGGGGAAATGTTTGAGAGAACGACCCTCACCATCTCCTTGGAGATGGTGAGTTTTAATACCTGTCAGGCTCGGGATGCTTTGCCGGGGCGGGGCAGAATTGGGACTCGCTGGGCCAGCCAGTCGAACGGGTCCGTCGAACAGGCACCGTAGAAACGCTCGGCGGTTGCCGTCCGGGCGGAGATGGAAGTGATTCGTCAGCGCAGTCAGCGATGCTAGTCACTCGCCCTGAAGCCGGTGCAGGCTGTGGTGGCTCAGCGACAACTGCCCGTGCCGGCGTTCCACGCACGAACTAGAACGCTAGAACTGTTATGCCCAGCCGCGACAGTCGGCCTGCAACGACTCTCTTTCGATCGCGGGCAGTTCGCTCAGAGGGCCGTATCGAGCGTGCGACAGCAGTCGGTCGGACAGCTCGTGCAAGGCTTGACGTTGCGCGACCGTGCCCGCCTTCTTTGTGGCCAGCGACAGGTACTCGCTCGCCAGTTGCTCCTTGATCCGCTCCCACATGCACGACCAGATCGGTCTCGGTCAGCGCCGAATTTACCGCAGCATCCGCTGCAAATCGTACGGCACGCAGACTCATAGCAGCCGGTTGAAAACTGACCTGCCTGGTGTCAGAAAGAACTGTATCGTTCGTCGGTTAGATGATCACGGAGGACGATTGATGGCGTTGCGACGACGGGCAGAGGAACGACAATTACAGCCGAGCCGCGCGGCGATGAGCACACAGATGTGCCAATAGTCCATGCCTTCGCAACCGGTGTCGGTGCGTGACTCCCCGTTGATATCGGCCGCAGTCAGCTCGAGCAGGTCGTTGGTCAACTGACGGTTGGCATACACAGCTCCAGCGCCCGGAGCACCGGCACGATAGCGTCGCGGCACTCAAGATTCAGCTCCACGTCTTTGATGGGAACTGTGTCGAACCGCAACTGCGTTGAGTATCCTTTTCTCATCCTTGGCTCCCCCGAAGATTGAGCACGACAAATCCGTTTTGCGTGTCTGCTTCAACAAGCACTACGATTCTTCGCCTCAACTTCGCGGAACCTTCCGCATTCCCCCGCCCGCAATCCACGCGTTTACCGAACTTCCGAGCCACCCATTAGTTAGGTCGATTACGGCAATTTCGGTTCTTCGCTCACTTACCCGGCTCAGGCTCACTTTCCTCTCCCGATGTTGTTGCCTGTGCCTCGCCACTCGACCCGGGTTTCGTTCCAATCATCCTCGGAAATGTCCACGCTGGTGGAGGAGAGAAAGTCTCCGTTCTAATGAACTCTTGCCTTGCCTTGACTTCGATTGAGAAATCACCCTCAATCTCGCGTTCGCCGGTCATTAGTGGGGCCAACTCAGGAAAATCGCGACGCCATAACCTCGGTCCGGCGGTATTCTTCCAACCGCTTTGCGACAGTTGCTTGCTGGTGGCCGCCTGCAACTTCTCAATGAGAGCACGCATGGAGGCATTCGCTGCCTTCACCTCGTTCGACGCATTTCCCGGATCCGTTGGCGTAAACGGCGATAGGTCGACCACGTTCAACAAGAGCCCAGCCGGAAGTGCTTCCCACTCCGATTCCACGGCCGACATTCTGGCTTCGAGCATCGACAATCGGCTCAGTCCTTCGGGATGTTTGGAACGCGACCGGTCGAAGCCGAGCAAGACTTCAATCGCCTGAATTCGATCGTTTGCCCGCGCGATATCCTCATTCCCACGGTTCGCCTGTTCTGACATTCGTTCTAGACGGTACACCAATACAAGCACAAGAACGACCAGCGCGACGGAAGCGGTCGCAAGCCCCAAATTCACGTGCGTTTGCTTCGTTGCCATAAGCCTGCCTACTCTCCTCGTTTCATCCAAACAATCGACAGCGCTCCGACCAAGGCCAAGGCGCTCGTGGAAATAGCTAACGTCAGCGACTGGGTTAGATTGTTCCGATCGTCAAGGCCGGCGGAAAACGCCACCGCCATGCCAAGCAGTGTTCCGAGAAAACCGATTGCGGGGAGCGTTTCCACGACCGTTTCAATGAGCTGGACTTCGAAGGCAACGACCGCCGCTGCGGACCTTCCTTGTCGGCTGGCGATCACCCCCAAGATCCCACGCACAAATACGACGGCAATCACAAACTGAATCCACCCCAACTGATTGCTCCCGTTGAGGACCCTGCAAAGTAAGGTTTTGTCTTGCAAGCGTGGTAGCGGACGCGCAGGGTCGACGACGCGTTCGCCGGGATTCTGCGTCGCGAATACTTGAATCAACACACCCTCAACGGCCCGACCAATGATCTTCGCGTCATCGGCTGTTGGAAGAACGCGATCTGTCGGGTGCTGCAATTGCCCGTGGAATACGGTTTGTCGCCAGGTTTGCGAGTCGTAGAGCAGCGGAATGTGCTCAATGAACTCGGCCACGACTTGTACGAGATCCGATTCGACGTTCACCGGACGAATCGGTAAGACTCTCCAGCTCCGGCGGGCCAGCAAGGTACGGGCCTCGGTGCGAACGTCCCCGTACTCGAATGAATACGTAACCGTATCGCCATCGCTCTCCAACACGAGGTTGAACGCGGTGGAATCCTCGGTGTTCCGGTCCCAGAAAGCCAAGAGCGCCTGTGATTCCGCCGGCGCACTTGCATGATCAGGCTCCGCGGATGATGTATCACGATCATCACCGTCATTACCCGCTGTCTGCTCATCCGCCGCTGCTTGCTGTGGACGCTCCGATTGGGGATACCACTTGATGATACAACGGGTTGGAGAATTCTCTGGTACGAATGTTGCGGTGATGCCGACCTTCGCCAACAGAGTCGCAAAGGGATCCGGAGTACTCAGTCCTCCGTTGCTGCGGGACGCCGGGGCACCTTCATTTTTGGAAAGTGCGCGAATCCCACCTGCACGCATCAAGATTTCCACTACATCGTCTCTGGTCAGAGCTGCCTTTTCGCGGCCACTTCGAAAGGACAACAATGGCTGCAACTTCCACAAGTTCAAAACCCAATTGCAGGCCAAGAAAAGTATCCATGAAATTACCAAAGCGCAGAGCCATCGCTGTTGCGAATTCTTAAGTTGAGGCATCACCACTCTCCACCAATGTAAAGCAGCTCCGGGTCGACAGGCAGTCGAAACTCCAACCGCCACGCACTCGGACTACAGATGGCCAGCCCTGCTAGCAGGCTCGGATTCTGACGAGCAATACTCAGCAATTCAAAGTCCTTGCAGCGAGCGATCCACCCGCAGTAACTGGTTGATTCTGACACTTCAACCGTCTCACTGCGTAATCGGAATTTGTGAAATAACTGTGCCCGTCCTGTATTGACGTTGAACAACTGAAAACCTTCCTGCCCGACAATATTCACATTCCACTCGGAATCCGAAAGGGAATTGCGCAGTCTCGAAAATAGATCCGCCGGGAACTGCACTCCATCCGGCTCACAGTACTGCAGCGGAAGCATCCTGTAGCGAACTTTGGTGAGCAGCGAGAATGAATTTTTGTATCGGGCTAGGACGATAAGATCTGTGTTGACAACCATCTGGTTCGCGTCGTCACACAGGACCAGCCCGACGACGAATTTGTCTTCACGAGAACGTGGGTTCCGGCCCAGTTGAATGCACTGCCCGATGAATTGCGAGAGATCGAATGGTGGTCTAATATACACTGAATCCGGAAAAGCAGTGTGTTGCGTCAACTGGGAACTGATCGTGTCCACGAGATGAGGACACTCGTTCAACGTCAACCTCACGACCTCTTCGCGCGGCTGCGCCTTGTCACTCGGCGGTGCGCCCTGTGAAGTCCAATCGAGCCAGATCTCTGTGACCTTTGGTGCAGGAACCTGAAGAGAATCACTCTCAGCAAGCGGTGGAGAGACCATCTTGAACCAGATGCGAAAATCCATCGATGTGTCGACTGGTTGCGCGTTGAGTCCAGCCGCTGGAGGTAGGTGAAACGCCATGAGGCGAACGGGATCCGCGTCGTCGATCATATCGGCGAAATGCCTAAAACTGCGGACGCCCGACACGGGTGGTTGGGCGCGCAAGCCGCCCGTAATCAGCACGATCACGACAACAAACCATGTCCTTGCTATCACGGGTCAGTCTCCATTTGACGATATCAGCAGATGAGAGGTATCCTCGGGAGCGCTCAGCAGGATCTTCCACGACAACGCAGTTGCGACAGGGGAATCGATCTTCGCACTGAGGTCCAGACCGGGAAAGTTCTGAGCTTCGACAACAACGCGCACATCCTTCAGATCTGCGGACCCTCGGTCACGAATGAATAAGTGTATGTATTTTTCAGCAGAAATATTATGCGGAGGGACCATGAACAGCGTCACGCCGCTCGTGTCCGACTCGATACTCAACACGCCGCGTTTTATGTCCTCGCTGTCGATGATCACTCCATTCAGCACTACTTCCAAACCCAACTTCGGCGGCTCGACAGGAGTTTTACCTGCAAGGTCCACTCGCGCACGAATCACCATCATGTCTGATGCAAGCTTCCGAACCGAATCTTCCGGAGTCTCGCGGGACTCGCCAGAGGTTAGGCTGGCGACCAACAGGGTTAGAACGCAGATCGACATGACGTCGATCATCGCGATACCACCAAAGAGCCTCTTCATGAACCACCCCGGCTCACGTTCGTGGCGATGCGCAGGCCACTTCCCTCGCGTTCCACAATGAAGTGGATCGTGTGCTGCCCAGACGGTAGGCGTTGAGGTTTTCTCTCTTCCTTGCCCTTGATGCTGACGACCTGCAGAGTCAGTTCCGATTCACCATCCGTCAACATCTGACAAGTCACCTTCAACGGTTTCTCAAAACTGGATGCGTAGTACGCTGAGAATCGCAGGATCACTTCTCTGGCGGTCGGTCGGAAGTCGATGGCTGCGAACACGCCTGTCCCCGCGGGAGTTTGATCGGCGCTGACCTTGGTCGTCTCCTTTAGGTCAACCAGACTACACGCAACCTTCTGCCCTTCGATGTTGCACGTGAATGAATCGAGATCTCCGGGTGCCGCAGTAACACGGGCGGAAAGCGACACGAACCCCAAGTCGACGTCCCCGGCAGGCACGGACGTTTCCTTCTCTTCGGCAATGAGAACGATGACGGTCAGCAGGAGGACCGTCATCAAGTCCAACATGAAGATCGTAAACCGCCCCATCGTTCACAGTCTCCGCTCGATGTCGGAGAGCGCCGACTCAAGGGATTTGAGCATCGACTCGACTGAGCGTATCGTCGAATTGTTGTGTGGCACGAGCTCCACCGAGAACTTGCTCTCTGCAAGGACGGACGACTCCTTCTTCAGGACATGCTGACCGAGGCGTTGCTTTACGCCGGCCCAGTCTTTCGTGACCGATGCGTGCTTGGTGCGTGCCTGTTTGATACTCGCTCGAATCTGATCAACAAGCATTAGCGCGTCTTTCCGCGCACTCTCGTATTGAGGCCCTCGATCCTTCGCGACCTGTTCGGCCACCTTATGGATGTCTCCAAGTTTGCGCAATTTGTGGAACGACTGCGAAATGTTCCCGACCGATGTGCCCAGTTTCTGAATCGTGCCATTCGAGAAACTCATAAACTCATCAGTCACCGGCTTGAGTTCTCGTTCGGCGAAGTCGATCGGGTAGGACGTCCCATTGCCTTCGTCTTCCTCCTTGGCCGTGACTGTGAGAGTCAGTGGTTGCATGTAGTTCATTGAAGCGAGCCGATGCGTGTGGCGCCATTGTGGTTGGCCGTCCCCGTCGTCGATATCGGCCCTGCCTCCGAGTGGAACCGGCTCATTGCCCTTCGGAAGAGTCGATTCAAGCTTGAAGTCGAACTCCCCGGCACCTTTCAGAAAACCGTCCTGATCATCTCCACAGAAGGACGCAAATCGGGCATCGGTCGGATATCCGGGTGAGGCAGCGAGCAGGCTCTTGTCGCTTAAGCTGAAGCTGTGAGCTTGGGTTGTTGCCTGGTCCAAGTATTGGGCAGAGAAACCGATTGCCCTGCCGGGATGATTATTGTCCCATTTTGCCTCACTTCCTGCCGCTTCCGCGAAGATTGCCGCGACCTGATCGGCGCTAACACCGCTTTTCAAGTCGGGAACTTTAGTCGCTCCGCCGCCCCATGTGACAAGCTTGAAGGTCGCGCGTTCAAGGAGTTCCTTCAAGGCCCGCTCGAACTCTATCCGAGCCGAGGCCGTCGGCGTTGAATACTCCAACATTAGACGATCAATCTCCGCCTTGGTGAATTCTTTGGTCTCCGAAGCGACGAGAACGACGCGACCGTAGGTGACCGATCTGATGACTGCGGGCACCTGCTGATAGGGGATCGAACCATCGTCAGTTCGCTTCCATTCGGACAGATTGGTCAGCGTCTCCACGTTCGTGGGAGTCGACTGAACTCTAGCAGTCAACACATGCGGAGACTCGTGGGCCGTATCGGAACGGACCCGGAAGTACTCCTGCTTCAGCATCATGAAAATGTGCTGCTGCTCGTCGCGAAACTCGCCACGCGTGTCTACGTCCAATGAGAGCGCACCATACGATGCGTTGATCCCCAGCTGCTGAAAGCCCTCTTCGAGGGTGTGCGCGGTCTTGTAGATGAAGACGGTGTGACCGTTGGAGGCGTGAGCACCCTGGGACTGCAGTCGCTGCAGGAAACGCTCATAGTGCTCCGATGTCGCACTTTGCAGACCGGCCGGAATCTTGGCGTCGTGGAATTGAACCTCTCGTTCGGCCGCGTCGCGCAAGGTCTTACCGTTAGCAGTGACTGCCGACGCAAACACCTTGTAAGATTGGAGCGTCAAGCCTCCAAGCGACTGCTGAGGTAGCCTGTAGTCAGGACGGGCAATCGGAGTAATCGAGATGATCCGCCCAGGGTAGAGAAACTCTTCATTGTTCAGCACGCCAATGAATTCCTGTGCGCTTCCCGGTTGAATCAAACGGCGAACTTCGGCCAGCCCTTCCTTGCTGGCGCGGAAGTCGGTGGGAACATCCAACTCAAGATTGTTTGAAGGGGGGACGAAGCTGAAACGGTGATATGCGGCAATCAAATCTCGATCCAAATCGTTGATACCCTCGTCGATCTTCTCGGTCTTTCCAATCTCCGCGATCACCTGTAGGTCACCGATTAACGGCGTGGCGACTTCCAACGTTGCGTCGTCATTCAGCTCCTCGGTGCTATTAGTCGGTGTGCGACCGACCCAATCAAAGACTGCCCAAGCAATCAGGGCGACCGCGATAGTCGCGAAAATGACAACTGGTTTCTTGCGATCGGCCATAGCGAAACCCACTTGATTTGGGGAATGTGGAAACCGCACGAAGACGCCAAGGAGAATCTACTTCAACCGCACTATGTAGAGCCGGCGTCCCGCATCCTTCTCGTCCAGCCGTAGCGGAAGGCTTGATATGCCAATGCGGCCGGGTTCTGGTGTTGCATGAGCGCCCCAGATCTTCACTCGCGGCACGTCCCCCGACCTGTCGACCGATTGGATTACGCCAGCGTGCCCGAACCAAGTTTCGTTGTCCTTCTTCATCCAGTACTGAATCAGGTCGCCGGGAGCTGCGGCGTCTGCTCCTACGCCGGTGCCCAGGCGAGCACCGACGAGAGCACTCTGCACTCCCTTCGTGCGCTCGTCGTTACCAATGACGAGGGCGGCGAGGGACGGCTGCTCCAATTCCTCTTTGCTGAGTTCGGCGACCAGAATCCGATTTCGAACTTTTGGAGCCAATGTGGCACGGACGGAATGCTCGACGACGGCCAGCAGAAACTGAGCGCAGTCGACTTGGTTCTTCGCCGAAACGGAACCGTAGGTCCATCCTTTGTATCGCGTGCTTGTAAGCTCTTTGGCGACTTTGAGGGGGTCAGTCGCGTTCGCGATGCCAATTGATAAAGCAAACACCAATAAGATGAGTGGGCTCGTACGAATTCTCATTCCAAGGACTCCATTGGACTGTTGTTGCGGCAGCCCATTCATGGTGGAATGGTCCAACCGGGAACTGGGGTTGTCAACCATTCGGCGAGGATGTTGAGTTCGTTAAGGTCCGAGGTTTCAGGTTGTGAGTATATTTCCAGAAGCGACCACACGTCCATATGTAGATAAAGCAGCCCACGCAGTCCATGCGTTAACTCGGCGGAATACCCAGCGGGTGACTATCTGTTTCAGGCGGCGACCGATCAGGTTCTTGCAGGCTCCTTCAATCCGCCTACTGCCGATTGAACGGCCGATCTTCAGTCGCCCAGCGTAATTGAGATGGTGTTCCTGAGGGCGCAGAGAATTCGCCAGTTCGTCCATGCACTTTCGTCGAGACTTATCGTCACCGAACGAGCTGCGAACGGAGTGGATGTGACGTTCGATCGCGTTCCTGTCACCCGTTTTGGTCAAAATACTCGAACGCCGCTAAGAGCACGCCTATCCGCGACTTCCCCGAAACAACGTCACAAGGCTTCGGCCGCGGCACTCAGTGATCGTCAGGCGCCCAGAGTCCCCCCACTAATCCCCCCACTAATCCCC
>JABMPE010000520.1 GCA_013203845.1 Rhodopirellula sp. | reverse complement strand
TTACTCTCCAGCATTCAGAGCGAAGGCAGTGCCGCACCGACTCCAACCGAATTCTCTGGCGAGCTGTTCTTCGACGGCGGCGTCACGGCCAGTTTTTACTGCTCGTTCCTGACCGAGCATCAGCAGTGGGCTCACGTCAGCGGGTCAAAGGGGCACCTTCAGGTCAACGACTTCGTGCTGCCGTTCATGGGCCCGGAAGTCGCATTCGACGTGTCCAACCACCACTTCGACATCAACGAATGCCACTTCAACATGGAACGGCACACCAGCCGCGTCGCCGTCAGCGAATACGCCAACAACCATCCGACCGCCCAGGAAACTAATCTGTTCCGCAACTTTTCCGCTCAGGTACTCAGCGGCACGACCGATCCTCACTGGGGCGACATTGCTCTGCAGACGCAGCAGATTCTCGATGCGCTGGTTACGTCTTCAGAAGACAACGGAGCCGTAGTTGAGCTCTGAGCAACCAACGAAACCCGGCGCGAAGACAAAGCCTGAGTACTTTCGTCGAAGGTTAACTATCGGCGAGCCCTGGTAAGGCCCCGTTGCTGTCACCGATTCGGTCCATGTTGACTTCCATGCGGTTGAGCATCGAAACCCAAAGGTTGCTCAGCGGCGTTCCGTTTCGGTATTTGAGATGCCGCCCGGTTGACAGTGTTCCGCAACCGCCGCCAGCCAGGATGATCGGCAAATCGTCGTGGTTGTGTCGGTTACCGTCAGAATTGCCGCTGCCGTACGCCACCATGCAGTGATCAAGCAGGGTTCCGTCACCTTCCTGCACGGAACTCAGCTTCTCCAGTAGATAAGCCAACTGCGTTGTGTGGAACGTGTTGATTTTTGCGATCTTCGCTTTCTTTTCCTCATTGTTGCCGTGATGAGACAACTCGTGATGCCCTTCCTTCACGTCGATAAACGAGTACGACTTGTTCGAGCCTTCATTCGCCAGAACGAAAGAGCAAACGCGAGTCGCATCCGTCTGAAACGCCAGCACCATCAGATCGGCCATCAGCCGAATATGCTCTTCGTACGTTGACGGAACCCCCGCCGGCATTGGGTAGTCAGGAGTCTCGACGGGCGGCAACTTCGCGGCACGTTCGATCCGAAGTTCGATATCGCGCAGCGACGTGAAGTATTCATCCAGCTTTCGCGCATCGTTGGCCCCCAGCTTTCCGGTCAGATCTTTCGAATCTTCGCGGACGAAATCCAGGATACTCTTCCGTCTGGCGTCACGTTGTTCGCGCTTCGCATTCGGAAGTGACGAGAACATCCGCTCGAAAACAACTTTCGGATTCACTTCCTTGGGCAGCGGCTGCGTTGCCGATTTCCACGCCATCGTCGACGAGTACACGCAGGAGTAACCAGAGTCGCAGTTACCGGACATCGATCCGCCTTCACAACCGATCTCCAGCGATGGCAGGCGAGTTTGACTTCCCGCAACCGATGCGGCGATCTGGTCAACGGAAATTCCATTGCGGATGTCAGTACCATCCGTCTTGCGAGGATGAGCACCGGTCAGAAACGCGGCCAGCGCACGCGCATGATCGCCGCCTCCGTCTCCGTGCGCGTTTGCCCCGTCTGCGGCCAATCCGGTCAGAACAAGCATCTTCTCTTTGTGCGGAGCCAGCGGTTTCATGATGGGCTTCAGGTCGAAATCAGTCCCTTCCGCATCCGGAGTCCAGTCCACCATGTTCTTCCCGTTCGGCACGTACAGCAGCGCCATCCGGTTGGGTGCAGCCTGGCCTGGTTTGGTATCCTCAGCCCAGCCGGTCACTGGCCCCATTGCTTCCAGCCAGGGTAACCCCAGCGAAACTCCAAGACCGCGAAGCGTCTGCCGTCGTGAGATTGTTCGACCGAACATAATTCCGCTCCTGCTTCACACTCTTAAGACCAAAGACGAACAATTCACAAATCGTCGCCGCCCGCGTCAAAACTTTCGTTCGAACCGAAATTCAGAACGCCTATTCCTGTCGCCGATTTCCGAAAGGCTCACTCGTTACGATGCCTTCAACCAGCGTCGAGAACCGAAAGTCATTTTTCTCCATCGAATCCACAATCCGATTCACCGCCGGGCGATCGTAGTACTCCAACCCTCGCCCCAGAGCGTAGGTCAGCATTTTCTCGGTCAGACAGCGAGTAAACAACACACGTTTCGTCAGCAGAACCTGCTTTAACTCCACCGGACCGGCAAATCTCTCACCACCCGGCAACTCACCCGCCGGATCGATTGTGAACTGGCCGTCTTTATCTCGCCAGCGTCCCAGCGGATCGAAGTTTTCGAGAGCGAACCCCATCGCGTCCATACTTCGGTGACACGCGGCACACGCCGGATTGGCGCGATGCTGTTCCATTCGCTGCCGCAAGGAACCTGTCAGTTCCTGACCGTCATCCTTCAATTCCGGAACGATCGGAGGCGGTGGAGGTGGAGGCGTCCCGAGCAACTGTTCGAGCACCCACTTTCCACGCTTGACCGGCGAGGTCCGTGTCGGATTTGAAGTCACAGCCAGAATGCTTGCCTGCGCCAGCAGCCCGCCTCGGACAGATTCTGCCGGCAGACTTACTCGTACGAAATCTTGATTTCGAATCGGCTCGCCCTTCTCCCTCGTCGGCTTACCAGACGATGGGTTACCGTTCGTATCTGCAATGTTGTAATGCCGAGCCAGATCCTGATTCAGAAATGTGAAGTCACCCGCGAGCAAATCGAGAACGCTGCGGTCTTCCCGCATCACCGCCGCAAAGAACAGTCTTGTTTCTTCGAGCATCGCGCGCTGTAACCTGGAGTTGTAGTACGAAAACTTCTCGGGATCCGGAGCGAACGTTTCCAGTCGTTTGACCTGCAGCCACTGAAGCGCGAAGTTTTCGACGAGCGTATCGGCCTTCGGATCCTGCAGCATCCGGCTGACCTGCTGGCTGAGTGCTGGCCGCAGTGCGTCTTTTCGAGCCAGCTGGAACAGTTCGTCATCCGGCATCGAACTCCAGAGAAAGTACGAGAGCCTCGACGCCAGTTGAAAGTCGTTGAGTGGGCGGACATCTTTGCCGGTCGGGTTCTCGTCCAGCTCAACGCGAAACAGAAACTTGGGCGACACCAGAACGGCCTGCATGGCGAACTGCATTGCTTCTTCCCACTTCGCACCGCCCTGCTCCACCGACCGGGCCAACGCAACAAGCCGCTCGACCTCTGCATCGGTCACCGGACGGCGGTACGCACGCGTAGCAAAACGAGCCAGCACTTCACGCGACTTCTCCTCTGGCGAGGCGTCCGGGCGGCTCGCCAGCAGTCGGTGATGCGAATCAGGACGTGTATCTTTCGGCCCTTCGAGAGCCAGATATTCGATGTGGAGCTTGTGCTCAACGGCCTCGTCCGATGGCTTAACAATTCCAACAGCCACGCGATTAAACCCCGCGATGCGAGGAATCTGAACTTCAATCGTCTGAGCTTCTTTTTCGTTGCGAGCGGTGACTTCGATCGTGTCGATCAGCACAAACGGCCGACAGGATTCAACAGCTTTTCCAGCGATTGTTGCAGCCAGCTCGTCACTCACCAACCGATCATCAGCGGCTGACGTGCAGGCCAGAACCGCCAGCTTGACGGACTGCCCTTCCGCCGCCTCTGCAAAGACTTTCGTGCGAAAAATGTACTCGCCTTCA
>JABMPE010000519.1 GCA_013203845.1 Rhodopirellula sp. | reverse complement strand
GCTGAATCCACTGCCGCTGAATCCACTGCCGCTGAATCCACTGCCGCTGAATCCACTGCCGCTGAGACCACCGCAGCTGAATCGGCCAAAGTCGCAGCCGAGGAAAACGCTGGCTCCTCTGACGAAGGGCTTTCTGAGGCGGAACCAGGTCTTGTCGACAAACTGGACGAGATCTCTCAATCGGGCGCGATCGGGTTTCTCCGCAAGGGTGGTCTGTTTATGTGGCCGATTCTGTTTCTGGGAATTCTGGCTGCCGGTGTCATCATCGAGCGTTACCGCAGCCTCAAAATGCTGACATCAGATTCGGGTTCAATTCGCGAGGACGTGCAGAAACTGCTTCGTGAAGATCGAATCGAAGAAGCGATGCAGCTTTGCGATCGCGAGCAGGGACCGGTGCCCGCGATTCTGTCGGCAGGTCTGCGCAAATTCCTGGTTCTTCGACGCCTGAACTATGACCCAGCGAAGATTGAGGAGCAGGTCGTCAAAGCGATGGACGATTACGGAGTCCACGTGGTGGCGGCTCTGGAGAAGCATCTGCCGGTACTGGCGACGGTTTCCAGTGTCGCACCGATGCTGGGATTCCTGGGAACAGTGGCCGGGATGGTTTCTTCGTTCGAAGAGATCGTTGCCAGAATGGGCGAGACCAACATCGTCGAAGCCGCCGCAGGTGGAATCAGCGTCGCCCTCCTGACAACGGCCTTCGGCTTGATCATTGGGATCCCCGCCTTTATGGCCTTCAACTATTTCTCAAGCGTCATCAACCGCTTCGTGCTTGAGATTGAGGAGTCTGCTACTGACCTGATTGAGTCGGTGACTCTGCAACTTGCTTTGCAAAGAAGTGTCGACCAGACAACGTCGACTTAAATATTCTGCACGAGGCATTCTGCACGAAGCCGAGTTTTCCGTTTGGACTTCTCTGGAGCCTGAGACTATGAGCACTCTTCGATCGTCTTTGATCATCGTTGCTTTCCTGGTTCCGGTTGCTGCATCTGCTCAGTCAAAGCCGGATGGATCGCTTCCAGAACTGACGGAAGCCACTGTCAAAAGCTCGCTCGATAGTGAATCGCAGCCAGTCCGATTTTGGGCACCCGATCAGGCGCGCGAAGAACCGACACCGCTGCTGGTGTTCCTGCATTCGTGGAGCGGCGACTACCGTCAGGACAATTCCAAATGGCAGGCTCAGGCAGTGAAGCGTGGCTGGATCTATCTGCACCCGAATTTCCGCGGCGTGAATCAGACGCCAAAGGCGTGCGGTTCTAAATGGGCACGCCAGGACATTCTCGATGCAGTGGATTTTGCGATGGCAAAGTTCAATGTCGATCCAAAAAGGATTTACCTGGCAGGCACCTCTGGCGGCGGACACATGGCAATGTTGATGGCTGGGCATCATCCCGATCGATTTTCGGCGGTGTCGGCATGGGTTGGCATCAGCGACCTTGCAGCGTGGTACACGTTCCATCTGAAGGACGGGCAACCTCAGCGATATGCCCGAATGATCCTCGCGTCTCTGGGCGGCGCTCCAGGCAGCAACCGCAGTATTGATGCCGACTACAAAGACCGATCACCCATTCATCATCTGCACCGGGCTGTCGACCTGCCGTTGCAAATCTGTGCCGGAATAAATGACGGCCACACTGGCTCCGTACCGATCACACATTCTCTGGATGCGTTCAACGTAATCGCTCGGGCTCACAAAGATGAAGTGATTTCGGACGCCATCATCTCCAGCCTGTCGCAACGTCATCCCGTCAAATCTTCGAAACCCTCGGATGCTGATGAGCTCTCAGCTTTTGGCAGATCAATTGTTTTCCAGAAAACATCGGAACCTTGCTCCGTTGTCATTTTCGAAGGCGGCCATGAAGGCCTCCCGGATCCGGCGTGCGACTGGCTGAGCGTCCAAACTCGAAGCGTCGTGGTTACCCCTTGAGTCAGAACGACGGCTCACGGAATGAGCTGGCCATTGGTAAACAGCGATCGCAGGCGACAGCAGCGCCAATCAATGCACACGTCAGCCCATGTTGTGAATTTGGTGCAGGTTCGTCACGCCTTAACACTTGATCTATCGCATGGAGTTCTGTACCCTTCGAGGCTTCTACCAGTGTATTGGTGCCAGTGCAGTACGAATACTGATTTCCGCTTGTGCGGAACGGCGACAACAGGGCAGTCGCCGATTCGGTTTTAGTAGCTGGCAATTCCAGACACTTTCCCGTTTCTGAAGCGAGGGCATCGCGATGAGTGAGATTACGAAGTTAGCGACGTTAACACCACGACAGAGGGACATTTTCGAATTCCTGAAGGACAAGATCCTGAATCGAGGCTACGGCCCGACTGTTCGAGAAATCGGAAATGAGTTTGGAATTCGCTCGCCGAACGGCGTGATGTGCCACCTGAAGGCACTCGAAAAAAAGGGACTGATCTCAAGAGAGTCTCACATGTCGAGAGCCATTCAGCTCTCAGACAAGCCGCACCGGGCGACAAGCATTGCCATGCTTGGTCAGGTTTCATCTGGTAATCCAATGAAGGCTGCTAAAGATGGTGAGGTCGTAGACTTCATGGATGTCTTTGGGACTGGCGACCATGCGTGTGTGAAAATCGGCGACGATTCGTTCGCGAAAGACGGAATTGAAAGCGGCGACTTTGTTGTTGTCAGAAAGCAGGAATCCTGCCGTGATGGTGACAGCGTTCTGGCACTGGTCAACGGTCGAGACGCGGTGATTCGTCGTTATTTCACTGACGCCAAAGGTGTTCGACTTGAGTCGCTGACTTCAAGCCGGAAAGCTGTGCATTCCGCAAACGTTACGGTTCTTGGAATCGTCGTTGGAGTCGTCCGGAAGCTCTAAACAGCGCGACGAGCTATTGGCTTACAGTGCACGCTGAGCGGAGTCAGGCTTCCGACACAAGTCTGACCGGCTCAGCGTTTGCTTTTGCGCTGCACGATTGAATGACGGTCGGGCGATTGCAGGTCGTCTGTGTCAGGAAATATTCACGTTGCTTCCAACGAAGACGTACTCGATCGCGTCCAAGAGGCCTTGAGCCGGCTTCGATCGTTCCGCGTGGCGATGGCAACCGCGGTTGGATATTTTTCGTCGACGAAATGCCCGCGGGCACTCCCGAATTTCTGCCCCGCAACAACGGCGGCACCAGCATGAAATGGTGGTGCCTGCGTCTTGAGTCGTGAATATCAACCCGAATGGCGTTACAAATTCTCCTGACGGTCTGCTCGCCCCGGCCAGTACACCCTGGCAGTGACGGCTGTCGTACCGGGAATTCGACGCGATTAATGCTTGATAGACGGGGAGTTACAAAACAATGAGTGATAGTCTGAACGCTGCTGGTGTTGAACTTGATTTCAGCAGATTGGAATTGCCAGCAGATCTGGGTGAGCGATATCGCGAGGCCATTGATCGAGCCACGCAGGAAATGAAAGCGGTCGAGGCAGGCGAGAATGTCAACAGTGATGAAGGCCGTCAGGTAGGTCATTACTGGCTGAGGAATCCGAAACTCGCTCCGGGCGACCTTGGAACATCAATCACACAGACGTGGCAGAGTATCGACGATTTCGCTCGCGATGTGTTTGTCGGTCGATTTACAAACATCCTGTGGATCGGCATCGGTGGCTCGGGACTCGGTCCGCAACTTTTATACGATTCGTTGCGGGTGCCCGGTGTTACTCCGAACATGTTCTTTTTCGACAACACGGACCCCTTTGGCTTTCGGCGGACCGTTGGCGATATTGAACAGACCGGCGGCCTGAAGTCGACATTAACGGTTGTTGTTTCAAAATCCGGAGGCACAAAGGAAACGGCAAATGGGATGAAGTTCGCAAAAGCTGAGTACGAACGAGCGGGGCTTTCGTTCGAAGCTCATGCCGCCGCGGTGACTCAGCCAGACAGCGCTCTTGATAAGCTCGCCGGACCGGAAACTGCCGATGATCCGAAAACGGCGGGACCAGAATGGTTGAAACGTTTTGCGATCTGGGACTGGGTCGGCGGGCGAACGTCGCTGTTCTCGGCAGTCGGGCTGTTGCCGGCCAGACTGCTCGGGTTTGACTCGTCAGCGTTTCTGGCAGGTGCCCGGGAAATGGACGATGTAACTCGAGCGGCAGATCTTGAATCAAATCCCGCATTGAAACTCGCAACTGCCTGGTTCCATGTTGTTGAGCACCAATCGCTTCACAACATGGTCGTGTTGCCTTACTGCGATCGTATTTCGCTGATGTCAAAGTATCTGCAGCAGCTCGTGATGGAATCGGTCGGAAAAGAAGGTAAGGGTATCTCAGTCTTTGGCAACAAAGGTTCGACGGACCAGCATTCTTACGTTCAACAGTTACGGGATGGTTACAACGACTTCTTTGCAATGTTTCTGAGAGTGCTGGACCCGGAAGTCGACGAGATGGAAGTCGAACCCGGTGTGACTGCCGGTGACTACCTGATGGCATTTCAGGAAGGCACGGCCAGAGCGCTTACGGAAACGGGACGGCTATCAATGCGGATTACGGTGGACCGGTTCAACGAGCACACACTCGGTGCGCTGATCGGACTGTTTGAACGGGCGGTGGGATACTACGGAGCGATGCTCGGCATCAACTCGTATCATCAGCCAGGGGTCGAAGCCGGTAAAGCAGCAGCTGGCGAGCTTCTGGTCGCTCAGCTGGCCGTACTGAAACACTTGCCCGGTGACGCCGTAGAGCTTGCTCAGGACGACGAAAGAAGGAAAGAATTTGCAAAGCAGCTCAGAGCCGAAGAAGAGCTCAAGACGCTCACCGACGACTTCGTCTCGGATTTACTCAAGCGATTCGCCGTCTGTGGACGACTCACAGAGTAAGGCGGATTTTCGGCGTTCATCTGTTTTCGAATGCCCTGATTGAGTCATCTGGCGACCGGTCGCCGGAATAGTTATCACCGAACAAACAGTATTGATTCATAGAAAATTCAAAATGTCAGCAACCGTTGATTCAAAGTCGTCGCCCGATGCATCGCCGGCCGTTCTTGATAGTCTTGATCGCGAAGTCGTTCGGCATCTCACGTTGACGCTTGGATATGGGGATTCCGAAACTAATCCTGAGTATCTGTATCGAGCACTGGCGATTGCCGTCCGCGACCGGCTGATCAGTGATTGGCGAAAGACTCAGGCTCGACTTTCGGCCAGCGATGAGAAGAAAGTGTATTACCTGTCGCTTGAATTTCTGATCGGTCGATCTTTGAGCAACGCGGTTGCTAACCTGAATCTGGAAAGCGACACCCAACAGGCACTGCACCAGTTTGGTGTTACCCTGGAAGAACTTGCTGAGCAGGAACACGATGCCGGGCTGGGGAACGGCGGACTGGGCAGGTTAGCCGCGTGCTTCCTGGACAGTTGTGCGAACCTGGAGTTGCCAGTCGTCGGTTACGGTTTGCGTTACGAATACGGAATGTTTCATCAGCAGATCGAAAATGGACAGCAGGCTGAGAATCCCGATCACTGGCTCAGAAACGGAAATCCCTGGGAACTGGAACGTTCCGAAGATGCTCGCCGTGTCCACTTCTATGGGCACACCGAGCATTATCGTGACGCGGACGGTACGCCGCGCATCCGTTGGGCGAATGGGCACGACGTGCTGGCGATTCCCTTTGATATGCCGATTCCGGGATATCGAAACGGCACCGTGAACTCCCTCCGACTCTGGAAAGCAAGCGCGACGGACGAGTTCGATCTGGAAGAGTTCAATGCCGGCAGTTATCCGGAAGCCGTGGCCGCCAAGAACCTGGCCGAACAGATTACGATGGTACTCTACCCGAACGACTCCAGCGAAAATGGCAAAGAGCTGCGTCTGAAGCAGCAGTATTTTCTGGTCTCAGCGAGTCTTCAGGATGTTCTGTCGCAATGGGTCGGGAAGCACGGCGAGAACTTTGCCGACTTCGGTAAGAGTAACTGCTTCCAATTGAACGATACGCATCCAGCGTGTGCCGTTCCGGAACTCATGCGGCTTCTGATCGACGACCATGGG
>JABMPE010000518.1 GCA_013203845.1 Rhodopirellula sp. | reverse complement strand
ATGACGACGAGTTCGCTGCGGATGCCGCGTCTGACAAACTCGATGCCGAATTCGAATCCGCTTCCTTCACCGGCTCGTCGGTTGAGTCGCCTTCCGACAGGTCAATCTCGGCGGCGGCCAGCAACCGTCGCCATGAGTCGCCTGCCTGCGCCGTGCTTTTCCACGCACGAGCACGACCTGACTCGGAATCATCCCCGCTGTCATCGTCCGCGACAGGTAACGGCAATTTTGGCGCACGAACACGAGGCTGCATGTCGATGGGCACCGGAGCGGGCAACGGCGGAAGCTCGATTGGCTGGTCCAGCGTGTAGAGACCGGCTCCGCGTTGTAATGGGAGACCTGAATCATTGTTCCGTCCGTCCGGTGTGCTGGCAGCATCCCTGGACTCCAGGTTCGAACTTTCTGACTCATCGCCGTTCCGGTCATCAATCAAACGGCCTTCGATTCCCGTTCCGCCCACACTTTGAGCCGCACTTCGAAATGCTGACACCCGTGCGGGATCGTCGATCGACGCCAGTTCGTCGAGTGCTTGAGCCAGCTTGCTGTCTTCCAAGTCCAGACCCGGCCCCGGCAGCGGCCTGATCGTGCCGTCCAGATCAGGAACACGCAATGTCCAGCCGCACGTCGGACAGTCGAAAATCTCACCGGCTTTTGCGCGAGAGATCCCGAGAAACTGACGGCAGTGCTGACAACGAAACTTGATGGGCATCAGGAAGAACTTTTCGAATTCGAATCAGTCGAGCCGCGGTTTGAGTCGTCCTCAGAATCTGCACGCTCAAGCAGCAGAATCACCGCAATCGTCAAGTGACCGAGCAATGCCAGCACATCGATCACGAACACCGTCAGCGCAACATAAGTCAGACCTCGTACGGCTTCGCTGCCACTGGTATCTCCCGCGCCGGATAGAATCAAACCCAGGCAGACAGCCACCAGCACAACGACCAACAGAATGACTGCCGCGTTCATTAGCCAGTTGATGCGTTTTCTGACGACCGACAACTGCACCACAATTCCCTTCAGACGAATGGACGATGGCTCTCGCAGACCGATTGCGGAACCGACAAACCCGGCATGTATCCATTCAGTCTAACGGGCGATTCAGGGCATCGCGACAATCTCAAACTCATTCGCTCGAAGTGGCCCCAGCTTTCAATCGTTCGCCACGTCCGCCAGAATAAACGCTCAAGATAACGGATGCGAAACCAGCAGGAGTCATTCATGAAAACCGCAACAGCGATCATTACACTCTCTGTCATTCTCGGGGCATCGTTGTCGGCGTCTGCTCAGACGGAAAACGCACAGCAGCAGGACATCCCGGTGTTTCCCGTTCCGGAGCTGGGGAACTTTATTCCCATGCTGGCCAACGCTGTCGAGCTGATCGGTCAGAACCGCGTTGAAGATTCGTTCAACTCGTTGAAGACGGAACTCAATCCCGCTTTTCGCAGCGAAGGCGCTCACGAGAAGTTCCGTGACAGCTGGATGAAACTGTTCCTGCAGGTCGGGCGGTTACGACTGGATTTCGAATCCTACGACATCATGGGCTACTACCGGGTTTCGTCGCAGGCGTACTTCCTGTACGGCACTGCCAACGGAGCTAACGGTCCAGTGATGTTTGACTTCCGCGTCTTCCAGTACAAAGGGCGATGGCACGTCCACGGCTTCAGCTTTAATCTCGCCGGCTGGGACAGAAAACCGGAAATGCACGAAGATGCCGTCAAGCTTGCGGTGCCCGTTATCTATCCGCTGGGCACTCGGCCTGTGGCACTGAACGATGCACCAACAACGCAAAACCCTCTGCCGCCAGAACGACGAGTCGCCAGTGTGTTGAAAGAATAATTGGATGGTTGCTCCCGCAGATGCCCAGACTCACTGGCCAGACTTCCGCTGCTGACTCTGCATTCATAATGAATGCGATGTTTTTGAATTCATCGCCGGACAATCATCCATGAGCACTCAGCTCGGTCAACTTCGCTCGGAACTGACCCGCCTTCGCAACACCCGGCAGATGATTCGTGGCATCAGCGGTCTTTCGTTACTGATACAGTCGGCGTTGCTGATTCTGATCAGCGGGTTCCTGTTCGACTGGCTGCTCGATATGTCGATGGCCCAGCGTTGCATCCTGATCACGTTGATGGCCGTCGTACTGGCATGGTCCTTCCGCCGCTTCGTCAAACCGTGGTTTGGTCAGACCGACGACCTTATTGAACTTGCACTCAGCGTTGAACGTCGACACAGCCTCGATAACGATCTCGTCTCGGCACTCCAGTTTGAACGACCAGAAGCGACAACCTGGGGCTCGGTACAACTCGAATCGGCAGTCATCACGCAGGTCGCCGACCTGACCCCGCAACTGGATGTCTTCGAAGGTCTTTCGTTCAGCGACTTCAAACGACGGATGGTCATTCTGACGATTGCCGTTGTGCTGCCGGTTCTGGCGAGTGGATTGTTTCCCGGCTATTTCCATGCTTACCTGAATCGGATGCTGCTGGGTGGTGCTCAGTATCCGACGGCGACTCAGATCGTCGCCGTCACTGTCAACGGTCAATTGGTCATCAACGAAACCGGTGTCGTCGCTTCCGAATTGACGCACCCGTTTGGCCACTCCGTGACGTTCGTTGTGGATGCTGCTGGTCAGACGCCCGCCGAGACCGCTCGAACAATTCAGGTACAGAGTCTCGACGGCACCGTGTCGACCGCTGTTCGTCTTTCGGTTTCCGATTTGAAAGACCGCTCCAAAGGCAGCACACGCCAGAACACGACTTCCGAATCGACGCCCCAGGACACTGCCCTGACACTCGTCGGCGAACTGCCGCGGCTGATGGATTCTGTCACGATTCAGGTGTTCGTCGGCGATGCCCGTTCGGAAAGAATCACCGTCATGGCAACGCCGCTTCCCGTTGTGGAGACCGAATTGTCAGTGACGCCACCCGAGTACGTTCGCGCTGTGACCACTGCGGAGGACTCATCCGAGTCGCAGCGGGCGATGTCCGTCGTCGAAGGTTCACGAGTCGACCTTACCGTTCGAAGCCTGAACAAACCGCTCGAACTGGTCGAGCTGACAATTGGCGACAGCAATTATCGGCTGATCTCGAAAGACGCGGAAAAACGTGTCTGGACACTGAATGTCCCCGGCACCGCGTTCGCCGAAGTTTCAGAAACGATTCGATACCAGATTCAGGCCACGGACACGCAGGGGCTGCAGCTGGAGAATCCGATTCATGGCACGATCCGCTTGAGAACGGATCAACCGCCGCGGCTCGCGATTTCGGCCAGAACCCGGCACGTCGTCGCCACGGCTCAACCGCCGATCATCTGGTCCGCCTCCGATGACTACGGCCTGTCGCGGATTGTTGCCCGCGTCCAGGTTGCAAGGGCGGACGGCGAAGTTTCTGAAACCGAAGTTGAAGTCGCGACGAAATCCGCAGGCAAAGCTGCTCAGACGACACTTCGCGGCACGTATCCTCTCGACCTTTCTTCGCTGAAACTGGTAAAAGGCGACGAACTGAAAGTCACTTTTGCTGCGTACGACTACCGAGGCGACGCGGCACCGGTCGTCAGCTACAGCGAACCGATCCAACTCCAACTGACCGACCGACAGGGAATCCTGTCCGGCCTGCTGGAAACCGATGAAGAATCCGCCCGACAACTCGACGCCATCATTCGGCGAGAACTGGGCATTGGAGATTCCAAATGACGCCACGACTTTCGAATGTCGAAAACGACCACGAACCCACACGCAGCCTGTTTCAGTCTGCAGTTCTGCACGGCACATTCGCCCGACTGTGCGTCGTCCTGTTTGCTGCTTCCCTGCTGTTTCTCACGATGGCGAGCATTCCGGAACCCGCTCACGCGGTCGACAAGCTTGCTCTCCGGCGAAAACAGATCGACCAGCAGCGTGCCCGAGCAATGGCTCAAAAGCTGGTCTCCAGCGCCGTCGATCTGCAGATTCACCAGCTCGAAGACAACGGCCTGACCGAGCTGCCGATCTACAAAGAGATCGTTTCGATGCGCGGCAGCATCGGCGAACTGGTTGAAACCGAAATGGCCGACGTTGTCGAAATTCTGCTGGACGCTCAGCAGCTTGATACCGCCGCCGAGCGGGAAGCAAAGTTTGTCGCGGCGCGCACCACGATTCGACAGATCGTCATTCGTCTGGCCGTCGAGCGGCACAATCTATTGCGGAGGCTCCGCAATGCCGAAATTGCCGAGCAGATCAAACGCTTGATCACGCTTGAAACAGAAGCAATGACTGTCACGAAAGGCCTGCCTGAAGAATCGCAAACGCGACGTGAACAGCTCGCCGTGCGCACGATCGAAGATCAACGCGACATCAAGGAACTGTTTCTGCATCTGGTGGAAACGCTGGCAGATGTCAGCTCGTGGGATGGAGCCATCGGTCAGGGAGCGACCAAAGGACTCGTCATTCTGAAACGCGAAGAGGTAGGTCTGCACCTTGATCGGGCAGGTACCGAACTGGCCGCCACAAAATTTGCGTCTTCCGCCGTCGAGCAGACGCTGGTCGTCGCCGGTCTGAAAAAACTGCTTGACGAAGTTCTGCACACTCAGGGGCTGATCAGCTCTGATTCTGAGTCCATTTTTGAACGCATCGAAGAACTTGCCAACAGACAGAGCGAAGTTCGGGCAAAGGTTCAGAAAGCCGACCTGTCGAACACTGAAGAATCAACCGCCTTGACCACCGAACAGGACGCCATCAAAGCCGAACTGGAAGAGCTGGCCGAAGCCGTCGCCGACAACCCTCAGGCTGCCGAACATGTCCAAGAAGCCATCGAAGCCGCCGCGAAAGCAACCGAACAAATCTTTTCCGAAGAGCCGGAGCAGGCTGTCAACGCTCAGCGACTTGTCGAAGGCCATCTGGCCGCACTGCAGGACAAACTGCAAATGGACGTGGCCAATCAGCTCAGCGATCGAACGGCGGCGGAGCTCGCAGTCACGGTGAAGAATCTGGAAGCCACCAAAACCGAACTCGAAGCCGTCGCCAGGCAGCAGGACGAAGTTTCTGAAACCGCTCAGCAGGATCCGACCAAAGCCGCTCAACAGGAAAAGGCCGTCGAAGCGGCACTGGCTGCCGTAAAAAAAGCAGCAGCCGACCGCAAACTTCCGGAAGAACTGGAAGCCACGCTGGCGGCTGCAGATGAGGCCGTCGCCAGAGCCGTCGCAGCCGCTTTGAAAGCCGCTGCGAACAAGGACTCAACGAAGAAGGAAGATCAGGCCAGCGTGGATGAGGCCATTCAGAACGCTGACGACGCCGTCGAACGAGCCCTGGCCAGCACTCAGGAATCGCTGGCCGAAGCGCAGCGAATGGAAGCGGCTGTCAAGATTGGTGAACTGGCTCGCGCGGCTGAAGCTCTTGAACGAGCGGCCGCCGCCGAGCGAAAGATCGCCGAAACCACTGCAGACATCGCCCAGGGTAAAGCCGTTACTCCGGAAGCCGCAGTGGAACTGGCGAAAGAGCAGAAGACCGTACAGGAAGTCGCCGAACGAATTGCCGAAGGTGTTAAAGAAACTTCTCCGAAAGTGTCGGAAGCTCTGAAGCAGGCCGGCGCCAAAGCTCAGGAAGCGAACGCGCCATTGGGACAGCTTGCGGACGCGGCAAAGCAGGCCGACGCCACTGTAAAAGCCCATGAAAGTGCGACCGCTCAGAAGAATGAATCAGCAATGGCAGCGGCGCAGAAATCGATGGCCGATGCGAAACTGAAAGCTGGTAAAGCAGGCACGCAGGCCGCACAGAAAGCGACCGATGCCGCTGGTCAGTTGGCGTCAGCGGCGCAGGAACTGCGCAACGAAATCGCCAGCACTGCTCAGAAACTGGCGGAACTTTCCGGAGAACAACTCGCGAAAGTGGCGGAAGCTCAGGCCGCCGTCGATGCCACCATCCAGGGAGCCGAAAAGTCACTCGCCGACCGGCTCGGTCAACTTTCAGCAGCGCGCAACCAGGTCGCCGCAGCATTTGCTGATCAGCAGCGTGCGGAAGGTCGCCCTGAAGCCGCCGCCGCAATGGACCTCGCTCGAAAAATAGCCGAAGTGCAGGCCGCTCAGAAAACCGCTGACAAGGCTGCTGCGAAGGCCGAATCTGGCGTCTCAGCAACTCCGCTCGAAGCCGCGACAACTCAACTGGCTGTTTCCGACGCCGCTCAAAAGCTGGCAAAGGAAGCGACCGAGCGAACTCGTCCTGACGCTGCCGACAAATCCAAACCATCAGATGAGCTGACCGCCGAACTTCAGAAGGCACAACAGGCAGGAGCTGAAGCTGCGCGGCAGGCGCTCGACGGAAACGCCGAGCAGGCGGAGGCCGCTCGTCAGCAGGCTCGCAACGCACTGGCAAAAGCGCTGCAGGCCGCCATTACCGAAGCGGACGCTGCCGCCAAAGCAGAACCAACCAGCAAGCCTGACAAGCAGGCTCAGGAAGCCGTAGCAGCCAAAGCTCAGGCTGCCAGCGAACTTGCCAGAGACGACGCTGGCGATGCCGCTGAGTCACTCGACGAAGCAACGGGTTCAGCACAACAGGCGGCCAAAGAACTCGGAGAAGAATTACCCGAACTCGCACAGGAATCTCAGAAAAAAACGAAGGACTCACTCACGGAAGCAGCAAAGACACTCGACAAAGCCGCCAGAGATCTCGCCGGACAACAGGCCACCGAACTGGCTGACGTCGGTAAGCAGGCGGACAACGCCGCCAGAAAAGCCGCCCAGGTGGATGCCAGCGCGACTGCCGCGATTCGCGATGCACAGCAGGCTGCAAAGACAGCTGAAAAAGCTGCGGAAGCCGTCGCTGCCGCCCCGCCGCATAAGAACGACGCCGACGCACCGAACTCGAACCGGGACCTTGCACCGACCGACCTGCACGCTGCAGACGCCGACAAGGAAATCGGTGAAAACCTGGGGCGAGCCGCTGCCGACCTCGCCGCCAGGGCTCAGCAACTCGAACGCGAGCAGGCACTGGCACAGGCGCTGGCCGAACTCGCAAAGTCTCAGCACGAATCCGTCACTCAGATTGCCGACGCACGTGACGCCTTGAAAGAAGCGGCCAAAGTTCCGACAGCGACTGGTCAGGATAAATCTCAGGATAAATCGAACAGCAAGCCCGATGGTAAACCGGAAGCCGGAAAGGCCCCCAAAGGTGAGGCATCCGAGATGACTCCGGATCAGGAAAGTTCCGCGAAGAAACTCGCTCAGGCCATGAAGCAGTTTTCAAACTCTCAACAATTAACGGGCGAAGGCGCGGTCGAGCTGTCCGGGCAGGAAGAGGTCGCCAACCAGCCAATCCGCGAGGCTCTCGATCTGGCGTCCGAGCTTTTGAAGGAGCTGAAACCCATCCCAGCGAAACCGGGCGAGCAGCCGGAACAGCTCGCGGCTGTTGCTCCCGAAGCCACAGCAGCACCAGAAGCCAACCGTTCAGAAACACCAGCAGCCGATCCAGCCTCGGAGCCTGCCGGCGAAGCCGCAGAAAATGGCGAGCCTGCTGGCTCGGAGCAAACCGGTTCTCAACAGCCAGGTAAGAATCCATTGGGCCAGCCACAGTCTGGTCAACCGAACGGCAGCCAGCCGGGAAGTCCGCAGCAAGGCACGCCGCAATCCGCACAGCTGGGCACCGGTTTCGTACCGGAGTCGCCGGAAGCGACGGCTCGACTGATGGCTGATCCCGATCTGCTGAAACAGCTTTCCGAAATGCTGCAGGCCGCGATGGCCACAGCAGATCAGAACGGTGATGCCGCCGCGGCTCAGGCCGCTGCCTCGGAATCCGGTCAGCCAGCAGCGACGGAGCCGCCCGCTGGTCAGTCGCCGAGCACCAGTCAGCCGCCAAAAAATGCACAGGCTTCGCAGAAGTCCGAAGGGGGCGGCGAATCCGATGTCGGTCTACCCACTGAAAACCAAGCCACCAAAGATGATCCTCTGAATGTCGTTGACAAGGCGACTCCATCAAAGGACGGTCGAACGGCGACGTCCAACGATCGGAACCGAACGATCGAAAGTCGGGAGTTGCGACAGGCCGCCTGGTTCGCAAAGCTTCCTGCCGAATTGCGAAACGCCATTCTGGCCGGCAGCCAGCGCCGGGCACCTCGCGCCTACGAAGACCGCCTGCGACGTTACTTCGAAAGCCTGGAATAACCTGTCGCATTGGCCGGTGACTCCGTCGACTCCCCTTCCCTGTGTGTTGTCATCGCTTCACGGTGTTGGGAATTTCGGACAGTTTGAAAACAATCTCAGACCCTGGTATCGTCCGGCTCTGACTGATTTTGAACCCTCAGGGAGTATCAGGGATGACCTCATCGGCGCAACCGGAAACGACACGCCCCGAATCAACGCAGCCTGCCGATCTTACCGAACTGAAGAACCAGATTCGAAAGCAGGCACACGAAAACCGGCGAAATCTGGAAAACAAGGACGAGCTCAGCGAAGTCATCGTTGGGAAGTTCATGGCGCTTCCCGCGTTCGATCGAGCCGAAACCGTGCTGTTTTATGTCGATGTCCGGGCAGAAGTGCGGACGCGACACGCATTCCAGGCCGCCCTGGCGACCGGCAAAAAAATCATCGTTCCGTGGTGCAACGAAAACGGCGAGCTTGAACTGTTCCACATGGAAAGTCTGGACGAACTCGCCGAAGGCATGTATCGGATTCTGGAGCCAAAGGCCGAGCTTCGTCACCTGCCAGAGAAAGTCGTCGGACCGGAAGCGATCGACCTGATCATGGTGCCTGGCGTTGGCTTCGATGAGCGCGGCGGTCGAACCGGACACGGCAAAGGCTACTACGACAAGCTGCTCGAACACGCTCGTCCCGACTGCCCGCTGATCGCTCTGGCCTTTGACTGCCAGATGTTTCCGGAGATTCCCATGCAGTCGCATGACATTTTCATGGACAAGGTCATCACGGAATCGGCCACCTACGAAGGTATCGGGCGCAAGGACGAACTGGCCTGAGCTGGGCAGATAAAGCCGTTGTTCAGCTACACGGTTGGTAGACGATAACACACGTGAGGGAACTCAACTGATCGAGGAATGCAATATCGATCACGACTGACGACGCATTGACCTGAAGCCATTTACCCAGTGCCTCTTCAACATTTTGGTGTGTGCAGTCAATTCGCGCAACTCGTTTAGGCGGCAGCTCCCCAGCCGCGTTTCGAAGCTGCTCCAGACAGGTGTTAATCGCCCAGAATTTATGAGCGTATTTGTCGAGAACTTGATCCACGGTGCGGTCAAAAGATCGTTGTTCATCCTCGTCAGATTTAACCAATCGCTCAGATAATTGCCCCAGAACCTCTACATAGTGTTTGTAGACAATCCCGATGGCTTTTGAGTAATCAGATCGATTCATCAGTCATCCTCTGTGAAAATGTTTGAGGTCTGAATAGGCAATCAGTCAAACAAATTGACGAGCCGTAGAGATCCAGCTTCAGCCTTACGTCGTCGTGTCACTTCGTTATTTTAGTTCTTTGATTCGGATATTCCGGTACGACGCTTCGGCGGGTTCGCCGCTGTGGATCTGCACGCCGATGATGCCTGAATCGGCAATGTCGGCGTCTTTCTCGACATAGTCCACGGCGAGGTAACCGTTCACGCGAATCTGAATGTGCGGGCCTTCGCACCGAACGACGAAATCGTTCCAGTCGTCCGGACGCACGGCTTTCTTCAGTTCAGTCTGGTCACCAGTCATCAGAAACCTGCGGCGGCGAGACTCGTCGTAAAGGGCGCCCCAGATCAACTGATCGCCTTTCATGACGCCAATATCTGCTTGAAAGCCGATGACCTCGTGATGGTTCGGAATGCGTTTCGACCGAAACTGAATTCCGGCATTGTCGCCTTTGCCTTCCAGTTTTGCCTGCAACCTCAATTCAAAGTTGCCGTACGTCTTCTTCGTGCAGAGGAATTCGTTGTTGGGGATTCGTTCCTTCTGAGTTCCGGCAATGATCGCTCCGTCTTCGACGCGGAACATTTTCAGGTTGCCTTCCCAGCCATCGAGCGTCTTGCCGTCGAACAGCGAGACGAAGCCCGGTTCCGGTTTCCCGTCAACAGCAACCACATTCCCATTGACCACGAGAGACACTGCGCCCAGACACAAAGCCAGCACGGAATATTTCATGGACAAAGCCCTTTCAGAATGTGTGACGAACTTCAGACGGGAGGTGCGTTGATGTTGCCGCCCAGAAACTGCTGATTCGCCTCGCGAACCTTTGCAGCATCGTCATCATACAGAAACGGAAGGAAAACGTACCGTTTGCCGCGTGTAACCGGCGTGGCTTCGTGAAGCAGTGAACACGAAAACACAACGGCACCGCCCGCTGGTGGTTTGAAAAGCTGCTTTCCGAACTCGGGAAACCAGACGCATCCACCGTCGTAGTCGTCATTGAGATTCAGTGAAACTGCAAAACGCCGGTGCGCGGTCGCCTTCGTCGTGTTATCCCGATGCGCTCTGAAATGCCCGCCGTGCTCCCCTTCGTAACAGGCGACGATGTAGCGTTCCATTCGCGTCGCGTTGAACTGATAAGCACGCCGAATCTCGGGAGCCAGGCGGTCATGAATCTTGAACATGCACTTTTTTCGAATCGCTTCGTCCTCGATCACAAAGTCGCGGCGCCGTTTCGTCGCGTAGTCATAAACGCCAACGGTCTTACCATTCTGGTCTCTCATGAACCCGGAATCTTCGCCGCCACTCGTTTCATAGAGTCCGATGAGATACTTGCAGAATTCCGGCTCGAAGACGTTCGGAACAATCAGAACGGGAGCCTGTATTTCAGCTTTTGAATGCTCGGCAAAACTGGGTAGAGGCTGCACAAAATCCAGCACTTTCGCCAGATGCCCGACACCGGAATCCTCAATGGGAAAACTGGCGAGCGTTCTGAGTCGCTGATCGAGCACCAACGTGAAAGGGCGATACTGCAGAATGGCCTGCGTGCCGGCAAGTCCCTTCGAAATCGCTCCGTAACCTTCGCTGACGAAATGATTGAAGTCTTTGAAGTAACGAATTCCAGGAACAAACTCGCGTACGTTCGCTTTGGTAAAGTCGACCGGATCGGTGATCACACCAAAGAAACACACGCGTTCGTCATTGAACTTCGACCGGTTCATCTCAACATCGCGCACGACCTGTTGCGAACTGCCCCGTGACGTGGACCCAAGAAAACTTAGGACCACGTAACGCCCTGCCGACGCATTGAACTGAAACTGCGGCGTGGTGTGTGTGTCTGCACTGAACCAGGGAACCGGGTCGCCTTTGGAATACGCCATCGCTCCATCCTTGTTGTACGAGCAAATCAGGAAGACTGTTCTACTCGGCGGCCTTGCCGGACCGAAGTAGCTACTTGCAATGCAGCTTTCTGACGTAAAAAGAAACACTGACAGACTTTAATAATCGCTAATCGAGGATTAGTGAATATCAGCGTCGATCAGTGTTTGAGAATTCGCGGCAGCGCAACGGGACGGTAAACCGGCGCTTCGCCTGTCACACTCTGCGTCTTCCTATGCCTGGCGAATTTCTAATGAACGCGTTGACCAGGAACGGCTCCGTCATCGACACCCAGCAGAAAGACGTCTGCCTTACCAGGCCCAGCGGCACAGATCATGCCTTCGCTCAGTCCGAACTTCATCTGACGCGGTTTCAGGTTCGCGACACAGACAACCAGACGACCGATCAGATCTTCGGGTTTGTACGCTGCTTTGATTCCCGCGAAGACGTTGCGCGTTTCCCCGCCGCCCAGGCTGAGCGTCAGATTCAGCAGCTTGTTGGCTTCCGGAACGTCTTTCGCTTCAATGACCCGAGCCACTCGCAGATCGACTTTCACAAAATCGTCGATCGTGCATTCCTCAGTCATTGGTTCAGCTGCGAGTGCTTCCGGACCGTCGTTCCACGGTGATTCGTTTCCGGATGCGTCATCGTCTGCCGGCTCGTCAACTACGCTTTCCTCAACCATCGCGTCTACCTGTGCTTTCGTGATTCGTTGCATCATGTGTTTGAACTCGCTGACCGGCGTTCCCACCAGCGGAGTTTTTACGTCATCCCAGTTCTCAATCGGCGAATTCAACAGCTCGCTCGCCTGCTCGGCCAGTTTCGGCAGAACGGGCTTCAGGAACACCGCCAGCTGCCGAAACAGATTCAGGACGATTGAGCAGATCTGCCGGACCTCTTCCGCTTTCTCTGGATCGGCTCGCAGTTTCCACGGAGCACGATCATTGATGAACCGGTTCGCCTCGTCGGCCAGTTGCAGAACTTCAAGCATCGCCGAGCTGAAATCACAGTGCTCATAGAATTCCGCGATCTGGTCGGCCTTCGCCGCAGCGGCTGCAAACAGACCTCCGTCGTCGGGATACTCTTCCGACAACGTTCCTCCACTGACAAACTTCGCCGACCGCGACGCCAGATTCACGATGTTGCCGACCAGGTGTGAATTCACCCGGTTGACGAACTCTTCCAGGTTCAGGTCGATATCTCCCAGACCCGGTCCGAGTTTCGACGCGTAGAAGTACCGCAGAAAGTCCGGCTCCATGTGGTTCAGATAAGTCGAAGCCATGACGAAAGTGCCCTCCGATTTGGACATCTTTTCGCCGTCGACCTTAAGAAAACCGTGAATGTGAACTTTCTCCGGCAGGCTGAAGCCGGCCGTCTTCAACATTCCAGGCCAGAACAGCGTGTGGAAATAAGTGATGTCCTTGCCGATGAAGTGATGGATCTCGGTGT
>JABMPE010000517.1 GCA_013203845.1 Rhodopirellula sp. | reverse complement strand
GATCGCCGGAATATCCTGGTACTGGGTGCCGGGCGGCTTTCACGAACCATGTTGTACGGTATTCGGCAGATTAAAGGTTCGGCTTCTCTCACCTGCAGCCACGGCGACGATGACGAGATTCTCTTCTGCAAAGAATGCGGCGCTGAGTCCGAGCCAGTTCCCAACCCGGCTCATCAGGTTGCTGCAGAATTGCATGCGCGGTATCTGAACTTTGGCGACATTTCAGAAACGTCTCCTGATGTGGTGGTCGTGGCTGATCCCGCGCTGGAACTTGGTTACGGAAGTCATGAATTGAATCCGGCCTGGCTGCGACCGCCAATGGTCGTTGTTGATGCCACGCGATTCCCCCAGGAAAGCGATCTTCTGGCAGAGGCACGCGAGCGTGGTTGCACGATCGTGCGGCCGTCCTACATCTTTGCACAACTGCTGTCCGATCAGTTCAAAGCGATCACCGGCCAGGAACTGCCCACGAGCGTTTTTTACGACGCACTGGGCTTGTAGTAAGGCAGGCGTGGAAAGGGCGTCAGGCTTTTCGGTTGCATCGTGCGTGCCGCCCTTAATTGGAAGAAAGAATCGTCAACCCGTCTGTTAGCGAGAAGGGACAGGCTGACCACACTTAATCCTGAATCGTTACCCACAGCAGCAATTCCTTTCAGTAGTCGAAGACTTCAATGAACCTCGAATGTCCGCACTGCAAAGCGACCTTTACTTCATCCGACGCGACTCCAGGAACTTTCGCAAGATGTACATCCTGCGAGCGACGGTTTCTTGTCGCCGGACTGAATCCCACGACGCCACCCGATGATGACGCCTTTCCACCCGAATTGATGATCTTCTGTGTCATCATCGTGCTGGTGGTGCTGGCACTGGTTCTGGCAGCGATAACAACGCCCGGGATCAGCATTGGGATTGTGCTGAGTATCGGATTCATCCTTCTTACCGTCTGGAAACGGAAGGCGATTGATCAATACCTGACGCAATGTCGTAAGCAGGCTGCGGCGCGGCGGCTGGCAAAAAAACAGGCTGCAGCTCAAGCAGCGGTCGCTCAGGATGCACCCGAGTCAGCCGGTCCCGTTGAGCCCGTTGCCGTAGCCTCTCCGATGGATCCTGCCGCAGTGGCATCGAACGGGCAGCAGCCTGACAGTGCTCCAGTTTCTGAGTCACCGACGGGTGGACTGGCAGGCAATTCACTCCGGGAAGGCGAACCAGGTTCGACCTCACCGCCAGTCACATCCGCACCCGTCAGCCCTACACCAGCCATAACGGCCCCCGCCGCTTCAGTGGTACCGCCATCCCCGCCACCAGAGCCGGAACCCGAATTACTGACAGCAGGTTTGCCAGAGAAGTATCGCGTCTTTCTTGACGCGGCGATGACGCAGTCCCAATGGCCACTTCGGGATCTGGAAGCGATGGCCCGCCTGCATCATTTGAGTTGGGACGACGTTCTGATCGCCATTAACCAGTGGGCCCAGGACCGTTTTGGAGAATCGATGCTCGTCCAGGACGGCGAGGAAGTCTGGGTCCAGCTCCCCCTCATTTGAGACGAACGACCATCGTGGGCAACTTCGAGGCCTTAAACGTCGAGTCGCCTCAGATAATCAGGCGCCGCCGGGCGATCCTTCTCTGAAAGCATCAACTCGTCAGATCCGTTCTGGCAGCCGAAGCATTATTCGTTCGAGATTGACAGCCGACTAAAGCTTGAAGAAAAAATCGCCGGCATGCACCAGAACCCGGTTCGAGCCGGACTGGTCCAGCTTCCCGTTGACTGGAAGTGGAGTTCTGCCCGGTGGTAAGAAAGGCAGCAGACCGTCGGAGTACCTATTGAGTGGATTGACTGATTCACTGTTAGAAATCACTTGGAGAGTCGCTACCTGGCAAAACCTCTTGCGGCTTCGCCGCACTGGTTGGCAAGCAACCAGTGCCACCCTGCGGCCTACTTTACTGGCGGAATTCGAAGGTTTATGCACAATTGAAGTGTAACTCATGTTTCTCTTGAGATTATTCGACACCATGAGAATTCTGATGCGCCTATTCCACAGCGGATTGCTACTTGCTTGCTTAACCCCGCTTAATGCCGCGAACGCACAGGTGAGGTCGGAATCGCAAGATGAGGCCGTAGCGGCTCTCCAGAAAATAGGAATTCACATTTCGTTCGGCAGGAACAGTCCGCACAAGGTTGTTGCCGTTCGAAGTAGTAACAAAGAGCTTACTGACACCGCGCTGGTTCATTTTAAGCACCTGCCAGATCTCGAATGGGTCTGGATCGCCCACAGTCAGGTCACTGATGCTGGTTTGGAAAACCTCAGTGGTCTGACAAGACTGGAAACTCTAGCTCTTCAGGGGACGCAGATTACTGGCACTGGTCTGAAGCATCTCAATGGATCGAAAACTTTGAAACACATCAACCTAAACAAGACTCCCGTTAATGACATAGGTGTAAGTGAACTTGCTGGGTTAACAAGGTTGGAAACAATGAGCCTTCACGGTACGAACGTGACTAATGGCGGACTGAAATTTATCAACAGACTGACGAACCTGAAGTCACTTACGCTATCCGGCACACAAGTGACTGGTATGGGGCTTGAACATCTCAAGGGCATGACAGAGTTGGACGGCCTTTCCCTCGAAAGCACAAAATTGGCGGATGCCGGAATGGAACATTTGCAGAACTTAAAAAACTTGCGGTGGCTTAATCTCAGTGACACCCAAGTTACGGACGTCGGAATGGGGCACCTGAAAGGTCTAACGAATCTGCGGTCACTCAGTTTCAGCGGCACTGGTGTAACGGACGTCGGAATGGCACATCTTGAACCATTCCACAGAATGCAACGGCTGGAGTTTGCCGGCACTAAAGTGACTGATGCTGGGATAGTCTTTCTAAGAGATATGCGACATTTGCAGAATCTTAATTTAAGCAGCACCAATGTGACCGGCGAAGGCTTTGTGCATCTCATGCAGTCAGTAAGTTTAAGGCAGATCGAACTCAACGACACAAAGGTAACGGACGCAGGACTGAGGCACTTAACCAGACTGGAAAACGTCAACGGCCTCAAACTGAACGGGACGCAAGTGACCGACGCCGGTTTGGAGTATCTCAAGAGATGCAACAGACTGGGGGCACTGTTTCTAAGGGACACTAAAGTCACTGCCGAAGGCGTGAGAAATCTTAGGATGGCGCTGTCAGAGTGCCAGATTTATCATTAGCAGGAACATTTCGGCAGCACGTTTCTGTGGCCTCAACTTCCATAGTCACAGAAAGGTTTTGCCTGGCCCCCAAACAATCAATGTTTGAACACGAACTCCGGGGTGTTGAGCAAGGCCCAGAGCAGGCCCTCGATGGTTTTGCGGCGGCTGGTGGCGTCCTCATTCAGCAGGGCGATGGTGGCGGCTTTTTCTTCGTCGGTGGGGAAGCGGGAGTAGACCGTCAGGTACAGCTCTTCGATGACTTTGTCAGCTTCCAGATCGCTGGAGGCCAGCGTCGCGGCGAGTCCGGCGTCGCTGGTGACTTTGTCGTAGAGCTTCTGCGAGTTCATCAGGTGCAGAGCCTGAACGATCGTCGTGTCCGGCATTCTTTCACAAGGGGGATCCTGGTTCGGATCCGGGCGACCGAACGCGTCCAGGAACAGCGAGTCGATGCGGTGTGACCAGAGTTGCCTCGCGGACGAACCTGACGGCATCGCGGCGAATTTCTCTTCGACGCCGGTGATCTGCGAAACAGAATCCAGCAGCACTTCCGCCCGCAGCCGATCCCGGTAGAAACGCGAGTAGTTGCGAGTGTCGACTGAGTTGCGATCGTTCGGGACAGAACTCAGCCCGTAAACGTACGACGACGCGATCGTCCGAATGAGATGCTTGAGGTCGTAGCTGTGATCTCGCAGGTCGACCGCCAGGGCTTCGAGCAGTTCGGGATTCGACGGTGGATTGGATGCTCGCAGGTCGTCAACCGGTTCGACGAGACCTCGACCCATCATGTCGAACCAGATCCGATTGGTAATCACCTGCCGGAAGAACGGGTTCTCGTCGGACGTCACCCAATTGGCCAGCACGTCTCGCGGATCGGCCACGTCTTCGGGAACGGCCGCTTCGCCGAATAACGGCTTGGCGGCGACATCTTCGCCGGTCAGCGGGTGTTTGACCGCTCGACGGTTGCCGGCGAAGAAGAATTCTTCCGAACCGGAAATCGGCGCAGAGATGCCCGTCCCTTTGCGACCGATGCGGTCAAAGTAAGCCGCCAGGCCATAGAAATCGTCCTGCCCCCACACCTCGTTCGGGTGATGATGGCACTTCGCACATTCCAGTCGAATACCCAGGAATAACTGGCTGACGATGACAGTCAGTTCGTCGGGCGTTCGCCGATCACGGAACATCGTCACGGCACCATTCTTGAAGGTGCTGCCCTTCGCTGTCAGCAGCTCCTTCACGAATTGATTGTACGGCTTGTTCTTGCGAAACGAATCGCGAATCCAATGGTCGTAATTCAGCACGGCTTTGATGCCGGCGTGGTACGGATTCGGACGCAGCAGGTCGGCCCACTTGTTCGCCCAGTGGTCCGCGTACTCGGGATCGTCAAGCAAGTGGTCGACCAGTTTCGAGCGGCGATCTGGTGACGGGTCTGCCAGAAACGCTCGCGTCTCGTCTTTCGTCGGAACTCGACCGATGATGTCGATGAAGGCGCGTCGCAGGAAATCGTGATCCGGAGCTGGTGCCGACGGTGTCAGGTTCAGACGTTGCAGTTTCTTCCAGACCAGGTCGTCGATGAAATTGTTCCGTGGCAGCTTCTGATAAAAGTCTGCAGGAACCTTTTCCCGCAGTGGCACGGAAACCGTCGCGACGGCGAACATTCCCATGTATCGAGTTGTGATCGCTGCTTCACCAGTCACGCCGGTCGTCGAGACAAGTCCATCGTCATCGACACCAGCAATCCCGCCTTCGTTGCTCTGATAGTGAGACTGTTGCGTGACATCCCGCGTTGATCCATCTGAATAATGAGCGGTGACAATCAGCTGCTGCTCGGCCTCACGACCCATAATCCGCTCGGTCGGTGTTACCGAAATCCCATCAAGTTGCGGAGCGTTCTCAATCTGCCGCGGCATCCCGGCGTTGATCCAGCGCAGGAGCGTTTCGTATTCCGGACCGTTGGCTGCCAGTCGAATTCCGCCACCATGCGGCATTTGCCCCGCCGGCTTCAGCAGCAGGAGACTTTCTTTGGGCGAAGGCAGAAACACTCGCCGCCCGCGAGCTTCCTTCGCCAGCGCGGCGTAATCGAAGTTTGCGTCATAACCGAGCAGCGACAACTGGAACCCGTTCTGCCCGCGAGCCTTCCCGTGGCACGGACCCGAGTTGCACGCTCCGGCGGTCAGGATCGGCATGATGTCATTCTGAAAATCGACCGGCTGCTGCTTTTTTCCGTCTTTCACCTCGACCGTGACGCGAGCTTCGTCAGCACCTCGCCGAACGAGAATCGTCGCTTTGCCGTTCGAAACCGGGCTGACGAGTCCCTTTGCATCGACAGTCGCGACCGCGGTGTTTTCGGAGACGAATTCGACTTTCCGCGTGAGATCGACATCAAGCCCGTCGACGGTCTCGACCACGATCAACTGTTGCTGAGCATGTGGGCCGACCAGCGTCACCGTGGCTGGTTCCGGAACGATCTCCGCCAGCAGCGGCATACTGTTGAAAACGACGGCCACAAAAACGCAGGTACACGGAATCGTGAATTTCGTCAGCATCGTCGATGTCCTGAATCCGAAGCAAAAACTAAGTAACAACGCGAGGTCGCTTTCATTCCGCGGCGAGAACCGGAAATATGGTCCGTCCAATCTAACAAAACGACCGGCTTCCGGCAGCGTGTCCGCCGAAAGTCATTGAGGAGAGGAACCACGAAAGACACGAAAGACACGAAAAATCTGGTGAGCAGCGTCTTCCCTCCAATTCCTTTTCGAGTCATTCGTGTCTTTCGTGGTTGATCCCTTCAGCAGATTCATCAAGACAGCAACACCCTCGAATTCAGGCAACAATCGCTAATGTCCGAATCCTTCCACTGGCTCGATCATCTTGTCGTTCTGGGATACCTCGCCGTTTCGATCGGGCTGGGCATTTATCTGCGTGGGCAGTCGACTCGCGAAGAATTCTTTCAGGCTAGCGGTTCGATGGGACGGGTGACGGTCGGGCTGAGCGTCATGGCCACGCTGTTTTCTGCCAACAGTTTTATGATGTACCCGTCGACGGCGTACGCGGCGAGCCTCACTGCCGGGGCGGCCGTCATCGCTTTCTGGGCGATGGCTCCGGTCGTGGTCTGGGTGTTTATTCCGGTCTATTCCCGACTGAAATGCAAAACCGCGTATGAGTATCTGGAGCAGCGGTTTCACATTTCGGTTCGCTGTCTGGCCAGCGGCCTGTTCATCCTGTTGAGAATTGGCTGGATGGCATCTGCGACGTACGCGGCCTCGGTGGCGATTTCCGGCATCTCGGGAGTCGATCAGATTGTCGTCATCATCAGTCTGGGAGCGGTCGCGATCTTCTACACGATGCTGGGCGGGCTGCGAGCGGTGATGTGGACCGACGTGCTGCAATTTTTCATCTTCGCTGGAACCATCGTCTTCGCGTTGGGGCTGCTGATCTCACAGGCGGATGGCGGCTTATCGGGGATCGTCGAAACCTACAGCAAAGGTCGAACGGATCTACTCGTTAACTGGACTCTGGACCCGACGTTTCGCTTTGCCACCCTTGCGACGCTGGTGGGCAGTTTTCTGGAAGGACTGTCGGCCTTTGGAGCTGATCAGGTCGCCGTCCAGCGTTACATCGCCGCTCGCGATGTGAAGACGTCGCAGTCAGGCTTTCTGATCAACATGCTCGGCCTGTCGTTCATCGTTCCCAGTCTGCTCTGCATCGGAGCCGGGCTGTTCGCGTACTTCGAGCATCACCCTGAAACGCTGGTGCCGGTGTTCGTTGAGAAGTTGCAGGAAGAACTGCAGGATACAGAAGCCAGCGCCGCGCAGAATGTCAGAGACCACCTCCTTGATTTTCAAAAACAGCAGTCGGGGAAGCAAATTTCAACGTCGGATGACGGTCCGGAATCGCTGGAGCAGACAGCTCAACAGCATTATGCGAAAGACGGTCCGGAACGGCTGCACGACGACATGGTGATGCTGGGGCTGCAGGATCAGGCTCTACCGACATTCGTTCGACTGAAGTTTCCGCCCGGCGTTGTCGGTCTGCTCGTCGCGGCGCTGATGGCGGCTACCATGTCGAGTATCGACTCGGGGATTCACTCGGTCACGACAGCGATCGTCGTCGACTTCCGAGACCGGCTGTTTCCTTCGCTCCGACCGGCCACCGACGCCGGAGAAATGCGAGTGGCCCGGATCATCCTGTTCATTGTCGGAGCGCTGGCTGTCGTGCTGGCGTGTTTTGTCGGAGAACTCGGAGACGTTTTTGACGTGGCGAAGAAATCGACGGCTGCCTTCGGGGGACCGTTGCTGGCCGTGTTCATTGTCGGGCTGTTCATGACCCGCGTGACCTGGCTGGGAGTTCTACTCGGCACGTTCGGTGGAGCTGCCATCACTGCCTGGGCCATGTACGCTCATCCCGACTGGTTCTCGCTCCTGTTCTGGCCAATCGGCTTCTTCTCGGCGATCGGGCTGTCAGTGATTCTGAGTCTGATTCCCGTTCCCAAAAGTCCAGACTCCGACAAGTTGCCACTGACCTGGTCGACCGTGATGCGAGACTCAAAATCTGCCTCGTGAGATGGTGTAGTACCCAAGCTGGGTGGCTGGTGGTCGAGCCCTGGCGAGTCCCCAGTTTCGTTGAGTGTGACTTCTGTCTCTGGGGGCTCGCTGTCGCTCGACCACCAGCCACCCGGTTCAACGAGAATCCGGCGACTCAATCGACCAGAATTCGAAGCTTGACCGCTGGGTGTTTTGTCGAATCGGGAACCGGTAAACTGGGTGGCTCTCCGTAGGTCAGGCTCTGCCTGACGGAATCCTTATACAAAAGCAATGAATTCATTAGCTCGTATATAGATACCACGAAATACGCCAAGCACACGAAATACGCCGTAGGCTGGGTCTTGACCCAGCTCGAATGCGACTGCTGGGTCAAGACCCAGCCTACGGATTAACCAATCCGTCAGTTTCATTTTCGTGTATTTTGTGTTTTTCGTGGTTGAAAGCTGACCGATTGAGACTTCGTCAGGCAGAGCCTGACCTACTTGATGAAAAGCGGAAATCCTATGGCAACTGCTGAAATAACTTCGAGCCTCAACACCTGGTCCGACCTCGCTGATCGTATTCTCGCCGGCCATTCGCTGACGAAGGAAGAAGGGCTGGCAGTCCTGAGTTCTGACGACACCGAACTGTTGTCGCTGCTCGACGCCGCCTGGCGGGTCCGTCGTCACCACTTCGGCAACGACGTTCACCTGTACTTCCTGAAGAACGCTAAAAGCGGTCTGTGCCCGGAAGACTGCGGATACTGCTCGCAGAATGTGAAGTCGACCGCTCCGATCGAAAAATACAACCTGCTGAACGAAGAGCAGATTCTGGCCGGAGCGAAGCAGGCCTACGACGCTCAGGCCCGCACCTATTGCATCGTGACCAGTGGCCGAGGCCCGTCGAACAGCGATGTCGAACACGTCTCCAGCGTCGTGAAGAAGATCAAAGACGAGTACGGTCTGCATATCTGCTGTTGCCTGGGAATCCTCAGCCCCGACCAGGCAACGACTCTAAAAGAAGCCGGCGTCGACCGCATTAATCACAACCTGAACACCAGCCGCAAGTACTACGACGAAATCTGTTCGACGCACACGTTTGATGATCGCCTCGACACACTGAAAGTCGCTCGCGACGCCGGCATGGAACTTTGCGCCGGAGTCATCGCCGGCATGGGCGAAGAGCACGCCGACCTGGTCGACGTCGCGATCGAACTGCGAGGCATCAAAGTCGAATCAATTCCCGTGAACTTCCTGAACTCGATCGACGGCACACAGCTCGAAGGCACGTGGGATCTGGATCCTCGCTTCTGCCTGAAGACGCTCTGCCTGTTCCGCTTCGCCAATCCCGATACGGAGATCCGCATCGCTGGCGGTCGCGAGGTCAACCTGCGATCCATGCAGGCCATGAGTCTCTACCCGGCCAACTCGCTGTTTGTCAGTGACTACCTGACGACCAAGGGGCAGGCCGCAATGGAAGATTTTCGGATGATCGAAGACCTCGGCTTCAGAATCATCACCGGCGACGCCCGCACCACCGAACTCCTCGCCGACCGCGAAAAAGCTGCCGCCGAAGCGATTCAAGCCGGCTCATCCTGCAGCCCCTGCGGAGGCAGCAGCGAAGGCTTCAGCTGCTGAGCAATGTACCTGACATGACATCCCGATCTGAATTCATAGGGTGAGTCGATGTCTTCAAGGGCGAGAATCTGTCCACATAGTGGCGCCAATCGCGTTGGCAAATATCTGTACGGCCTGCCAGACGACATGATCGAGCTTCAACGAGATCTCGATGCGGGGCTTATCGTACTTGGTGGCTGCACAGTCATTGATAAGTCGCCGCAGTTTCACTGTAACTCTTGTGATCACGACTGGGGCATTGCAGAAATCTGTGACCAGACAAAGCAGGGTGGCACGGATTGCCTGCAACCCGTGTCGCGAAACGACAAGAGGTGATTTCATTTAGTGATCAAAAACTCTTGCGGCTTTGCCGCACCGGTTGCGAGCAACCGGTGCCACCCGAATTGACGATGCAGTGGCACCCAGCGGCTCTCAATTCAGCGGGTTGAAGACCAGACCAGACAGCAGTTTCGGGTAGAAGAATGTACTCTTGGGTGGCATTCGCTCCAGCTCTTCCGAGATGGCCTGGACATGCTCGATCTGGGCGGGCATCACGAGGATGGCCAGCTGGCAGGTTTTCTCGTTCATGCCGGTGTGGACTTCTTCCATCAGATGCACGAACTTGAATTTCGGATCGGCTTCCGGGTGCTTTCCCTTCAGTAGATGATCGACGATCTGCCGGTGCAGGATGCTGACGCCGAGGCCTCGCCAGACGTCGCTTTGCTCGGGAGCCAGTTCTTTCATCGGGCTGGTATCGGTCGCTCGCAGCAGCAGCCACTTGCCGTCGGACGGTGTGCCGATGCCGAATACTTCCTGGCCGCCGTCCATTTCCATCGTTTCCCACGCGGCTTCGGCGGTCTCGACTTCTTCGATGCTGAAGTGTTCGCCGAGCGCCGCTTTGATGTCGTCGCTGCTGAGTTCCGGGAAACCGGAAACCAGGCGGTGAGTCGGCAGAATCGCCAGGCCGGGATCTTCCATCCCACAGAACATCATCAGCGTGTAGTTGGCGGGTGAGGTTTCGTTGAGCTGTCCGGCTTCGGTCAGCTCGTTCCTGTAGTTGCAGGATGTTTCGTAGCGATGGTGACCATCGGCGATGAAGATGGGCTTGTCCGCAAGAATCGCCTGCACTTTTGTAATCGCTGTGGGATCAGAAACCGGCCACATCCGATGGATGACTCCCAGATGATCGGTCGCCACCAACGGAGTCAGCGACCGCGCGGCGTCTTCGAGAATCGTCTGTGCTTCGTTTTCTCGATCCGGATAAAGACCGAAGATCGCCGACAGGTTTGCCTGGCAGGCGTGCATCAGAGCCAGTCGGTCCTTCTTGGGGCCGGGCATGGTTTGCTCATGCGGAAAGACGTTGCCCTTGCCGAATTCTTCCAGCTTCAGTCGGCCCAGGAATCCTTTGCGGACGTAACTGACGCCTTCCCATTCGAATTCCTGATGATAAACGTACAGCGAATTTTCGTGCTCGCGAATCAGCACGCCGTCCTGCTGCCACTGCTTCAGATACTTTGCGGCTCGCGCGTACCGGTCATCTTCGCTGGAGTCTTCTGGTTCCGCACGGTTCAGGTCCACTCGCACACAGTTACACGGATGAGCTTCGTAGAGTGCATTCTGAAACGGCGTGTCGATCACGTCGTACGGGGGAGCGACCACATCTGAGAGATCGCCGACCTGACCAACGTCATAACGCCACGCCTGAAATGCCTGGACTTCCGCCATGATGAATGTCTTTCCGAGTTTGTTACGTATTCGAAATGGAACAAATCGCTGAGGACGCTGAGGTTCCGCAGAGGGAAATGGAGAAGTTCTTTCCGAACTCCGCGTCTTTCCTTTGCGCTCTCTGCGATTCAAGTCTGCCTGTTTCCGACGATCAATCTGCCTGCCTCGCGGCCTGGATGAAGTCTCGGACCAGAGCCAGATCTTTGACTCCCCGTTCGGACTCGACACCGCTGGCAACGTCAACACCGAAAGGCCTCGTGACCCGAATCGCGTCCGCCAGATTGCCGGGATGCAGGCCACCAGCGAGGATCAGACGCGGCCAGCGGTCGGCATCATACTGATCCGCCAGCAAATCCCAAGGGGCCGTGTGCCCCGTCCCGCCATACTCGCCGTCCACGTGAGAATCGATCAGGCACCCTGCCAGACAGACATCCAGCTTTCGGCATTCGGCGAGGTAATCAGCGACGTCGGACAGCCCTCGACCATCCACCCGGAATGCCCGCAGAAGCCTGACGTCCGCGACGCACGACTTCAGTTCGGCTAGAAATTCGGGAGTCTCATCGCCGTGGAGCTGGATCATCGTCAGACCACACTGCCGGGCCGTGTCGAGGACGTCGTGCAGGTCGTGATTCACAAACAGCCCGACCGACTCGATTGACGCAGGCAGCGTTTTTGAAATCTCAGCGGCGACTGAGCGTTTAACACAACGAGGCGACGTTGCAAAGAAGTTCAGCCCGATGGCGTCCGGCGCGAGCATGACCACCTGCTCGGCGGTTTTGACATCGCGGATTCCGCAGATCTTGACCCACATGATGGAACACCGGTTTCAGTCGATTTGGGAACAACGCTCATCTCGACAGATTCTGAATTAGCGAAGATCAGCGTTGATGAGTGTTTCGGAACCCTGCTTCCGAGAGACGTAACTGAATGCACCGGTTGAGACTTCTGAGCGTGAACTTCGCGCTGGTCCCGCGAATGAAGGACGAAATTCCGGGTGGCTGGTGGTCGAGCCCTGGCGAGCCCCCAG